>DATEMU010000005.1 GCA_035275405.1 Phycisphaerae bacterium
CGTTTGAGCAGATACCCGCCGCGCAGGTATCGAGCGTGCACGGGTCGCCGTCGTTGCAGTTCACCTGGCTGCACGCGCAACCTTCAGCATTGACCGGCTGCTCCGCCGGTGTGTCCGCACACACGTCGTCGCAGTCGTCCACGCCGTCGCCGTCGGGATCCCGCTGGCTGCACGAGCAGCCGTCGGCGTCCGGCTCCTCGCCGGGAGGCGTACCGGGACATTCGTCGTTGACGTTGCAGACGCCATCGCTGTCCGCGTCCTGGAAGACGTTCGAGCAGGTGCCCGCCGCGCAGGTATCGAGCGTGCACGGGTTGCCGTCGTCGCAGTTCACCTGGCTGCACGCGCAGCCTTGAGCATTGACCGGCTGCCCGGCCGGCGTGTCCGCGCAGGCGTCGTCGCATTCGTCAACGCCGTCGTTGTCGAAGTCAAACTGACTGCACGAACAACCGTCGCTGTCGACTTCCTCGCCGAGCGGTGTATCGGGGCATTCATCGTTGGCGTCACAGACCCCATCGCTGTCCGCGTCCTGGAAGACGTTCGAGCAGATGCCCGCCGCGCAGGTATCGAGCGTGCACGGGTTGCTGTCGTTGCAATTCACCTGGCTGCAGGCGCAGCCCTGCGCGTTGACCGGCTGCCCGGCCGGCGTGCTCGCACATTGGTCGTCGCAATCGTCCACGCCGTCACTGTCGGGATCTCGCTGGCTGCACGAACAGCCGTTGGCGTCCGGCTCTTCGTTGGGAGGCGTATTCGGGCATTGGTCATTGGCGTCACAAACTTCATCGCTGTCCGCATCCTGGAAGACATTCGAGCAGATGCCGGCTTCGCACGTATCGAGCGTACACGCGTCGCCGTCGTTGCAATTTACCTGGCTGCACCCGCAGCCTTGAGCATTGACCGATTCCTTGGCGGGTGTGTCCGCGCAGTCGTCGTTGCAATCGTCCACGCCGTCGTTGTCGGGATCACGCTGGCTGCACGAGCAGCCGTCGGCATCCGCCTCTTCATCCAACGGCGTTTCGGGGCATTCGTCTTCGCAGTTGTCGACCCCGTCGCTGTCGGCATCGAGCTGGCTGCACGAGCACCCGTTGGAATCCGCATCCTCTTCGGAAGGTGTGCCCGGACAGGCGTCGACGTCGCCGCAGACGCCGTCGCTGTCCGCATCGTTGTCGGGGTCGTGCGGACAGGCGTCTGCACTGTCGCAAGAGCCGTCGTTATCGGAATCGTCGAAAAAGTCCTCCGGGCAGGGATCGACGCAATCCAGGACGCCATCCTCGTCCGCGTCGCCGACATCGGGAACTCCGCAGCCGCAGACTCCTGGAGCGCTCTTCAACGGATCGTCTACACAGCCGTCCTGCGGACAGGTGTTCGCGGGGAACCCGGGATTGCCGAAGCCGTCGTCGTCGGTGTCGGTGCAGGTATCGACGCAGTTGAGTATGCCGTCCTCGTCCGCGTCACCGGTGTCCGGCTTGCCGCAGCCGCAGATTCCCGGCTCCTGTTTGTTGACGTCGTTCGGGCAGCCGTCGCAGGGATTGATGAATCCATCGTGGTCCGTGTCGGCTTGACACTCGTCGGGCACGGTATTCGAATCGCAGTCGTCGCTCTCGCCTCCCGCAATGTCGACCGCGTCGTTTATGCCGTTGCGATTGCAGTCGATGATGTTGGGCGCGGGCTCAAAGGGCGGCGGAATGTCGAAGACCAGCGTATCGCCGTTTTGGAAGTCCTCTCCAAAGCGAAACACGCGGGCCGCCAACAGGTCGCCGACGACCGCGAGCGAATTCAAATCGGATTCGTTGGCGACTTGAGCCCGAACGATGATGGTGTCGGCCAGCGTTACGATGCCTACCGCGCTCGACGCCGGTCCGGCCGGCGGCAAAAAGCGCTGCGTATGACGGACCTGATCGTCGACGAGGACATAGGTCTCCTCGACCGCCACCGGAAGGCCGGAGAGATTGTTGACCTGCAGCTTCACCAGGCCGGCGTTATCCGGAATCTCCACCCCACCCGGTGGGACGTCGCAGGTCAGGCCCCCGAATGCGCCCACCAGGGCAACGGCGCACCCCAGCGCGGACAGCATGGCGAATAATCGTTTCATATCATCCTTTGGAGGCAATCCGTCCCCACCGCGCGAACGCGCGAACTGTTAACGGCCTGGGATAATGACTGCCTTCGCTCCCTGTAAAATCATCCCGCCGATAATTATCAAATATGATACCCGAAACAGGCAAATATTTTTAGACTATTTTTGGGGGGACACCAAGCGGGGCGGGCCGTTTTTGCCCGTCGACATTGCGGAAAGACCCCCTTCGACCCCCGGAAACCGCTCGGCAGGCCCGCCCCCGCCCAAAAGCTCCTTCGCGACCGAATTCTGCAACGTTCCTATAAGTTCATTCACGATTCGGGCTGTCAGGGCTTCGCTGACGGATCCAAGCCCCAGGCACTCTTCCAGGCAGATCGGGGCCATCGCCCCGGGCGGCAGCGGACGGTCGGCGATTCGCGTATTGATCCCAACGCCGACAATCAGTGATTTCAACTCGCCGGACTCGATTTCGCATTCCGTGAGGATTCCCCCGAGTTTCCGGCAGTGAACGATCAGGTCATTGATGGGCCTAAGCCGAATCGCCGTGAGCCCGGTGATCTTCCGTAAGGCCTCGGCGCACGCAAGCCCAGCGGCAGTGGTTACGCCTCGTAGGTCGGCGGACGCGGGCCCGGCCTGCGTATAAACGACCGACAGATAGATCCCGGCGTCCCTTGGCGAAACCCAGGTTCGACCGTGCGTGCCGCGGCCGGCGGTCTGCTCGCGGGCCAGAACATGGCCTCGGCCGCACAGACGGCCCTCAGCGATGAGCCGTCTGGCGGCGTCGTTGGTCGAGTCCACGCTGTCGAAGTGAAACTCCTGCATACGCCAGATGATAATCTCAAAGGGAAGTGCCATATAATGCCGTCATGCCCGGATCGAGCGCCGCTGTAAATCAACCATCCCCGCGAGGCCCCTGGTATCAGCGGGGGCTTCGATTTACCTGTACGCAGTGCGGAAACTGTTGCACGGGAGCGCCCGGATGGGTCTTCCTGAACCAGGAGGAGATCGAGAAGATTGCCGCGTTTCTCGGCCGGCCGGGGCAGGGGTTGGGCCCCGAACACCTGCGCCGCGTTGGCCGGCGATTCTCGCTGACGGAGGACAAGAAGAACGGCGACTGCTGTTTCTTGAAGACCGTGGGCGGCAAGCGGATTTGTTCGATCTATCCCGTGCGGCCGCTGCAATGCCGAACGTGGCCGTTCTGGGACTCGAATCTCCACTCGCCCGGGGATTGGGCTGAGGCCGCGGAGGGTTGCCCCGGCATGAACCAGGGCTCGCACTACGAGTACGTGCAGATCGAAGTTCGCCGAACGGCGCAGCAATGGGAGGACGTTTCGACGTGACGCTTTCCCTCGCCGACCGGATTTTGCAGCCGAACCCTGCGCCCGCTGCGCACAGGCCGAATTCGAACGATGCGTTCACCGCCGCGATGCGTGAATTCTATGAAGCGGTCGATGCTTCGATCGCCGCGCAACAGCCGGTCTGCATCAACCGCGGGGACTGCTGCAAGTTCGCCGCATTCGGCCATCGGCTCTACGTGACCGACGTGGAGCTGGCGTATTTCGTTCGCGGCGAGCCGGCCCGACTGGTCGATCCCAATGCCGGGGCCTGTCCCTATCAGGAAGCGGGCCGCTGCACGGCACGCGAGCACCGGCCACTGGGATGCCGGATCTTTTTTTGCGACGAGAATGCCCGCGATTGGCAGGGGCCCGAGTACGAACGGCACCTGGAGCGGCTCAAGGAAATCGGACGTGGTTTCGACATTCCCTATCGCTATCGCGAGTGGTTATCGGCGCTGACCCACGGGATGGCCGAGGTGGTCGCACATTCGCCGTCACCCCTATTGACCAGCCCCCAACGGATTGGATAACATAATACGGGTTGTCCTGCCTTGACGAGGGGTCCCGGTCGCCGCGGCGACCGCCCGCCTGAACACGACCAGACGAAGGAAGATCGATCATGAATCGCCCAAAGAAAGCACTTGTTTTCGTCCTCGGCCTTTTCCTCGCGGCTCCTCTCCTCGGCTGCGGCGTCGGCACGACTCAGGCGGAGAACAACCGCACGATCCGTCGTGTCGCGGAATATGACGCGCGGATGATGACGGACGATCTGGGACTATTGACCCAGACCAACCGACCGGCCCATACATCGCGATGGGTCATCGATTAACGCGATCCCGCGTTTAACTGAATTCGCGTTCTCCCACACAAAAGACGGCGGGTGAGCCCCTTTCGGAACTCACCCGCCGGTTTTTTCATCAGAATCGAATCACGGCGTCGTCGCTACGGCGCTTGGCTGACCTGAACAGCGTAAAAGCTTCCAATGGTGACATTGGCGCATTCATTCACGGTTAGCCCAAAGATAGTGGATGCCAACGGCGTAAAGGTAATTGTGTTGATTTGTGTGGTGGGTGTGGTGCCGGAATTCGCCAACTCGAAATTCAAAATATGTTGCACCCGGATCTGAGGTCGGCTGTTGGCCGTCGGCCCCTCGACCGTGATGGTGACGAGTTTGCCCTCCACGGCGTTGAACACCGTAGCAAGACCTCGAGCCCCACCCTCGGGCGGCGGACAGGCGACGTCGGCGGGGATGGCGGTCCCGGCGCTGGTTGCGATCGCTTCATCAAGGAGTATCGTGTTCCCTGGCGGCGTCGGCGTTGTGCCCGGGCAGGTAGCCGCCACACAAATCGGTACGCAGAGGATCGCCAAACTGATTCGGGCGAGGGTTCTGTATTGGGGCCAATTTAACATGTTCAAAACTCCTAAAAAAAAGACTGCAAGACTCACGTTTGAGAAAACGGAACGCTATTCGGAGCCGCCGGACTCGCTTCGATCCGATCGGCTCGCCACTACGGAACCCTCTTGAATTGCGGAGAATGCGATGGGAAACTGCCAACAACGAAATATACTGTGTGGAGATGTCTTCGGCCAGTCATGAAGTCAAGCTGTTTTACATGTTCGACCCACGCCGAGAACAATCGTACGATCCGGCGCGTCGCGGAGTACGATGGGCGAATGTTGGTGGACGACCTGGGAGTATTGACCCAGACCAACCGAGCGGCCCCCACGTCGCGATGGGTTATTGATTAGTTACCCCCTTGGTCAGGCTGGACGTGCTAAGCATTACGATGGCGTTTCTGGATCGCCAACGCGCAAATTTCCATTCACACCGCAGCGCATCGCACTTAAAAGGACTCTCGTCCAATTCTGCTCCGCGGCCGGTCGCGTTTCTGCTCATCGCAGCAGGAGCCAGAGTCCGAGGGGTACGAGATTCAGGGCGTAGTGGGCCAGGAGGCCCGGCCAGATAGAGTGAGAACGCAGAGTCATATAGGCCACGGCGACACCGCCGGGCATGGCCAGCGCCAACTCCAGCGCGGGCTCGCCGACGTGGACGACCAGGAACAGCACGCCGGACGCCAGGATGGCAAATAGTGAAGCCGGCGTAAGCCCGAACCAGGCGAGCGCGGCGTGCCTTCCAACGCCTGACAGCGATGGCGCAAGTCCCAGCCACCGCAGGCAGCGGCGAATCATCCCTCCCTCCGCAGGCAGAAGGGGGACGATTTCGGGAAGCTTACGCTCCGGCAACAACAGGGCTAGAAGAAAGCCACATATCAAGAAGTGCTCGGGGATCATTGCGATTCCGCCGCAAAGGCCGATGTAGCGAAAGTCGTTCCAAACCTCTTCGATACCCTGGGGGTTGTCGGCGAGAACCCACAGGCCAAATGGGATCGACAGGGCGATCCCCGCGGCGGTAAGTCGCCGCCCCAGGCGGTTCGGCCAACCCAGGCCCATGTCCGACCATCGTCTTCGGGCCAGCACCAAGACCGCGAGGGGAATCACCAATCCGATGACCACGTTGCTGGCGGCCCAAAAGACGTATTCGCTACGGTACGCCGGCCCGGAAACATGGACGTGTCGCCGCCACCAGGCGCCGATCAGTCTCTCGTGCAGGAATAAGTAGCCGTCAAAGGGGGCGGGGAGCAGGTTCGGTAGCCTGCTCCAGAAGACACTGACGTAAATCAGGCCAACGGTGAAAATCAAACCGGTTACAATCATCTTTCTAACCGGGCGAAGCGTAGGGGTTGCAGGTATGGCTGTTTTGGGGCGGCCCCGCATCATCCGGAATCCTTGGAACCTAGGCTGCGAGAGGCATCGTACCAGCTGCGCGGATGGGATCATAAACCTGTTGTGCTCCGAATGATAAGCACATTCTTGATTATCTTTTTCGGTGCCGGTTTTTGGGGCGGAACTACACTTGACAAAATTGGCTCATCTCAACACACTTTGCCACGTCCTCGGCCGTTTCGGTCACCCTATTCGCGGTTTATCGCGGAATGGCGACTGGAAAGTGCCGAGGGGAGTTCGGGTGTTCTGTAACTTGCGCCCTTTCTAAGGGATGGTTTCGCAGTTACCTTTTTTAAGGAGTATGGATCATGTGGAATGGTTCCCGAGTCAAGACCCTTGCGCGTATCAGCTTGGCGGTATTTTTTGTTCCGCTTTGCATAGCTGCTACTTGCCCGAACACCGGCAACACATGTCCGGCGGGTTCGGGTCAGGTGTTGGTCAACGGCGTTTGTCAATGCCCGGCTGGCCAGACGTTGGTAAACGGCGTGTGTACAGCGGCGACGACCCAAGTCACGCTTCGCTCGGAAACCCTTACCGGAGCTAATGCTGTCGCGCCGGCCCTTACCGGCCAATGCGGTACCGGGGGCGTGAACACCACCAACATCTCCAATGGCACTGCTGGTAAGCAGCTCCATGCGACGGTGACGTGCGCTACCGCGCAGTCGCGCCCGCAAATCTTTATCACGGATGGAACAACGATAATTGCCCAAAGCTCTGCTGTCGGTATCCCCGGTCCCTCGGCGAGCACCGATGGTTTCCCCCCCGCGTCAAACAACTTCCAGGTAAGGGTGCGCGAGTGTGCTCCCAACGCGGCGGGCCGCCTGTACACCATCACCGTGACGCAGGATCAGTAATCCCGTCGCGCAACATTTTTGGCGTGCTTATTACGGGCGAGCCGGGAAATCCGGCTCGCCCGCTTTTTTTTGGCGGGTCTTCACCCGAAAGCGCACCGGGATTTGGCCTCGGACGGTTGGGACCTACGTAATCGGGTAGGAGGGCGCCTCACGACGCCCTCCTACCCGGTTCCACGTTGCGAAATGCGATCAGGGACGACTGGCCGTTTTCGCAAGCCGCTTTCGCGCGATGGCCGTCGCCTGCCGCGATGTGTCGCAGCCCAGATAGCGCCGGCCCATTTCTTTGGCGGCGACAAGCGTCGTTCCGCTCCCGCAGAAAAAATCCGCGACGAGATCGCCCGGGCGGCTGCTCGCCGTAATGATCCGCCGGGCCAGCGCCAGGGGCTTTTGCGTCGGCCAGCCGACGCGCTCCAGCGCCACCGTTGAAAGGAATGGCAAATCCCACACGTCGGTCAGCGCCGGACCATCGGCATGGAAATAGAGCCGCCCCTTTTTGGTCGATTTGTAAGGCCGGCCGGTTTCGTCGTAGTTGAGCCCGTCCGTGCGAAAGCGGCCTTCGCGGATTTGGTGGAAGCGATGGCGGCCGAGCTTCTTCGCAAAAACCAGGATCGTGTCGTGCTTGCGTGAGAACCACTGCCGCGCGACGCCGCCGGTGCGGTAGTGCCAGATGATCTCGTTCAGGAAGTTCTCCGCGCCGAAAAGGGTATCGAGTTGGATGCGGACGTAGTGCGCCGCCCGCCAGTCCAGATGCGCGTAGAGCGTGCCGTGGGCCGCCAACAGTCGATGGCATTCGACGAGTCGCGGGTGAAGGAACGCCAGGTAGGATTTGATTCCCCCGGTCCATTGATCGCTGTAGCCGGCCGGCCCGCGCCGCGGCGTTCGCCCGGTGCAAAACGGCGGATCGATGGAGATCAAATCGCAACAACCGTCCGGCAGCCGCTGCATGTACGGCAGGTTGTCCCCCTGATGAAGATCGGAGGATACGCCACGCTTCCGGCGCCTCATGCCCCCGCGTCGGGCCTGATCCCCAACGCCTCCATACGCCGATAAAGCCGGCTGCGCGAGATGTTCATGATCTCCGCCGCCTTATTCCGCTGACCGTCCGCCGTTTTCAACGCCCGGAGAATGCACTCGCGCTCGACGCGGGCCAGGACGCCGTCGAGGTCCTCGGGTTCCGAATTTCCGCCCTGGCCTTCCGCCCGTTTGCGCAGCCGCGACATTTCTTCGCGCAGATCGTCCTCGGTGCCCTTCGTCTCGCTGACATCGCGAATCACTCCGAGGACGTATTCGACGCGGCCCGACCAATCGCGGACCGGCGTATAGACGGTCTCCACCCAGAGCTTCGCGCCATCCTTTCGGCAGATTTGCATCCGCTGCCGCGCGGAGAGGGCCGACGATTCAAACAGCGTCGTGGCCGGACAGAGAAAACCCCAGAGCGGTCGGCCGTGATCGTCGCGACACTTTACGACGTCGCCGCATTGGCAAACCTGACCGACAATCTCCTCGCCGCGAAAGCCCGTTATCCGTTCACACCCCTCGTTGAAGACGACATAGCGCCGCTGGCGATCGACGACGAAAACGCCGTCCAGCGCGTGGCGCAGCAGCTTATCCAGTGAGAGGGTTCCGGCGATGGACTCCACGGCCATGATGACTCCCCAACGCACCTCCGCGCGCCGATGGCTCAAGCGCGCGATCGGTTACTCGCCAGACCTATTGTATCAATTGCGAGCGCAATGGGTAGAGGCATTTGGCGCTTCGGCGTGAAACTCCCCCTCCCTCACAACGGGGCGACTCGATGATCCGATGTGCCTTTCGGGCGCTCGCTCGCCGCTTAGATCCCATCCACGAAGGCCTGCGCGTCGAGACCATCGATGAACGTGTCGAGGTTGACATCGGCGGCGCAGGGGCGGGTGTTGGAAACGTCGAGCAGGTGATCAACGAATTCGGGGATATCCAGCACATCGAGGACGCCATCGCCGTTGAAGTCGCCGGGGGCGACCGTGAGCTGCCACGTTTCTGTGTCGTTGCCGATACCGTTGGTCGCGCGGACGGTCACCGTGTGCGGCGTGAAGGAGGGAGTGGGGTTCGGCCAGGCGACTTCACCGGTCCCGGGGTTGACCGTCATCAGCGCCGGGGCGGCGTCGAGCGACCAGGTAATCGGCGCCGTCCCCTGGCTCAGGGTCGGAGCGGAGGATGCATACGCCGACCCGCAGGCCGTCGAGTCGTCCGCGACGGGGTCGATGATGGGCGCGACGCCGGCCGAGACGTTCGTGACGAGAAGCGAGTAATTCAGAGACGTGACCGTCCCCGTGTGGCTGACCCGTACCGTGTAAGTCCCGGCGGTCGGCGCGGCGATCACCACTTGCTCGACGTTGTCGACGGCGTTGCGAACGGTCTGTACGGCGGCGGCGGTGGGATTTGCGGGGTCGAGCGTCCACGGCCAGTACGTCGTGGAGCCCGGCGGGCCAATGATGGACAAGTCCAGGTCGCGCAGCAGCACTTTCGTCGTGACGTCCACGCTGGCGCCGGGCAACATGCCGATGTTGGGCGGAGGATCGGTCCAGACGAGCGTCGCCTTCATCGGCCCGGGGCCGCTGTAGGTGAAGACGCGATCCTCCGTCGTGCCGGCGTAGCTGGTTTCGTAAAGATAATTGGAGACCGGTGAAACGCTTTCCGAGTCGTTCAGAAACAGTACGGTCTTGGCGGCGTCGACCAATCCCCATCCATAGCGATAGTCGGGGCCGGCAGTGCCGCCGTCGAAGGCGTTGTGGATCAGGAGGGCCTTGGTGGTGGCGCTTCGGGGTAATGCGGCGGCGTTGAGGTTCTTGTAATGCTCGATGATCAGGGCCGACGTGCCGGCGATGTTGGGAGTGGACATCGAGGTCCCCGTAAAAGAAGCGTAAGAGGAGTTGCTCCCGGCCGTGCATGAATTCAAGCCGATCGCGTTGCCCACGACGTCCGGCTTCACGCGGCCGTCGTCGACGGGCCCATGTCCGGACGACGAATAAAACGAGATGGACGCATAAGGATCAGCCGTTTGGTCGGCGATGCCGCCGACGGTGAGGCAGTTCTTCGCCAGTCCCTTTCCCGAGATGCTGTCATAGCCCGAAGGACTTCCGTCCGACGGGGGAGCGGCCGTCGCGCCGGCGTTCGTCACCTGGTAGTAGCCGTCCCCCAGGTCGGTTCCACCGGCCGGCGGAGTGGAAAAAAAAGCGACGTATGTATTATCGCCATGGACGTTGAAGAACGGCTCATCCCGGTCGTTTCCCGCGGCCCAGCAGCACAACAGATTGGGATTGCCGTTCAGCACAATGTCCAGCGCGCGGGAGTTGGAGTCGTATTTTCCGAAGGACGGGGATTCAACGGCATAGAGCGCTCGGTCAGCCAGCCAGGTATCGATGTTCCCGATTCCCCAATCGAGCGCCGTCGACCAGCCGGTAACGAACCCGTACGAGTGATTCGAGATTTGAATAAGGGCCGCGTCCGTCGTCATCTCGCTGGTATCGTTGTCCCAATCGCGGCTGCGAATGAGAATGCTACCGGCCATGCCCCGCGCGCTCGGGCTCACTCCGGTCGCGCCGATCGTGCCCGCAACGTGGGTCGAATGGGAACTCAAGCCGATGGCATCGACCAAGGTTACCCGGCCGGTCAGTTCCTGATGGGTCGATCGGACCTGGCCTTCGTCCCAAATCCCGACGGTCAATCCCGCGCCGGTCAATGAAAGGCCCAATCCTCCGCCGGTCCACAGTTGGTTGGCATTCGTGGTATCCGCGGCACTTAAGTTGCAGGCGATTGTGGCGCGGATCTCGTCCGGACTCGGCCCGGTCCCCAGAAACCGAACACCACCGCCCAGATCGATGGGCTGGGGAAGGAGTTGGATGCCCAACTCGGCAACGTCGATCTTGAGCGCGGCCCTCCCGGCATCGATGGGCGCCGGATCGGGCTGGCCGGCGCTGGCCGCATCTGCGAGAAACAGTGAGGTGCACAGTATGCCGGCAAGGGACGATAACCGTGATGGATAACGACCCGCCTGGCCGAAGCCTGGTAGATGAAACATGAACCCCACTCCAGAAAGGACGTCGAACCGCCAACCCCGGGTCGGCGGCGTACGTTTATCGAATAGCGGTCGGAACACCCTGATGAAGTCTAATTTTATCAATCGGCTGCCGCCCGATCAATGCTGAACCCAGCCGAAAGCGGAAACGGCGTACTGTGCGTTCCGCCCATTTTCCGTTCACGCTCACACACTTTGCGAGGTGTTTTCGGCCGCGCCGACTCGATTTCCCGTCCTGGATGCCGAGAAGATGCCCGCGAGAATCAACAAACCCCCAAGCCCCTGCAGCACGGTAACGGTTTCTCCCAGGAAAAAGAACGCGAAGAGGCTCGCGCCGACCGGCTCGCCGAGGATGCACACGGCGATGAACGTCGCGGTGACGTGCTTGAGGGCGTAGTTGAGCGCGCCGTGGCCGATGAGCTGCGGAACGATGCCGAGAAGGAAAAAGTAAACATAGGTGGAGGACCGAAGGCCCCTCGGTGAATCGCCGACGATCACCACGGCCGCGCACAGAATGACCGCCGCCAATCCGTTGACGGCGAGCAGATAAGAAAACGCGTCCACGTCCCGGCGGATCTTCCTCCCGATCATCAGGTAACCCGACATCATGACCGCGCCGCCGAGGGAGAGGAAGTTTCCATACACGGAGCCGGCCGCGCCTTTGGCGTCGGAAAGCGTGATTAAAATTCCGCCCGCAACTCCCAACAGGATCCCAACGACCAGCCCCGTGGCGATTCGCTCCCTGAAGAACACATAGGAACCGATGCCGACGAAGAGCGGGTTCGTCGTAACGAGCACGACCGAGCTGAGCACCGAGGTGTGTTTGAGCGACGTGATCCAGAACGCAAAGTGCGCGGCAATCATCGCCCCGGCCAGCCCGACCGGTATCCAACATTCCTTGGGGATGCGCAAAAGGCGGCCGCCGCGCGTCCAGGCCATGACCGGCAGGAGGGCGAATGTGGCGATCGTCATCCGCGCGGCGGCGATGATGAGCGGCGGGGCATCGTCAGAGAGCTTGATGAAAATGGCGGCCGAAGAGATGGCGAAAACGCCCAGCGTCAGGAGAAGCGGAAGATGCCAAGGCCGATTCACGGAGTCCGATTCTTTCATAACTCGAAGGTCCGGTCTAATGTCCCAATTTCGCACATTTTATGAGGGCAATATTCCCCATGAACACCGATTATCGACCCCCTCGTGGTCAAGAACGCAGGAGGAAGTTCCGCCGTAACTTGCTTTGCGCGCACAACTAAGACCAGGATGCCGGGTCCCTTGCGTCCTCGTCTACCTTGCTGGCATGGATCGTGTCATTACCAAAGTGGGGGCTCGCCGTCTTGAACTGCGGACTCAGTTCGCGCAACCCGTGGAGGTGCCGAGTGCCGGAGACGTGTGAGGAAAGTGAAATTGACTCCATTCTTGGGGAGACCAACTACCTTCTCGAGCGGTGGCGGATTTCCGTATCCGTAACGGGACTCTTATGGATTGAGCCTCTGGCTGTCACGATCAGTCCCGAGGAATTGGCGGGCCTGTTGGCGCTATTGGCGCGCGGGTGTGATCCCGAATATCCGAAAGTCATCAAGATCGATTTCAGCGGGGCACGCATCGTTGGCGAACAATGGACGCTCGTCGAATCACTCCTTGTGGACTTCGCCTTGAGAGTCCATGGAAAACTCCGTCTCGTTTGCGGGACGGGGCGACCTGCGGCGGGCGCTCTGGTCACCCGATCGGCGATATGAAAAGTAGTGTTACTGGAGCGGTCGACCGTGTGAATTCATCGAAACCTGTGCCGCCGGACATAATTCACAGGTTATCAACGTTTGGGTTAGGGAAAATACTCAATTCAATCTTAGCGCGGTTTTGATTGACTTCGCGCCTGTGAAACCGCACAATAATCCTCAGTAAGTGTGAGGGTGAGGCGCCACCCCATCTCCTTCGATTAATCCTTCTCCATCGCGTGGCGCCCCGAGTATCGGTCAGAATTCAGCGCGGTGTTTCTTCCTTAGGGCGATACTCAGCCTTCCATGGTGGTCCAATGGAGACCGCGCCTATTGATTGGCACATAGGTATTACGACTTTTCCATCCGACCCGCGCAGCGCGCCCGGTTGGGTGCCTTCTCCGCCACCTTTTTCAGGAGGAACTCCCATGAAGATGCGTTATTCCTGTGCGAAGCGACCATCCAGTCGATCTCGAAGTCCGCGAGCCCGGCGCATCCGTGCGGAGGTTTGGTTTCTGGCCATCGGCTTGATTGCCGCGTGGCCATCCAATGCGCCGGCGGTCCTGCTGCACTTCGTCGCCGATCCCATTAACTCCGCCAACGAATGTCCGGCGTGTACCTCGGCGAATGGAACGGGCTGCGGCGCATTTACGCTCGACACGGCGACGGGCGACGTTCGCTTCTACATCGTCCACAACCAGGCCGGCGAAACCGCGGCGCATGTCCACGGACCGGCGGGCCTTTGTCCGGCGACGGCGGGCATCCTCAAACCGTTGCCGGTCGGGTTGATCAAGATCGGGACTTACAACCTCACGGCGGTGCAACAGGTGGACATGCAGAACAGCCTGCACTACACCAATATCCATATTCCTCCGCCCTGCGCCTCCGGCGCGATCCGCGGACAAATCGTTCCCGCCGGGCCGACCGAGGCGTGTTGTCTGCCCAACAACATGTGCATGGACACCCCGGCGGATACCTGCGTGTGTCTCGGGGGATTCTCCAGAGGTCCGGGCTCCGCCTGCCAGGGCGACGCCAACGGCAACCAGATCGACGACGCCTGCGAATACAAGAACTGGGTCATTGCCGACGATTTCTGCTTCACGCCCGAGTGCCCCGAATGCCAATGCGATTTCGACGGTGACGGCGTTTGCACCACGTTTGGCGACTTTCAGATGATGCAGAACTGCTTCGGCCCCGTCGTCCCCGGCTGCGAATTCGCCGACCTGAACTGCGACGGGCAGGTGGACGCGGTCGACCAGAATATCTGGGTCTGTTTGGCGAATAACAACCCCCCCAACGTGTGTTGTCCAACGGTTACTCCCCCGCCTCCGCCGCCGATCACGGATCTTCAGTGGTACGGCTCCTGGCTCGATCCGAACTTCGATCCCAAGATCACCGTTCCGCCGCGGATGGTCGACGGCTGGCTCGTCGCCCTGCATCGCGACATCCCGCCGCAGCCCTGCCCGACCGGCGCTGATTATGACGCCTGCGGAATCGTCGATCCGACCGCCCCTTGTCCGACCTTCACGCCGGACGGTTCGGCGACGCCGATTCCACTTGCGACTCCCGCCTGCGGAGTTGCGGGATGTGTGATTCCCCCCGCGGGGTATTGGCGGATCTGTGCGCGCTACCTGCCCAACTGCACGAGCGGTTGCTCGCCGGCGCCGGGCGCCCTTTGCGTGTTGCAATTCCTGCCCTGTGACTCCGGCATCAGCCGACCTCGCGAACTCATCGCGCAATGGGCCTTCGATGAACCGGTCGTTCCGTGGGTCAACGCCGGCAAGGTCGGCTGCGATCAGCACAATATTTTCTGTTGGGGACCGGTCCCGCTTTATCGAGGCTGTCTGCTTCACAATTGCGCCGGTGCGGATGAAATCAACCCGCTGAATCCCGGCGTCTTCAATCCTCGGCCCGGCGAAGTCTATTGGCTGAGCATACAGGCGGAGGTGGGTCACAAGATCGTGCAATCGCCACAACCGTGTTGCGTCCCAGGTGGCGGGTGTCAGATGCTGACCCACGCGGACTGTCTCGCCAACAACGGCATTCCCCAGGCGGGAGCGAGCTGCAACGTGGCGACCTGCAGTCCACCCGGACCCGCTGCGCCGCCGGAGCCCTGTACGGAGGTCCCCACCGGCCAGACCGTCGACCGCGATTTCTGGGGCTGGCATACCACGCCGCCCGGCTATCACAACAAGGACGACGCCTTCATGGGCATGTTGTCCATGGGCTGCCGCATGGAGTGGCTCTATAACTGGATGAATCACCTGCACTGGAGTCAGCCGCCCTACTTCCCCTGTGCCGACGATCCCACCAAGTCGATCGACATGGCGTATTACCTGCTGAGCAATGGGGCGGTCGTGTGGTGCCAGCCGGTCAATCCCGGCCCGCCGCCTCCGGGACCGCCGCCGCCGACGCGCAAGTTCCCGCCGATCGGTGGAGTTGATGAACTGGTCAATACCACGGCGATCGCCCAGATCGAGATCTTCGGCTTCGGCACGGGGAACGTGAACGCCCAGGGTCCCACGCGGATTCAGCGGAGCAACCCGTTGCCCGGTATTCCGAATACCGTCCCCATCGAGATCATCTCAATGTCCCTGACGGGGAATTCCCCGTTCGGGCCGGCTACGGTGATCGAGCGGCCCGACGCCCATAGTCCCGGCCAGGCCATCGGGCAAGCCGTCCCTGGCGTCGACTTCCCGGCGCAGAGCTTCTTCGACGTGTTCGTTGAGGTTCAGTTGCCGGGGGCGCCTCCAGGCCTTCAAAACCTGATCACGCAGAACCCGGTGCGGGTCAACGCGCTCGGCGGTATCCACGAGGTTCCGCCGTCGATGGCGGACTATCAGGGTCCGCAGTTTGGGCCGGAGTTGCTCTACGATCGAAGCAACCCCGGGCAGCCGGTCGGTCGGCTGCACTTCGTCAGCCACCGCGTGAACTATCGCGGCGGCATCGACATTCACAGCGACGTGGATTGGCGAAACTCGCCGATGGAGTGTACGTGCCTCGGCGACATGAATGCGGACAGCCTGCTGAACGGCGGGGACATCCAGCTCTTCGTGAACTGCATGCTGCTTCAGTTGCCGCCGCCGCTGGGGTGCCCGTGCGATTGCGCGGACATGGATGACGATGAGGACATTGACTTTACGGACTTGGGCCTGTTCGTGAACCAGATGTTGCAGAACCCGAAGGCGACCTGCCCGCCGATACTGTGCCCCTAGGGACCGTTTATTTGAGGCCCATCGGGCCTCCGAGGGGATAAGCAGCAAAAGGCCCCCGGCTTAAGGCCGGGGGCCTTTTCGTGCGCCGGGGATTCGGCACTTAATTGTGAAACTCCAAGACGACAGAACACAACGATATGGCAATCCTCCCCGCGCGCCGTAAACTCTTGGCATGGCCCAACAGACTATCGCCATTCTCGACTTCGGGGCGCAGTACGTGCAGCTCATCGCCCGGCGGGTCCGCGAGAATCAGGTCCATTCGCTGGTCTTCGCGCCGGATGTATCGCCGGAACAGCTCAGGAAGAACAACGTCATCGGCATCATTCTTAGTGGCGGGCCGGCCAGCACCTACGCCGCCAAGGCCCCCAAACCGCAACCTGGAATCTTTGACCTCGGCCTGCCGGTGCTGGGGATTTGTTACGGGATGCAGGTCGCCTGCCAGCAATTGGGGGCGAAGGTGGTGGCGTCATCGCAGCGGGAGTTCGGGCGGACCAAGCTGGAAGTCGTCGCGGGAGATTCGCTGCTCGCGCACATCCCGAAGGCGACGACGGTCTGGATGTCGCACGGCGATATCGTGACCAGTTTCGGTGCGGAGTTTGTCACGCTCGCGCGGACGCCCACGTGTCCCCATGCAGTGGTTCGCCACCGCGATCGACCCCTGTGGGGCGTGCAGTTTCATCCGGAGGTGACACACACACCCGAGGGTGGTCAGATTCTTCGCAATTTTCTCTATGACATCTGCAAGGCCGACGGCTCGTGGAACGCGGGCTCGATCATCGACCAGTCGGTCGAGGCGATCCGCGCCAAGGTGCGGCCCGGATCGCAAGTGATCTGCGGACTCTCCGGCGGAGTAGACTCGGCGGTTACGGCGGCGCTGGTCCACAAGGCCGTCCCCGATCGACTGACGTGCATTTTCGTCGACAACGGCCTGCTCCGAGCCAACGAGCGCGATCGCGTAGAGGCGATCTTCCGCGGTCACTTCAAACTGGAGCTTCGCGTCGTCGACGCCGCCGAGCGGTTTTTGAAGAGGCTGGCGGGCGTGACGGACCCGCAGGAAAAACGGATTCGGATCGGCCACGAATTCATCGAGGTCTTCAAGGAAGAGGCCCGGCGCATCCCCAACGCGCATTATCTGGCGCAGGGGACGCTCTACCCGGACGTGATCGAGTCCGGCCACTCCACCGCCGGGACGACCGCGAACATCAAATTGCATCACAACGTCGGCGGCCTGCCGGCGGAACTCGGCTTCGAGCTGATCGAGCCGCTCCGCGACCTTTTCAAGGACGAGGCCCGAGTCATCGGCGAAGTCCTGGGCCTGCCCGAGGAAATGATCTGGCGGCACCCCTTCCCCGGCCCCGGACTGGCCGTGCGGATCATCGGCGACGTAACGCGCGAGCGCTGCGACCTCCTGCGCCAGGCCGACCGGATCATCACCGAGGAGATCGCCGCCTCCGGCTGGCAGCGCAAGGTCGCGCAGGCCTTCGGCGTGCTCATGCCGGTCTCCAGCGTCGGCGTCATGGGCGATGGACGGGCCTACGCCGGACAGCAGGCTGTCGCGGTGCGCCTCGTGGAATCGACGGATTTCATGACCGCCGACTGGGTGCACATTGACCCCGGCATCCTCTCGCGGATCTCGACGCGGATCACGAACGAAGTGCCCGGCATCAATCGCGTGGTCTACGATATCACCAGCAAGCCGCCCGGCACGATCGAGTGGGAGTAGTCGTCCCCTCACGAACCGTTGCATGCGCGGGCCGCGGCTGTTAGACTGACTCCGATCTTTGGCCGGAGGTTCGGGCTGACCGATGATCTACTCGACCGGTTGCGAATATGGCATTCGTGCGTTGATGAATATGGCCCGCCAGGCGCCGGACGGGAGATTCCTGCTCCTGCGCAAGGTCGTGGGGGGCGACGAATTGCCGGCGCACTTCGTGGGGAAGATCCTCCAAACGCTCGTTCGCGAGAAGATTCTCATCTCCGCCAAGGGACGCGGGGGCGGCTTTGCCCTGGAGCGCCCGCCGGAGAAGATCACCCTTCGTCAGATCGTCGATGCGGTGGACGGCCCTCAGCGGATTCAGCAATGCATTCTCGGCTTTTCGTCCTGCGACGATACCCAGCATTGCCCGCAACACGACGAATGGGTCGAGGTCCGGCAGCACATTGAGCGCATGCTGGATCACACGACGCTGGCCGATCTCGTCCGGTCGCAGGATCGCAAACGCGCCCGCTCCGGCCGCCCGGTCGCTCGCCGAAAATGACCGAATTCTCCCCCGCTTGAACTATGATGACGGTCGGAGCATCATGCCGGTATGTCCGGAGATAACACGATCCGTGCGCGCTTTGCTCCCTCGCCGACGGGGTATCTGCACGTGGGCGGGGCACGGACCGCGCTGTTCAACTGGTTGTTCTGCCGGCAGCATGGCGGGCGATTTATCCTGCGCATCGAGGATACGGACATCCTGCGTAACATCGAGGGGGCCGAGCAGAAGCTGATCGACGATTTGCGGTGGCTCGGAATCGATTATGACGAGGGACCGGACATCGGTGGGCCGCTGGGACCGTATCGGCAGAGTGAGCGGCGGGATTTGTACGACGCCGCGGCAAAGAAACTGCTGGCCTCCGGCGATGCCTACTATGCCTTCGACACAGCGGAGGAGTTGGAGGCGATGCGCCGGGAGGCGACGGCGCTGAAGCAGTCGTTCAAGTATCCACGGCCGAAGGTGTTGCCTACCGAGGCGGACGCGGCGCGGGCGCGGTCCGAGGGCCGGCCCGTTGTCATCCGTTTCAAGACGCCCCTTGAGCCCATCACCGTCCACGATGAAATCCTCGGCGACGTGACTTTTGCCGCGGGGGAAATCGAAGACCTCGTCATCGTGAAATCCAACGGGTGGCCGACGTATCACTTCGCGGTCGTGGTGGATGACGCGGCGATGCAGATCACGCACGTTCTGCGGGCGCAGGAGCACCTGATGAACACGCCCAAACACGTGTTCATGCAGCGAGCCCTCGGCTACGCGCCGCCGCGTTACGCGCATCTGCCGCTCGTGTTCAACATCGACGGGACGAAGATGTCCAAGCGTGACAAGCACAAGGTTGTACGAACGGCGACGAAGAACCTGATCAAACAGGGCAAATGGACGGCGGACGACGTGGCGCGGATCGCTGAATGCAAAGCAGCGGCGGCGACAGCGTGGCTCGACAAGGCCGAGACCGAATTGGACATGACGCAGGTCGGGCGGCTCGCGACGGCTGCCGGAGTCGAAATTCCTGAGATTGACGTCCACGATTTCCGCGCGAGTGGTTATCTACCTGAGGCGCTGGCGAACTTCGTCGCCCTGATCGGCTGGTCGCCCGGCGGCGATCGCGAAATGCTCACGCGCGAGGAGATGACCGCCGAGTTCAGCCTCGACCGGATCAATAAAACAGCGGGCCGGTTCGATCGCGAGAAGCTCCTGGCGATGAATACGGTCTATTGCGCGGAGGCGGCGCCGGAGCGGCTGTTGGCGGGCTTTCGCGATTACGCGCAAGCGGGCGGATCGCCGCTCGCGTCGCTCGACGACAAGACGCTTGCCGACGTGCTCCGCGTGTGCAAGGGCTTCCGCACGTTTCACGATATCGACCTTAAGGTCGGCATCCTCTTCGCCCCGGACGAGTCCGTGCAATACGACCCCAAGGCAGTCAAGGACGTGCTGGAGAAGAAAGAAGGCGCGGGCTACGCGATGTTGGAACGCCTGCTGCCACCGCTCGAATCGTTGGAGCCATGGACCGCTGAGCGGATCGACGCGCTGGTCAAGGAGATCTGCGAACAAACCGGCGCGAAGACCAACGACGTCGCCCAACCCCTCCGTGTCGCCCTGACCGGCCGAACGATCAGCCCGGCGATCGGGGAGACGCTGGCGCTGCTCAGCAAGGAGCGAACGCTGCGGCGAATTCGGCGTTGCCTGGAAACCCGAAACCCATCGCAATAGAGTAGCAGTGTATTATGGCGAAACGCACGATCACACTTTCGTTTGTCCTGGCGTTGACCTTGATTTTGGGTTGCAAGCGCGAAGATCCGATGGCGATGTTCGTCAAGAAGATGGACAGCGCCCCGGCCTCCGAGCGCCCGCCGAATTGGGAGGAAGTCAAGCAGCTGATGGCCCGGCCCGCGCCGATCGTCGGCGCGGTCGCGCCCGACTTCAGCTTGCCGAGCGTCGACGGCAATCAGTCGCTCACAATGAGCCGGCATCGCGGCGAGCACCCGCTGGTGCTGATCTTCGGCAGCTTCACCTGACCGCCCTTCCGGCGCCAGTCTGGCGCCCTCGAGAAAATGTACCAAAGCTATCGCGACCGCGCCGCGTTCCTCTTCGTGTATGTCCGCGAGGCGCACCCGACAGACGAATGGCGGATGCCGGTCAATGAAGAGGAGGGCGTCCTGTTCGCGCAGCCGAAGACGCTCGAGGCGCGTCATGATGTGGCCCGGCAGTGCTGCAACAAGCTCTCACTCACAATGCCGACGGTCGTCGATTCGATCGATAACCGGGTGGACGGATTGTACGCCGCCTGGCCGGAGCGAATCTTCATCGTCGATCGCGAAGGCCGCATCGCCTACGCCGGCGGTCAAGGGCCGTTCGGCTTCAAACCCGCCGAGGCCGAGGCGTGGTTGAAGAAGAATCTACGATGATGACGGCTCTACCGATTGGCCGAGGCCCGCCGAATGATCCTCAAATGTCTGTCGATCGCGCTGCTGTTCATTCTTGCGCTGTTCAGCGCGGGTTGCATCATTCCCGTCCCTATCGCCGTGCTTCCGGTTCGCGGCATCGGTAGCGGCGATACAATTGAATTCCGCGACAAGCAGTCAGAAAAACTAAAATGCTCGGGGTGGGCGATTGTCTGCCGATCCAAGGCATGGGACTGGCATGGTTTTTCAACAGACGAAGTCTCTTGCCGACTTGTCCATGTGGCCAATGGAAAGGCCACTTTGCCGGAAGAGTGGAATCTTTCGATCTTGTGGCTTGTTCCGAACGAGATTGCTTGGGGATACGGCCTCGCCGCGTTAGGGAGCAATCCACTGTACACACTTGCGGCAGTACCGTTTTGGGTCATACCTCTCCCCATAGTCGTTCCACTCGAACAGGTGCGCATCATTCCCCTGATTTCGGGCTATTATCCTCCTTCAGAGGTCGCGTCGTTTCATGTCTATCGTCAACGATTTGCGCTCGGTTCGGAATCAAATCGGAATGTCTGTTACCTATCCCCCAACCGTCCCGTCGTGGCTACCCAATATTGGAGGAAGCTAGAGAGAATTCTGAATTCCCCACGCAACCCTTGGGGAATTGAAGGCCAAGATTGGATATTCCTTGAGCCTCGCGAACGCGAACTTGCCCGAGCAATTATCGATGGCGAGCTTCGGCACTTGGTCCCGCAGCGCTATGATCGTTGAGTAGCTGCTCTTTGACGTGCATTCCTCTCTTCGCCTCCTTATCATGTCTGCCTCATAGGCGAGGACATGACGTGAGCGAATCAACCCACTTCATCCAGGACATCATCGCCGAGGACAACCGCACCGGAAAATGGGGCGGTCGGGTCCACACGCGCTTTCCGCCGGAGCCGAACGGGTACCTGCACATCGGCCATGCCAAGAGCATCAACTTGAACTACGGGCTGGCCAAGGAGTTCGGCGGGAAGTTCAACCTGCGCTTCGACGACACGAACCCGGAGAAGGAGGAGCACGAGTACGTCCAGGCGATCATCGAGGATGCCCGCTGGCTGGGGGCGGATTGGGGCGACCGGCTGCTATACGCCAGCGACTACTTTCAGCAGATGTATGACTGGGCGGTCGAGTTGATCAAGAAGGGCAAGGCCTATGTCTGCGACCTGACCGGCGAACAAGCAAAGGAGTATCGCGGCCCGCTGACCAAGCCGGGCAGGAACAGCCCTTTCCGTGATCGACCCGCCGATGAGAATCTCGACCTCTTCGACCGCATGCGCAAGGGCGAATTCCCTGACGGCTCACGGACGCTCCGCGCGAAGATCGACATGGCCAGCGCGAATTTCAATCTGCGCGATCCGATCATGTACCGCATCGTCCACGCCGAGCACCATCGCCAGGGCAACAAGTGGTGCATCTACCCAATGTACGACTGGGCGCACGGCAACGAAGACGCGATCGAGGGGATCACGCACTCGATCTGCACGCTGGAGTTCGAGAACCACCGACCGCTCTACGACTGGTTCCTGGACGCGATCAACGAGGGCCGGACCGACGACGGCAGCGGGCCGTGGGGCAAAAAGATTCCCCACCCGCAGCAGATCGAGTTCGCCCGGCTCTCGCTGACGCATACTCTGATGAGCAAACGGAAGCTGCTGGAGCTGGTCAAGGGCAACTACGTCCGCGGCTGGGATGACCCGCGCCTGCCGACGATCTGCGGTCTGCGGCGGCGCGGGTACACACCGGAGATCATCCGCGCCTTCTGCGCCGACATTGGCGTGGCGAAGTTCAACAGCATGATTGAAGTCGTCCGCCTGGAAAACGCCGCCCGCGACGAGTTGAACAAGACCGCCCCGCGGGTGATGGGCGTCCTCCGCCCGCTCAAGCTCGTGATCGAGAATTATCCTGAGTGCGCATCGGAGGATCTCGACGCGGTCAACAACCCCGAGGATGCCTCCGCCGGCACGCGCAAGGTTCCGTTCTCCCGCGTGCTCTACGTCGAGCGCGACGACTTCCGCGAGGAGCCGCCGAAGGGCTTCTTCCGGTTATTCCCCGGCAACGAGGTGCGGCTGCGGTATGCGTACTACGTCAAGTGCACCGGCGTCGTGAAGGACCCGGCGACCGGCGAGGTGACGGAGCTTCGCTGCACCTACGACCCCGCCACTCGCGGCGGCGACTCGCCGGACGGTCGCAAAGTAAAGGCGACGCTGCACTGGGTCTCGGCCGCGCACGCGATCGACGCGGAGGTGCGGCTGTACGATCACCTCTTCAGCGTTCCCGATCCGACGGACGTGCCCGAGGGCGTCGATTACAAAACGAACCTCAACCCCAACTCGCTGGAAACGCTGACCGGCTGCAAGCTGGAGCCGAGCATCGCGTCCGCCCAGCCCGGCCACCGCTGCCAGTTCGAGCGGCACGGTTACTTCTGCGTGGACCCGGATTCCAAGCCCGGCACGCTCATCTTCAACCGCACCGTTTCGCTCAAGGATACGTGGGCGAAGTTGGAAAAGAAGAAGTGAATCGAGATCAGGGCCAGGATGAAGTGGGGCCGGCGTCCCTGCCCGCCCATTCTGCGGGCATACCCGCTCCAGGCCTTAAGCGGTCGGTGTTTGATGGATACGAACGCTGCCTGCCTCATTGGAGACTAACGGGGGCAACATACTTTGTGACATGGCGCTTGTTCCCCGGCCAGCCAGAGCTTCGTCCAGACGAGAGGAGCTTGGTCGTCTCTGCGTTGGAACATTTCGCTGACGAGCGCTACCAACTCATGGCCTATGTTGTCATGAATGACCACGTCCATGTCTTGGTGCAGCCCTGCGGTGATAATTTACTCGAGGCCATTACCCATTCTTGGAAGTCCTTCACAGCGAACCGCGCACAACGCTCGCACAATAGAAAGGGACGCGTTTGGCAAGATGAGTCGTTCGACCGGATTGTTCGCGATGAAGCGGAGTTCTACCAAAAGCTCTATTACATGCTGAACAATCCATTCAAGCGATGGCCGGAGTTGACGGATTACTCGTGGATGGGCGTTCATGAGATGTTCAAAGACCTATTTGTCGATCGGTCGGGCGGGCAGGGACGCCCGCCCCACTAGCCCTTCGCATATTTTCGCCTTAAGCGTTACAATTCAGCCCTCAACTAACCCCGGAGGAAAAACCATGAAATCGTTCCTGCGTTCGTTCGTCGTCGCCTTGGTCGTCGCTGCCTATTCGACGCCGGCCATTTTCGCCGCGAACAAGCCGGAAAAGATCACCACCGTCGAGGGCATCACCGAGTACCGCCTCGCCAACGGTCTCAAGGTGCTGCTCTTCTCTGACCCGTCCAAGCCGACCGTGACGGTCAACATTACCTACTTCGTCGGCTCGCGGCACGAGGGCTATGGCGAGACGGGAATGGCCCACCTGCTGGAACACATGGTCTTCAAGGGCACGCCGAATCACCCGCAGGTCTGGAAGTCGCTCGAGGACCATGGGGCGAGTTTTAACGGCACGACCTCCTTCGACCGCACGAACTACTTCGAGACGATGGCCGCGACGCCGGAGAACCTGGAATTCGGCCTGAAGCTTGAGGCTGACCGCATGGTCAACAGCCACATCGCCAAGAAAGACCTCGAGTCCGAGTTCAGCGTCGTTCGCAACGAGTTCGAGATGGGCGAGAACAATCCGCTGGCCGTCCTCGAAGAGCGCATCTGGTCCACGGCGTATCTCTGGCACAACTACGGCAAGAGCACGATCGGCTCGCGCGAGGACATCGAGCGCGTGCCCATCGACCGGCTCCAGGCGTTCTACAAGAAATTCTACCAGCCGGACAACGCGATGCTCGTCGTCGCCGGTCAGTTCGACGAGGCCAAGACGCTGGCCCGCATCAACGAAATCTACGGGGCCATCCCCAAGCCGACGCGAGTCCTCGACGCGACGTACACCGTCGAACCCGCGCAGGACGGCGAGCGCGAAGTGACGCTGCAGCGCGTGGGCGACATCCAGGCCATCGGCGCGGCGTATCACATCTGCTCCGGGACACACGAGGACATGCCGGCGCTGGATGTTCTGGCCAACATCATGGATACCACCCAGACAGGCCGTTTGTACAAGGCCCTCATCGAAACCCAGATGGCCACGCAGGTCCGGGCCTCCGCTGAGTCGCTCTTTGACCCCGGTTTGATCTCGTTTTCCGCCCAGGTGGAGGCCGACAAGCCCCTGGAGCCGGTCCGCAAGACGCTGCTGGCCACGATCGACAAGATGACAACGGAGGATGTGACGCGCGAAGAAGTCGAGCGGGCCAAGAACTCATACCTCAAGCAGTTCGAAATGCTCATGGGTGACAGCGGCCGCGTCGGCGTCACGATCTCAAATTGGGCGGCGCAGGGCGACTGGCGGCTGATGTTCCTGTACCGCGACCGCATGAAGAAGGTGACGCCGGAGGATGTCCAGCGCGTCGCGGCGCACTACCTCAAGCCGAGCAATCGCACCGTCGGCGTCTTCCTGCCAACGAAGGAGCCCGAGCGGACCACGGTCCCGCCGCCGCCGGACGTCATCACCATGCTCAAGGACTACAAGGGCGAGACGGCCGTCGCCGCAGGCGAGGCGATCGAAGCGACGCCGATGGCAATTGAAGCGCGGACACAGCGCGGTCAGTTGGCCAACGGGATCAAGACGGCCCTGCTTGCGAAGAAGAGCCGCGGCGATCGTGCCTTTGTGGAATTGGTCCTGCATTACGGCAGCGAATCGACGCTGAAGGGCCGCACCGACGCCGCCGAGTTCATCGCCCCCATGCTGGAACGCGGCACGACCAAGCACACGCGGCGTGAGGTCGCGGACGAATTGGACAAGCTCAAGGCCAACGTTCGCATCGGCAGCGGCGGCGGCGGAGGGGGCCGGCGCGGCGGTCGCATGTTCGGCGCGGGCGGCGGGGCGCTGGGAACGCTCTCCGTATCGATCGAAGCCACGCGCGAGAACCTGCCCAAGGTCATCGCCCTGGTCGGCGAGATGCTCCGCGAGCCCGCCTTCCCGCAGGACGAGTTCGACAAGCTCAAGAAGCAGCGGGTCAGCGGCATCGAGCAGCGCCGCTCGGAGCCTACGATGCAGGCGATGAACGCCCTGCGGCGAAAAACGTCGCCTTACTCGTCCGACGATATCCGCTACGTGCCCACCATTGACGAAGAGATCGAACGGACCAAGGCGGTCAAGCTGGAAGACGTGAAAAAGGTCTATTCCGATCTGGTCGGCGCGAGTTTCGGCGAACTGGCCGCCGTCGGCGCATTTGAGCCGGGCGACTTGACCGGTCAGTTCGACAAGATCCTCGCCGGCTGGAAGAGCCCGAAGCCCTTCGAGCGCGTGGCGATGGCGTATCACGAGATCACGCCAGAGGACGTCATCCTCAAGACGCCCGACAAGGCCATGGCCCTGATCCTGCTGGGCACCACGCTGGAGCTGCGCGACGACGAGCCCGAATACCCCGCCGCGCAGATGGGCAACATGATCCTCGGCCAGGGCGGCGACTCGCGGCTGCTCAATCGTCTGCGGCAGAAGGAAGGCTTCTCCTATTCGGTCAGTTCCGCGCTGAGCGTTCCGTCGCAAGACCGGGCGGGGAGCCTGATGATCTTCGCCAACTGCAATCCGGAAAACGCGGGCCCGGCGATGAAGGCCGCCCAGGAAGAATTGCAAAAATTCCTCAAGGATGGCATCACGCAAAAGGAACTGGACGACGCCAAGAAGGGCTACGCTCAGCAGGTCAAGGTTCAATTATCGCAGGATGGCGCCCTGGCGGGAATGCTCGCGCGGCAGACCTACATCGGCCGCACGATGAAGTTCATGCAGGAGCAGATGGACAAGATCGACGCCCTGAGCGTGGACGACGTGAACTCCGCCGCGCGAAAACACATAAATGCGGACAAGTTCATCAACATCCAGGCGGGCGATTTGCAGGAAGTAACGCCGCCCGCCGCCGAGCCGGCGCCATCAGGAAGCGCGGGATAATGCATCGGCCGCGAATGCGGTTGTGATCATCGCCCGAACTCTTCCGGGTCCTTCGCGAACGACCGTGCCGTGTCGATGCTGATCTTCCCTTCGAGCAGCAGCCGCTTGAGGTCCGCGTCCAGCGGCCACATGCCGTCGCGCCGGCCGCTCTGAATCGCCGAGTCCAGGCCCTCGATCTTGCCCGCGCGAATCGCGCTTCGCACCGCGAAGTTCGCGACCATTACCTCCAGCCCCAGCACCCGTCGCCCGCCCGCGTCCGTGGGCAGCAGATGCTGGGCGATGACGTACCGCAGGCTCATCGAAAGCTGCGTGCGGATGTCGTCGTGCTGCTCCGGCGGAAACAGGTCGATGAGCCGCGAGACCGCCCCCTTGGCGTCCGGCGTGTGCAGCGTCGCGAAGATCAGGTGCCCCGTCTCCGCCGCGGACAGGGCAAGCTGCGCCGTCTCGCGGTCACGAATCTCCCCGACGAGCAGGACGTCCGGGTCCTGCCGCAGACCGTAACGCAGGCCGTCGTAGAAGCTGGGCACGTCGGTGCCGACCTCGCGCTGGGTAACGAGGCTGCCGGTCGTCGGCGGGTAGAGGTATTCGATCGGCTCCTCGATGGTGATGATGCGACAACCGCCGCGCGCGTTGAGAAGCTGGATCAGCGCCGCGATGCTCGTCGTCTTGCCGCTGCCGGTGATGCCGGTCACGAGGACGAGGCCGTTCTTGAGGACGACGATCCGCTCGGCCAGTTCAGCGGGAAAGCCCAGATCGGTGAGGCCCGGAATCTCGCCGGGGATCGCGCGGATGCAAGCCCCGCTCTCCCCGCGCGCCGAAAAGACGTTAACGCGAAACCGCTGCGCCCCCGGTCCCTCGCCGATCTGCATGGCAAAGTCGAGGTCGGTCTGCCCATCGAGCCGCGATTTGACTTCCGGCGGCGCGATCGCGGCGACGAGCGGCAAAACGCCGCCTTTCGGGATCGCGGCCCCGTCCGCCGCCGCCAGTTCGCCATGGATGCGATACATCGGCGGATACCCGGCGACCAGATGCAGGTCGGACGCCTGCATCCCATGCATGTTCGTTAGAAGCTGAGTAAGATTCATTTCCATCGTACTTTTTGCAGCTTTGACAGCGAGGAGGACGCTGTCGAAAGGCCTCCCGTATGATACCTACTACGAAAGATAGGGTCGCAGGATTTTTTTAGAAACCCTCTCTGAATCCGGAAAATGCGGCGATCCGAGCCATAGGCGCGACCTGAGGCAGTCGCTCGCCATTCGAGTGCGCGTGGTATATTCTCTATTATGGTTGAGGAACCCCGTGATCCGGAATTGTTGAGCTACGCCCCGGCCCTAATTAGAAAGCGCAGTTCATTGACCCTTTTGGGTTGGATCGTCATCACGCTGCTGGGTGCGAGCAGCTTGGGGATCGTGCTCCTCGCGTTTCCAACTCAAACGAAGTGTGTATCCCCACGAACATATTGCAGCGCACAACTAAGAGGGATCGGACAAGCATTGTACATCTATGCCCAAGAAAAATCCTCGGGAGCGATGTTTCCAGATGCGGGTTTGGATTGGCAAAAGACCCTTGATGATGCCGGCACGACGGTACCGAAACAGTTTGTTTGCCCCCTCGCAGCCGCAGGGCAGACATCGTACTTCTATGTTCCCGGGTATGGAATCGAATCCGACCCCCGTCAAGTGATCGCATACGAATACCCCCTCCATCGTGGAGACAATGGCGGCCATGCACTGTTCCAAGACGGCCACGTCGAATTCATCAGCGCGCCCAAGTATCAGGCCCTGATCAACTCGCTCAAGCTGCCCGATGGCCGACCGTGGGCGCCGCATCTCGCCGCTAAGAAATGAGCGGGACGATGGGCGCGGGGGCCACCCAATAGTCGGTACAGACTTCTTCGAGCGTCAGGCCGCGCAGCCAAAAATGCCACCGACGAGCGAGGAGATGCTCGGCGCGGGGATGCCGACGAAGCTGATGAACCCGAAGAAGAAATCGAGGAAGCCCTGATAGAAACCGAGGATCGGGCTGACCGCCGAGCAGATGATGTTTGCATCCATGATTTTGCTCTCCTGTGCGAGTGGATGTGAGGGTGCGCCCTCACGGCTTGTTCACTGAAAATATCGGCATTCGCCCGTCATTCATAAAAGCCCAGCGCGATCCATGTCGGCGCGGGTAACGGCTCTTCCGTAACTCTCTCTTTTCCGCCAAGATAGGCGCTCCGCGCAAGAGTTGCCGCCTGCGAGCGCGATCAGCGGCAGCATCGTGGGAATTGGAATTCCGGATGAAAGTCCTCGTCACAGGCGGAGCGGGTTACGTTGGCAGCCACTGCGTCCGCGCCCTCCTGGCCGCCAAACATGACGTCACCGTCCTCGACAACCTCTCCGCCGGTCACGCCGCCGCCGTGCCCAGTGACGCACGGCTCGTCGTCGGCGAGCTGGAGGACATCGATCTGCTCGAGGGCCTTTTCTCGCTCGGCCGCTTCGACGCGGTCATGCACTTCGCGGCGTTCATCGAAGTCGGCGAGTCGGTCCTGCACCCGCTGCGCTTCTACGAAAACAACGTCGGCAATTCGGTCAAACTCCTCTCCGCCATGGAGCAGCACGGCGTTAAGCGGATGGTCTTCAGCTCCACGTGCGCGACCTACGGCGTGCCCGAGCGGATGCCGATCACCGAGGACATGCCGCAGCGGCCGGCCAGCCCCTACGCCCGGGCGAAGCTCGCGGTCGAGTGGGCCCTGGCGGACTCGGCGGCAGCGTGGGGTCTCGGCTACGTCGCCCTGCGCTATTTCAATGCGGCCGGCGCCGCGGCGGATGGCACGATCGGCGAGGACCACCACCCCGAGACGCATCTGATCCCTAATGTGCTGATGGTCGCCTTGGGCCAGCGGCCGCACGTGAAGATCTTCGGGACGGACTACCCGACCCCCGACGGCACCTGCGTCCGCGACTACGTCCACGTCGAGGACCTGGCGGCGGCGCACCTGAAGGCGATCGAGGTCGTCCAGACCGGCGAGGCCCGCGCCTACAACGCGGGCACGGGGCAGGGAGCGACCGTCCGCGAGGTGGTGGAGGTCGCCCGCAAGATCACGGGACATGCCATCCCGGTCGAAGAATCTCCGCGCCGCGAGGGCGATGTGCCGGTCTTGTGTGCGGATTCGACCAAGATTCGCCGGGAACTAGGCTGGGTCCCCCGGTTTGAGACGCTCGAACCCATCGTGGCGAGTGCGTGGGAATGGCATCGCGAGCACCCCAGAGGGTTCGACGACCGGCCGACGCGGTGAGACGGTTGCCAATATCGCCAGGCAACTGCCGGCCTCGAATCGTAACCTATTGTCAAGGCGCGATTTCCCTCGCCGTGGAATGTTACACGGTCATGACGGGCTCCAACTTAGGAACGCGACTATCAGCAAAATGGCAGAATTCGGCGAAACCCGACCGCCCGGGGTGCATCAAAAACGCTGGCGGTCTATAATGGCCGAAACCGGCGGGAACGAGGGAAATACGCCGGCGAGGAACTTTCACTGCCATCATGCGTACAAAGGGTCCGGGCGTCCCGTTCTAAGTAGCGCGGGCCTTGGCCTTCGGTGAGCCGTCAGTAGGTCTTTTTTTAACAGGGAGCGAAGTATGAAACGAGCAGGAATCGTGGCGTTGGCGTTAATCGTCGCGTGTGGCTTGGGCGTGTCGGCCGCATGGGCCGGACCGGGCTGCGGCGCACACAAGGAAGCCAAGACGGCCTCCGCGTCGTCATGCAGCAGCATGATCGGCGATTTTCCGAAGATCGTCATGATGGTCGGCGACGAGACCTACGAGTGCCCGTCGGCCGCGGACAAGGCCGCGAAATCGCACGACGCCAAGATCGTCTATGCCGTCGCCGGCGAGAAGTTCGACTGCAAGGACAAGGCCACCGAGGCCCTGGCCTGTGCGTCGGAATGCTACATCAAGAAGTTCACGACCGTCGCGACCGTGGTCGACGGCCGGGTGATCTTTGCCAGCGACAAGGACTGCAAGAGCACCTGCAGCAGCAAGGGGACGGTCGTCGCGACCAAGACCGACGGCTGCAAATCGAAAGAGACCACCGTCGCGGCCAAGAGCGGCGGTTGCAGCAAGTCGAAGGAGTTGACGCTCGCCAAGGCCTCCGGAAAGGGCTGCTGCCAGTCCGCGGGCGCCTCGGCCTCTGCCTGCTGCAAGTCCAAGGCCCAGACCATGACTCAGGCGCAGATCGACGCCGAAGTGAAGACCGCCAAGGTCGTGAAGTACATGGTCCTCGGCAAGACGTTTGACTGCCCGAAGGAGGCCTCCAAGGCCCGCGACGAGGCCCTCGCCGCGATCAAGACCGTCCACATGAAGTACGTCGTGGACGGCAAGGAAGTCGGCTCGTCCGAGGACGTCTGCCCGATGGCCAAGAAGGCCGGCAAGGTGCAGTACGTCGTGGGCAGCGAGAAGCTGAACTGCGAGACCTCGGCCCGCGTGACGCTGGCCCGGGCGCAATTCGAAGCCGCGAAGAAGGCGGCGGAGAAGATGGTCGCGGCGATGTAAGTCGCTGGATCGTTTTTTTGAATCACTTTGAGAGGCCCGCCCCATTCGGCGGGCCTCTTTCCTTTTCATTAGTCGGTTTTGGTTATAGTGCCCGATAAATGAAAGTCAGAGAAGTCATACGTATGATCGAAGCTGATGGCTGGTATCTCGTCGCCACGCGAGGCAGTCACAGGCAGTACAAACATGCGACAAAGCCCGGTCGAGTGACCGTTCCCGGCAAGCCCGGGGATGATATAATGAAGGGATCTCTCAACAGCATTCTGAAGCAGGCACAACTCAAGGGACCGCCATGAAGCGCTACGGGATCGTGATCGAAAAAGGCCCAAACAACTATTCGGCGTACGTTCCGGATCTGCCTGGATGTGTAGCCACCGGCAATTCGATCGAAGAAGTGGAAGCTGAGATCGCCGAAGCCGTGCGATTTCATCTCGAAGGGCTCGAAGAGGATGGCGTCGCCATCCCGGAGCCGACCAGCCTATGCGAGTACATCGACGCGTAGGAAGCTATTGGCGTCCAACCAATCCTAAAAACTCGTTCTCGCTCAAGACCTTCACCCCCAGCTCCTTCGCCTTGTCCAACTTGCTCCCCGCATCCTCCCCGCACACGAGAAAATCCGTCTTCTTGCTCACGCTGCCCGCCGCCTTTCCGCCCAGTTCCTTGATCAGCTTCTCAATGTCGCCGCGGCTGTACTTCTCCAGCGTCCCGGTCACGACGACCGTCTTACCGGCGAGCGGCTGTGCGCCGCTGGTCCGTCGCTTCGGCTCTTTTATGTTGACGCCGGCGTCGCGCAGGGCCTGCCATGACTTTCGCCCAGACTCGCTGTTAAAGAATTGATGGATCGATGCCGCCAGCTCCGGACCGACGCCCTCGATTTCATCCAATTCGTCCACTGTCGCGCTGGCGATCTTCTCCATGTCCCCGAAATGTTCGGCGAGCAGGTCCGCCGTACTCGAACCGACGTGGCGGATGTTCATTGCCGCCAAGACGCGCGATAGTGGCCGCTTTTTGCTCTCCTCGATTCCGGCCAGCAAGTTGTCTGCTGACTTCTCCCCCATTCGCTCTAATTCCAGCAACTTGTCGCGTTTCTTCGCAAGACCATACAGGTCCGCATATTGATGCACCAACCCGGCATCAACGAGTTGATTCACCAGCACCTCCCCGCCCCCTTCGATATCCATCTGGTCCCGCCCGCAGAAATACCGCAGCCGCTCCTTGAGCTGCGCCTCGCAGGCGGGATTGATGCAGCGGACATAGACGCCGCCCTCGTCCTTGGCGACGTCGCCCTTGCACACTGGGCACTTTGTCGGCGGCTTGATCCGCGCGCCCCGCGGCTTGCCCTCCTTCATGATCTTCAGCACCTGCGGGATGATCTCCCCCGCCTTTTCGACCAGCACCGTATCCCCGATCCGCAGACCGTCGTGCCCCTCGCCCAGCCGTTCGACCTGGTCGAAGTTGTGCAGGCTCGCGTGCCGCACAATCGTCCCCGAAAGCTGCATCGGCTCCATGACCGCCCGCGGGGTGATCGTCCCCAGCTTGCCCACCTGGAAATCAACGGCGAGCAATTGGCTTTCCGCCTGCTCGGCGGCGTACTTGTACGCGATGCACCACCGGGGATAGCGGCTGGTGACTCCCAGAATCGCCCGCTGATCGATACGATTGACCTTGATGACCAGCCCGTCCGTCTCATACTCCAATTCGTGCCGCCGCGGCTCCCACTCCTCGATGAACGCGATGACCGCTTCAATCTCCTTGCAAACGCGATGGTGCGGATTGACCGGCAGGCCCCAGCCGCGAAACGCCTTGAACATCTCATCCCCCGTCTTGAACTCCCGGCCCACGATCTCGCCCGCCCCGTGCGTCACAAACGCCAGCCGCCGGTCGGCGATGGCCCGCGAATCCAGCGATTTGAGTGTCCCGGTCGTGGCGTTCCGCGGATTGGCAAAGGGCTCCTCGCCCTCCTTCTTGCGCCGCTCGTTGTAGGCGTCGAAGGCCTTGCGCGGCCAATAGACCTCTCCGCGGGCCTCGAGCACCTCCGGCCAGCCGCGATCGCGCAGGCTGAGCGGCACCGCGCGAATCGTGCGGATGTTCGCCGTGATATCGTCGCCGGTGCGGCCGTCGCCCCGCGTGGCCGCCAGGACGAGTCGACCCTTCTCGTAGCGCAACGACGCCGAGACGCCATCTACCTTCGGCTCGACGACGTACTCGTAGGGCCGCCCCTCCAGCCCCTTCGCGACGCGCCGATCGAACTCGCGCACCTCCTCTTCCGAGTAGGTGTTGTCGATCGACATCATGGGCAGTGCGTGCCGGACATGCGCGAAGCCCTCCAGCGGCTCGCCGCCCACCCGCTGCGTCGGCGAATCGGGCGTCACGAGCTCCGGATGCGCCGCCTCCAGCTCCTTCAACCGCGCAAAAATCCGGTCGTACTCGCGATCCGAGATCTCCGGTGTGGCATCGACGAAATAGAGGTAATCGTGGCGCCGAATCTGCTCGCGAAGCTGGTCAATCTCTTTGGCAGGACTCACGGCGCAACTCCCGATCAGGCAGTATATAGCGACCCGACTCAATGCATGGATATCCCCCTGTGGCCCGCCAATGATCCCAATATCTTCGCATTTTCATTCTGGTAAGCTCTTCCACGGGGGCCGCCGCCGGTCGTACGCTGAGGGAGAAACCATGCCGACGATCAACACAAGTGATGGCACGCAAATCTTCTACAAGGATTGGGGCAAGGGTTCGCCGGTCGTCTTCAGCCACGGCTGGCCCCTCACCGCCGACGCCTGGGAGGACCAGATGTTCTTCCTGGGCCAGCGCGGCTTTCGCGTCATTGCCCACGATCGCCGCGGCCACGGCCGGTCCAGTCAACCCTGGGACGGCAATGACATGGACACCTACGCCGACGATCTCGCCGCCCTTGTGGAGGTGCTGAACCTGACAAGCGTGGTCCACATCGGCCACAGCACCGGCGGTGGCGAAGTGGCCCGCTACATTGGGCGTCACGGCACGAAGCGCGTGGCCAAGGCCGTGCTGATCGGCGCGGTTCCGCCGCTGATGCTCAAGACTCCGGCCAATCCGGGTGGCCTTCCAAAGGAGACCTTCGACAAAATACGCGCCGGCGTCCTGGCCGACCGTTCGCAATTTTTCAAGGACTTGCCGACGCCCTTCTACGGCGGGAATCGGTCGGGATCAAAGTTCACGGACGGCCTGCGCGATGCGTTCTGGCGCCAGGGGATGCAAGGCGGCTTCAAGGGCATCTTCGATTGCATCAAGGCGTTCTCCGAGACCGACTTTACCGCAGACCTGAAAAAGTTCGACGTTCCGACACTGATCATCCACGGAGACGACGACCAGATCGTGCCCTTCGCCAACTCGGCGCCGCTCTCGGCGAAGCTGATCAAGAACGCCCAGCTCAAGGTCTACCCCGGCGGCAGTCATGGAATCTGCTCGACCGACAAGGACCGTGTAAATGCGGATTTGCTGGACTTCTTGGAGGCTTAGTTGTCCCTGACCACGTACAGCAGGCCGGACTTGCCGTCGGGCGTCGTCGCCCCCTCCTTGATCGACTCGACGAGTTCCAGTCCCGGGATGCCTCCGCCGCCTTGCAGCGTCAGCCGGTAGATGGCGGTCTGGTTAAACCCTGGTCGGAAGTTGAGCCGCTCCTGAATATTGCCCTCGGCGTCGACGCTTTGCTCCGGCGGGTCATAGGAGCGCAGCTCCCCGAACGCCACGCGCTCGAAATTGATGAGCTGCTCGTGCGGCCGAAATGGCACGACAACGTACTTCACGCCTAATTCGTCCAACATCCGCCGCGCCTCGATTGGGTCGCGTTCGGCGTAAAACCGCGCCGCCGCGACGATGCCGTCGATCGCCCGATGATAGGGCGCCGCAACCACCGGCAGGCGCGTGCGATACAGCAGCATCGGCCCCGCCCCTTCATCGCACAGGATCGCCCGACCCGGAGCGACGTCAGGCGCATGTGCAGACTCGTAGGCATTGATCCGGTCCGCGAGGTAGGCCGTTCTGACCGCCTCGGCTCTGGGACTCGGTATTTCCTGCGTCATCACCGCCCACGCGTAGGGGAAACTAACCATGCCCAGTAGAACCGCGGCCACGGCGAGCCTAACGTAGGGCGGGCTCCGCCCGCCGTTCGCCCGCGCATTGCGGTCCACCTTTCTCGCCGTCAAAATCGCGCCGGCAAATTCCCAAATCCCGATCACGGTCACCGAAATCAGCCCGATGTTCACATGATCCAGCCAGCGGCGTTGATAGATCGCCAGCGCGGTCATTCCTAACGCGAGCAGCGCGAGCGTGAGCTTCGCCCCACACGGCAGCGCCTTGCTGCGAACGAAGAACACCAACGTCAAGGGCAGGGCATAAACGGCGTAGCCGAGATGAACATGAAGGGGAAACAGCGACCATTGACCGCCGGCGTGAGTGTAGAGCGGCAGAAGTTCCGCCACGACTTCCCACCATCGCCGCAGTTCGTCTCGTTGGGAATAGCGGAAGATCCTCGCTCGATCAAGAGCGACCCATGCGACGAACGCGACTGCGACGAGTGCAAAGGGGCCCCATCTCCTTACGAGATCCTTGGTCTCATCGCGCGGTGCTTTACCCGAACCCGTCGGCACGAGCAATGCGAGCACGGCCAGCGCAACGTGAAAAAGTCCGATCTTGTCAACTGCCGCCGCTCCAATTTGGCCCGCGTTCTCGACGACGTGTCCGCAAAACACCACACCCAGAACGGCGAGGCTCCACTGCCGCCGGCGCGCCGCCCAAATCGGCCGATCCTCCGGCGATGCGTGAAAGCTGGCAAAGGTCGCGCCGGCCAGGATAGCGGCCCAGACCGCCAGGGCCTGCGCCGCGACCCAGATCGCCAGTCCGATCGCTATCCCACCCATCACCACAGCCGCATGCGAAGGAACCCGCTGTTCGCCGTTGATTCCAAGCCGGGGGACCCACGCTGCAACGCTGACTGCAAAAAGCAATTCCAACAGGCAATGATGATCAGGATGACCAAGTTGAAAGACGCGATGATACGCCGGTGAAAAAACGATCATGCACCCGGCAAGCAGCGCCGGACCCCAGCCGCAGGCTCGACGAATCATCGCCATCATCACCAGGCTGTAGGCCATTCCCAGCCAGACGGGAACCCATGCGGCGGTGCCCGCGAGTCGATCGCTCGTCTGTGAAAGCCCGCCAAACAGCGAATTCGCCGCGACGAGGAGGTAGTCCATTGGCGCAGTCCAGTGCGGGTCGACGCCGTGCGGCCAGTTGACCTGCGAATCGTGTCGAATGATCCTTGGCCCGCCTTCCAGGATCGAGCGCACGCGGACCAGGCGCATAAAATCGTCCGGGTCGACGAACAGTACGCCGCTGGGAGTGAAGATCGCCGGGGCGCGCCGCCATTCCAACCCCACCCCCACCCCGGCGATAGCCAGCGCCGCCAACCATCCGAGCCAGGGACGGAAGAATGCGGCGCGGGGTTCAATGGAGGATGACATCCGCGCAACTTACCCGAAGGGGCCGCGCGCAACAAAAAAGAAAGCGCCGGGCACCGCTAGGGTAACTCGACGCTTTCCGGAGGGGAAAGAAGCCATGCCTCAAACCCGTCTCCTTCGCGACATCAGGCTTAATAGCCTGCTATGGATCCGGCAAACAATCTCCCTTTAGCACTGCGCGTATCCGCAGCCGTGACACTTCATACAACCCTCGCCCATATCGAGGTCGCTGCTGCACTCGGGGCACTTCAGGCGGTAGGTCGAGCCCATGTCGCGCGTTCGCAGACCGAGCTCCGCCAGGCGGCTGCTGGCCGCCAGTGTGATATCGCCGCTGTCGCCGCCATTTCCGTTCTTACCATGGCCGTTTCCGCCGGCCCCGGCTTCGTTTTCTATTTCGCTGGGATCGATCTCGCCGAGGAGCAGCGCCTTCAGGCCATGCCGCTCCTTGGCGCGAACGTAACGCTTCAGGGCCTTCGCCAGGCCGTCGCCCAGCGACATGATCTTCCCGTCGCGTGTGGGGATTTGCAGCGTCGAGCCGATGCCCGAAAGCTGCTTGATGACGTGGTTCAGCGTACCGCCGGCCCGCAGCCACAGGCTGATCATCCGGCAGATCGCCTCCAGATCACTGTTGGCCAGATCGCCGCCCTTGCCGAGTTGCGCGAAGACTTCCATCTCGCGGTGTTCCCGCGGATCGACGGTAATCTGGATGTGCATGTTGCCGAAAGGCGTTTGCTGACGGACGCGGATGCCGCTGGTGATCGCGGGCAATTCTCGCGGTTCCAGGATCGACTGCGTCGGCTTCACCTCGGTGACCCGCTCGCCGAACAAATTCGTCTGCGTGGTAATCCGTTGCGGGATCTCGCTCTTCACGACGACTTCCTCCTGGGGCGGCGGCGACGTCATGGCTTCGTGCTTCTGCTCGGACGTCGAAAGCGCCATCGGCTGACTCGCCCGGCAGCCGTCTCGATACACCGTCACCCCCTTGCACCGCAGGGTATAGCCCAACCGATAAATGGTTTCAACGTCCGCCGGCGTCGCTCCGGTCGGAAAATTGATCGTCTTGCTGATCGACGAATCGCAGTGCTTCTGGAAGGCCGCCTGCATTTGGATGTGCCAGGCCGGCTCAATGTCGTGCGCGCTGACGAACACGCGCTTTACATCCTCGGGGACGGACTCAATATGAGCGAGGGTGCCTTCCTTGGCAATCTGTTCCATCAGTCCCTCGCTGTAAAAGCCGCGGCGCTTTGCCACGCGCTCAAACGTCTCGTTAATTTCGATCATCGGCGCCTTGCCTTCGTCCTGCCCCTTGAGGACGTTGCGGAAAAAGGCCAGGCTGAACATCGGCTCCACGCCCCCGGAACAGTCCGCGATGATGCTGATCGTCCCGGTCGGGGCGACCGTCGTCGCGCAACTGTTTCGCATCGGCCGGTGATACTGCGTGTCCCAGATGCTGTTGGCCCAGTTCGGGAAGTTGCCGCGCTCCAGGGCCAGCTTCTCCGAATAGTTGTGGGACTCATCGTTGAGGAACTTCATGAACCGCTCGCCCCAGGCCACGCCCTCGTCACTGTTGTAGGGGACGCCCAGCTTGTAGAGCGCGTCGGCGAACCCCATGACGCCGAGGCCGATCTTGCGGTTCGCCTTGCAGACGTCGTCGATCTGCGGCAAGGGGTAGTTGTTCGCGTCGATGACGTTGTCGAGGAAGCGGGTCGAGTCGTGCACGCAATTGCGGAGCGCGTCCCAATCCACCTCCGCCTGCGGGGTGCATTCATCCTTGACGAACAGCCCGAGGTTGATGCTGCCGAGGTTGCACGCCTCGTACGGCAGCAACGGCTGCTCGCCGCACGGGTTCGTCGCCTCGATCCGCCCCACGTGCGGCGTCGGGTTGGCCTCGTTAATCCGGTCGATAAACACGACGCCGGGTTCGCCCGTCTGCCAGGCGTGCTTGATGATGATGTCCCAGATGTCGCGGCGCGTGTAAACCGGCGTCTTGCCGTCGTAACGCGACGCGACGATCAGATCCTTCACCGTGTACGTGCCGATGGTGACGTCCTTGGGGACGAGAAATTCCTGCCCGTTGCGCGGGTTGCGCGTCACGTGCGGGGCGTCCGGTTCGCGGAGGAAACCCTCCATCCACTCGTCGGTGATCTTCACGGAGATGTTGTAATTCGTGAACTGGCCGAGGTCCTGCTTGGCGTAAAGGAACTTCACGATGTCGGGATGATGGACATACATCATACCCATGTTCGCCCCGCGGCGAAACGCCCCTTGCTGAATGGCGTTCGTCGCCTCGCTGAAAGCCCGCCAGAACGAGATCGGCCCGCTCGTCGTCCCGCCGCTCGACTTGATGTAATCCCCGGTCGGACGCAGCGCGTCGAACGCAAAACCCGTGCCCCCGCCGGCCTTTTGAATCAGGGCCGTGTGCTTGATCGAATCGAAAATCCCCTCGATCGAATCCGGCACCGGCAGAACAAAACAGGCGCTCAGCATCCCCATCGATCGACCGGCGTTCATTAGGGTCGGGCTATTGGGGACGAACTCGCGCGAGGTCATCAACCGCTTAAACTTCGCCTTCCACTCGTTGCGGCAACCCGGAGTGCCCCCATAAGAAATCTCGACATCGGCAATCACACGGGCCACGCGCTCGAAAAGGTCGTCCGGCGTCTCGGTCGGACGGCCGGATTCATCCTTTTCCAAATAACGCGCGCGCAGAACCCGCAGGGCGTTATCCGTCAGTCCCTGCGCGTCGCGGCGGGCAGAGACTTCGACATCCGTGTCGAATCCAACCATTCGATCCGTCAACGCCGTGGCCATGGCTCCACCAGACTCCTGTTCGCCGTCCGCCCGAGGCGGGTCGGCTGCGCCAACTCGCGGCGATGCGCCACGAGGCTCGATCCCTGCCGCGAGAACGGGTTCGAGCCAGACCGGTCCGAATCGCAAAACGAAGCCCCGAGCGGAGGCCTTACTGCCTAGTCCATTGGCGGCCCCGCTGCCGGGTTCGATCCGTTAGCAATTTCGGGTCGTCCTCAACTGAGTCTTGAGGACAATTGCTTTAATACCCCAACATCTTGTGTGTGTCAACAAATTCTTCACAAAATATTGTAGTTCCCTAACCTTCGGGAGGCTATTCTCTTAGCATGAAAAACCCGAGTTTTCGAGCATCCATAGCATCAATTTGTGCAACCCTCGACGGCTCATCAGCTTGCGGCGAAAGCGGGTGCATCGGCCTCAAAAAAAGCGCAATTTTTTCCCCCTTGGTGTCCAAGAGAGGGGCCGGCATCACCCTCTGCGGGACAAAAGTGATTACGATCGAGAGCATTCGTCGCTGGTTCCGCAGCGGCATGGAGGGCACAGGTTGACTCAAGCTCTACTGATGTTGGCATGCCTGGGCGGGGGCTTGGCCTTGGGCTGGTACATCGGCGTCTTGCGCGGCCGCTCGGCGGTCGCGGGTGAGGCGGCGGCGCTCAACGAAGTGCGCGGCCAGATCGCCGCCAAGGACGCGGAGCTGGCGGCCATTCGCCGGACGCTCGAAATCGAAAAAGTCGCCGGTGCGGAATCGCGGGCGCGGCTGGAATCGGCCCGCGAACATTTCGCAGAGCAGCGCAGACAAATCGACGAGATGCAGACCAGGGTCAAGGAGACCTTTGGGGCCCTGTCGGCGACCGCGCTCAAGAGCAACAATGAGCAGTTCCTGACGCTCGCCGAGACGCGGCTCAAGCCGGTCCGCGAATTGATGGAGCGCTACGAAAAGCAGATCAAAGACCTGGAAGAGGCACGGGCCAAGGCGTACGGCGGTCTCTCCGAGCGGCTGGATGACATGAAGCAGGGGGCCGAGGCGCTCAAGTCGCAGGCGACGCAGCTTGTCGCCGCGCTCCGCTCACCCGGAGCCAAGGGCAAATGGGGCGAAGTCACACTCCAGCGGATCGTCGAACTCGCCGGCCTCACCGAGCACTGTGATTTCGCCACGCAGGTCTCGACCGACAGCGGCCGCCGGCCCGATCTCGTCGTCAAGCTGCCCGGCGGTCGGATGCTGGCGATCGACGCCAAGGTCAATACCTCCGCATACCTCGATGCCATCAACCACGCGGACGAGGCCGGTCGGCGCGCGCACCTCACGCGGTTCACGACCGAGGTGCGCACGACGCTGCGCTGCCTCTCCGGCAAGGAATACTGGAAGCAGTTCACACCTTCGCCGGAATTTGTGGTGATGTTCATGCCCGGCGAGGCGTTTTTTGCGGCGGCGCTGTCGGCCGACCCGGACTTGCTCGTGCAGGGGATTTCGAGCGGCGTCCTGCTCGCGTCGCCGACGACGCTCATCGCCCTGCTCATGGCCGTCCGACACGGCTGGCAGCAGCAGCAAGTCGCCGACAATGCCCAGCGAATCGCCGATGCCGGGCGCGAATTGTACGACCGGCTGTGCGGATTCGCCGGTTATCTCGACGATGTTCGCGGGGGGATTCAGAAGGCCGCCGACTCCTACAACAAGGCCGTCGGCAACTGGTCGGGCCGCACGCTTCCGAGCGCGAAGAAACTCAAGGACCTCGGCGCGACGGAGACGGGGAAGGAAATCCCCGAGGCTGATCTCATCGATGTTTCTCTTCGTGCAGTCCCCCGGATCGAAGAGCACGAAGAAAATCAGGCCCGCTTGGTCGGTTAATCAGCGGCCAAGGCTCGGCGGGAGCCTCCTATCCTTAGCTCACCTTTGCCCCTGGGCCAATCTCCGCCATCGGCGTCAGCAAAATCACCTGCGACCGATCCTCATTGGACGCGGCGAGCAGCATGCCCTGGCTCGTCTCGCCGCGCATGGTCCGGGGGGCGAGATTCTTGACCACGACGATCGACCTGCCGACCAGTTGTTCCGGCTCGTAATAGCCGCGGATCCCCGCGACGATCTGCCGCTGCTCCGTCCCCAGGTCGATCTGCAGCACGAGCAGCTTGTCCGCGTTCGGGTGCGGTCGGGCTTCCAGGATTCTCGCCACCCGGAGATCGATCTTGCAGAAATCATCAAAGGTAATCGTATCTGTTGTCGTTGGCGTGTCGCTCATGGTTCATCCTCCGCGAACGCTAAACCTTATGGCAGGACCGGCGTCATGACAATCGGGCGGCGCGCGATCCACCGCCCCTTGTTCGTACAATAATCTCAATCTTAAGGGCTAGCCCGTGAACGGGGAATCAGTTGGCGGAAGCCGTTGGCCCGCGGTCGAGCACCTGCACGGTCGCACTGCCGCGATACTCGATGTTGTCAGGCGTTACGATAAGCACCGAAATGCGATGCAGCCCCGGGGACTCCAGAATCTTTACGCCGCGCTGCTCATCGCCGATCCACACGCCGTTGTCCATCCACAGGAAATCGGCGCCGTTGGTCAGGTCCGCGGGAAGGTCGGCGCTGTAGGCCAGGTAATGCGGGCTGGTTCCGATGGCCGGCCCGCCAAGTCGGACGTTGACCCGCCGTGCCCGCGGCGCTTGCGCTCGCGCCGGTGAACCGCCATCCAGGGTCGGATCATTTGCCGCTGGGGGTCGCCCAATGGACTTTGCCGCGCTGGCCGGCGATTTGGCGGCCACCGGAGAAACGTACGAACGGCCGCCCGCGCTGCTCGGCGAGAACGACTTGCGCGGGGTGTTCGATGCCAGTGTCGGCGAGGGGGACGCCATGCCGGGACGAGGATTCGCCTTTTCATCACTGGCCGCCGGCTGACCGGTGGATTTCGATCCCTCTGACGGTGGGCGACTCGACGAGGCGAGCCCCCGATCCGCGGGATTGCGCGGCGACGGTGTCTTGGAGGGTGGGCGGGATCCAGGTGCCGCCTCCTTGACGGCCGGCGGCGCTTGAGTCTGGCTCAACCAGTTTCCACGTTGATTGGACGGAGCCTTTTGCTGCGATGGCGGTACCGAAGCCGATTCGGGGAGCCCTTCCCCGCCGGGGAGGGGATCGTACGCAGGCCGGCGATCGAACGGATACCGCTTTCCCGCTGAGGAGTTGGCATATGCTGTCGTTCGCGCGGGCGGGCTGGTCGGCGAACGGGCGACGGTTTCGCCGCGTGTCGGCGGCACTACCGCGGGGGTGAGCGGCGGCGAGTTTCGGCGCGAGGTCCGGTCCGTCCGCACCATCGCCGTTCCCATCACCTCCGGCGAGATGGGCGGTGAGAACCTCGCGATCATCTCCTGCGCCGGATAATATTCGGTCATCTGCACCTGCGCCACCGTCTGCGCCGCCTCCAGCGGGCGCAAGGGCTCGATGCCCTCCTGCTCGGCAAAGAAAGCGGCGGCAGTCTGCGGGATGCGCCGATGCCCCATGGCATCGATCATCTTGCCGCGCACCGTTCGGAAGCCCCGCGCCGTGTACCACGCGACCGCTTCCTCGCTCTCCGACTTGCACGCCGGGAAGTCGCCGTCGCCGATGAAAATGGCCACCGGCATCCGGTTGCGATAGAACGGGACCGTTTCCTCCGCCAGCAGCTTGGCCGAAAAGTTCGACAGGCGCGTCGCGATGCATGAGAACCGGTCCGGGAAGCGGTTCGGGAAATAGTGGGCGAAATATCCGCCGCACGACCAGCTCGTGGCCAACACTCGCCGAGGATCTGCCAACGTCGTCGCAAAGACGTGATCCATGATGGCGATGACGCTTTTCTTATCTTCCAGAACATAACCGTGCTCGCGCGTCAGCGGATACTCCATAAATGAATCGCACGTTTCCAGCTCCGGTGCGCAAACGATGTATCCGTAGATGTCGGCCTGCTTCTCCCATTCCCGCTCCTGCGGCCGCGCGTTGTCGTAGGGCTTCATCCCGTGAAAAGTCATCACCAGCGGCCAGCGCTCCATTCGCGGGTCCGGATGGCGCCCGTTGTTCTTGACGTAATCGACCGGCAGGTAGAGGTGGTACCATGCCTTCGTCGTGGGTTCCTGAACGTGCGAATAAAGACCTTCGCCCCGGGGCTGGGGGACGGCGCAGCCGGACGAAAGTCCCAGGCCCGATCCCACCAGCGCGAGCACGAAAAATCCGGTCTTGTGCATCAGAAATCTGGTCCGAAAAGTCCGCCCCACGTTAACAGGTCTTTCTCCTGATCTATCGGCTCCGCCGTCAATATGAACGTATGATCCATGGCCGGGTCAGGATGTACCATCTTGCGCCGGTATGAGCAAACAACAGGCTGCCAATAAGGCAATCCGAACATCCAGGGGGTTTTTCCCGGACCGTTGACCCCAAAAAAAATCCCGCGGCCGCGCTTATGGGGCGAGGGATGGCCCGTTGTCCGGGCCTGTCCAACCCCGAAATTATAGAACTTTTTCCGTCGCAATACCAGCCGCCCATATCGCTCAAAAATCCCGTTAAGCTCTTTTTATAAGAGGCAGGGTCCCCGGGAACCGAGGCTATGCAACCATTCTTATCCGCATCTCGTCTCCCAGCGGCTTCTTCGCGACGCCTGACACGACTCCCTTTTTTTCTTCTGGTCCTGCTCGCGGCCGTTGTCGTTTATCTCCCTGCCCTCCGCGCTGAGTTTCTTATTCTCGACGATTCGTCGTACGTGACCGGCCATCCCTACATCCTCTATCCAAGTTGGCGGAATCTGGCTGCTTTTTTCACCGAAGTCCTCAAGCCGTCAGTGGTGGCGGGTTACTACCAGCCTCTCACCATGGCCTCCCTGATGCTGGATCGCGTCATAGAGGCCCGGCTGGCGGGCGCTTTGGCGTCACGAATCGATCCGTCGGTATTTCATCTCACCAATGTCCTGCTGCACAGCCTCTGCGCCGGCCTGGTGTTTGTTCTTGTACTCGAAGTAACGACCCATCGATGGGCGGCATTCCTTTGCGGGCTCGTCTTCGCCGTTCATCCCCTGAACGTCGAAGTCGTCGCCTGGATCAGCCAGCGCAAGGCGTTGCTCTCCACGCTGTTCGCCCTGTGCATGTTGCTGGCTTACCTGAGGTACGCTGCGACGCATCGATCGGTTTGGTATGTTCTCACAATTCTGTCCTTCATTTTCGGCCTGCTTTCCAAGCCGACAGGGCTTTTGCTGCCGCTGGTGCTTCTGCTGCTCGACGTCTGGCCGCTGCGCCGCTGGTCACGCCGAGCCGTCTTGGAAAAACTCCCGCTCCTTGGCCTTGCAATGGTGGGCGGTTGGATCGCCTACGAATCCCAAACGTCCACCGTCGATCTCACGGACGCCGGACACCATCGCGGCCTCTTACTGACCGCCCTGATCGCCGGTCACAACCTTGTCTTTTATCTGGCCAAGATCGTCCTGCCGATTCGGCTCTGCCCGCAATACATCCTGCCGCCGGAATATGAAATTACCGCGCTGAACTGGCCTTTTGCCGCGGGCCTCGTTTTCACCACCGCCTTGGCGCTGATCGGCTACTTTGCCTATCGAAGACGCCATGACGCCGTATGGACCATGCTCGTTGCGTTTGTCCTCCTCCTCGGACCCACGCTCGGTCCGGTCCGCTTCACCGGCACCATCGCCGCCGATCGTTTCGTCTATCTCCCCATGATCGCCGTGCTGATCCTGGCGGGCCACCTCGCCGCGCGGTGCGCAAGAGAGGTGCAACGGTTTATTTTCGCGTGCGCGATCGTCGTCCTCGTCGTGTTCGCGGCGGCGACCTGGCGACAGCAGGCCGTCTGGCAAAACAGTGCTTCCTTTTACCAGGCCGTCATTGCCCGCTTTCCCGACTCGCCCGGCGGATACTACGGTCTGGGCAATGCTTATCTCGACAAATACGATGAATCGCTCAGCCCCCGCGCCGGCACGGAAGGCGCCGACGGGCGGGATTGGATCGACCAGGCGCTGCAAGCGCACCGGAAGGCCGTCGCGATCGATCCCTTGTACGCGCGATCTTATTATCGCGTCGGGCATATCCTGATCGTTCAGGGGCATACCGCCGAAGGCATCGACGTGATCAAAAAGGGCCTGAGTCTGCCGCGCGCCGACCCCGAGGGACACTTTTTCCTCGCCCTCGCCTACACCCATGTCGGAGCGTATGCGGAATCCATCCCGCACTACCAGGCGTGTCTCGCCCAGCGCGCTTCGTGGATCGAAGTCCACCGCAACCTCGCCAATGCCCTGCTCCGCACGGGACGTGCCGCCGAGGCCCTTCCCCATTACCAACGCTTGTACGAACTGAACCCCGCCGACCTGGACGGCCGGCAGAACTGGGCCGTCGCGCGGATTGCCGTCGGCGATGCGCAGGGCGCGATCAAAATTCTGCAGGACGTTATCGCGGTGCGCGCGTCGCTCGTGATCCACCTATCCGACGATCGTCAGGCCGCACAAGCGTCCAACCTGGCCGATGCGCGCTACACGCTGGCCGGGGCCCTGGCGATCGTCGGCGATCTCCCCGCCGCGATGGAAAACCTCCGGCTCGCCCTGCAAGAAAAGCCTGAGCTCCTGGAACAAGCCGAGAAGAACCGCGCATTTGATTCGTTGAAGGACACCGACGACTGGCGAAACCTCCGCGCCCCGGCGCCCCCGAAATGACTATCGACCTCGGGCGCCGTCGTTTCCACCATTGGCCGCCGTCGGCGCATCCGTACCGGCCAACGTCCCCTCCGGCTTGCCCCCGATGGACACTTTGAACTCCTGGCGAACCGTCTTCACCTCATCGCCTGAACGAAAACTATAAACGGCTTCGCCTTTCAGCGTCCCGCGCGGCGTCTTCGATTTGCTTGTCAGTTCGACCAAGAAGCTGATGGTCCGCGCCTCGCTGCCCGACGCCGGATTCGCCTTGGGAAACTCCAGGTACGCTCGCTCGGGCCGCGCCGACTTGGATTTTTCAAACCAGATGCGAAGGGGAGCCTTCCCGTCCTCCCACTGCACGCCGCTGGGCCGAAGCGTCACATGAACCTCTGCCTTGTTCGCGTGCTTGGCGTCCGCGGCGCGCACCACGGTCGTCTCGATCATCATCTGGCCACCGTGGTCCGAGGGGTGTTTGCCCTTTGTGGGCGCTGCGTTTTTCGAGCCTCGTACCGGGCCGGCGCTCAACTCCATCGCCAGCGGCTCGTTCTCCAGTGCGATGGGTTGCTGACCGCGCCGCGCCAGGTCTTGTCGCGCCGCCAGTATCCATTCATAAGAGGGGCGGCTGTCCTCGATGGCCGGGCCGTATTGCTGCAATCGCTGTCGAAAGATCGCGTTCGTCGGTGCAAAGCGAACGGCCTGGGACCAGGCATCGACCGCCGCCTGAAAATCATCCGGTTGACGCTCCTCCCGCTCGTACCGGATGCGGTAGGCGACGCCGAGTCGAAAGAGCGACCACGCCTCCTTGGGATCGATCGCGATCACCTCGCGATACACCTTGATGGCTTCGTCGATCTGGGGCGGAAGGCCCGACAGGACTAACGCGTCGGCATGCGCCCGCGACGCCGACGGCTCCCGCGCCTCTTCCGCCGTACGCCGCGTCACCCGCGGGTCCGGAAGCTCCGCCTCTTCCGGTTTGGGGATGTTTTTCTTCTTCGACTTCTTGTTAATGAAGGTCTTTTCAATCTTGTCGAGCGACGGCTGAATCGCGCGCACCACGCCCTCCTCGTCGATCGCCACCACCATCGGCAATTCGGTAACGAGCGACAGATCGAGCGGATCGTGAAGAATCGGCCCGGTCAGCCCCCGCCATTGCGCAAAGAGCCGGCCCCGGTCGGCATGCTGTTCATGATCAACTCCTAGAACGACCACTTTTTTCGCGGCGACGTGCGTCCTGGTCCGCTCGAACCACGCCGAAACCGGTTCCCGGCTCGCCTCGCACCACGAAGCAAAATGGACCAACAGCACCTTCTGCCCGCGCAGCGCGTCCAGCGAAACCGGCCGGTCGCGCTCGATCGTCCACAGGGCAAGGGGCGGATGAGGTCGGCCGACCTTCAGCGTCTCGAGCGGCGGACCCGCCGACGATGACATCGTGGGCAAGGTCAAAAAGGCCGCCAACGCCGCCGAAAGGGCTCTAAAGGCCGTTCTGGGGATTACCCGTACCGTTGCCCATCGAACTAGACTGAGGCCGGTGTTTTTTCCAGATGCGTTGAGGATGCCGTGCTCCATCGCGAAGCCTCAGGGCGGGCTGGCCCCATCCGCCGAGGGGCTATTGTAACACCAACCGTCGGAATTGCGGTTGTGCGGAATACTGCACTTGGGATTGATGCGATGCGCAGGCCGGGGCCCTGCCCGAGGTCATGGCCAGCGGAAATGGACATGGGGGAAACTGGGGCGGGCCCGCGGCACTTTCTTCAGAAAATGGAGGGCGCGGCTGCAAAGGAGGGGGAGCCTTTGAAACCGCGCCGTTTCCCGTACCGTCACGCGACCGCCCCGGGCTCCGGATTCCCGGGCGCGGGTCGCGTGCGATGTCAGGTCCAACTAGCGACGCAGCAATCTCCTGCGTCTAATGAGAGCCTCATACCTCAACTTTCAAGCCAGCCGATCTACTGCCCGATCGGGAAAATCCCGTCTGACTGGGGGCGCATACCAAGAGAGTCGGAGACATGCCGGGTTTCGACCGGCGGCTCGGACACTATCTCATCACCCCAACGCGCAGCCTCCCAAAAGCGCGTCGCTCTAGGGTCATATAGACAAATGCGCGCGCCGCGCTCGGACTTTTTGAAAATTATTTTTTTGAACGCGGCAACGGCCTCCTCGCTGTGTGGTGTCAAACAGCGCCATATAAATCGTAAATATATGATTGATAATATGTTATAAAAGAAAACTGCTCCCCATCTACTCTCGCAACGAAAAATCTGGGATAATGACAGAATCCTCCTGCAGGAAGCGAATCTCAGTCGGGGCGGAACGCGATTGTCGATGGGAAATCAGACTATGAACCAGGTTGTCACGGTTCTGGACGAGAAAACCCTTCAAGAACGCCTGCGGACCCGTGCGCCTCAGATGCGGGACACACTGGAAGCGCAAATCCCCCGCGCGCTGCGCGCGCAGATTTCCCCGGACGACATCCTCCAGGATGTCTGGATGACCGCTTTTCGAACCTATCGTTCCTTTCGAGGAGAGAGAAGCGATTCGCTCGACCGCTGGCTGACCAGCATCGTCAATCGAGCGCTGATTGACAAGCTGAAATACGTCAACCGGCAGAAACGCAAGGGCGATCACCACATCATGGCGAATGCGGACGCCGATGCCTCTTCCATCGCCAACCTGGCGGCGATGGTCATCTCTCCCGAGAAGACGCCCAGCCGTGTGGCCGCCTCCTCTGAAGCGGCCCACGCGATAAACGACGCGCTGGAAACGCTCCCGGAGTCGATGCGCGAGGCCATTCGGCTCAAGTACATCGAAGGATTCCAACGCCCGGACATCGCCCGGGTCATGCAAAAGTCCGAGTCCGCCGTGGGCTCGCTGATCTACCACGGATTGCAGCGGCTGAGGAAAAAGCTCGGTTCGAGCGGAGACCGGTTCTTTAGCGATGTCCTGCCGTGAGGTTCGCGGAAACCTCCCGGTGGCGAGCCGTGCTGTCAGGAGAAAGACGTCGGGTATTCCATTGGAACCATTCGCTTCCGCGCCGTGCGCTTCTCCATCCCTGGACGATCTGGTTGCGCGCATCCTCGAAGAGGAGCGCGCCGGCATCCCCCTGTCCGACGAAGAGCTTCGACGACGGTATCCGGATGACTGTCCGGCCTTGCTTCAGGCGGTTCACGATGCGCGGGCCATCGCCGCCGCCGCGGAGCGCGCCCGACAGGCCTACGACGATTCCCCGCCGGAGTTCGAAAACCAGGAAGACTTCTCCCTTCTGCAGCAGGCGCTCTCGGGATACGAAATTCTCGACACCCTGGGCTCGGGCGGTCAGGGCGCGGTTTACAAGGCTGTCCAGAAGTCCACGCATCGAACCGTCGCGCTGAAGATCCTCCTGGGCAGCCGGCTGACCTCCACCAACCACACCCATCGTTTCGCCCGCGAAGTCGAGATTGCCTCGCAACTTCAGCACGAGAACATCGTTCGCGTCTTCGACGGCGGATTCGTCCTCGGCCGCCCCTACTTCGCCATGGAATTTGTCGACGGCGATCCCATCGACGACTTCATCCTTCGTCAAAGGCCCTCGGTCGAGGATCGCGTCCGGCTGTTTGTGGAGGTGTGCCGCGCCGTCAGCCACGCCCATCAGCGCGGCGTCATCCACCGCGACTTGAAGAGCCCCAACATCCTTGTCGATCTCGACGGCAAGCCGCACGTCCTGGACTTCGGCCTCGCCAAGTGCTTCGACGGAACCCTGGAGACCCGCGATGATTTGAACCTCTCCTTGCCGGGCCAGGTCGTGGGGACGCTCCCCTACCTCAGCCCCGAACAAGCCCTCGGACGAGCCGATGACGTCGACACCCGCTCGGATGTCTATTCGCTCGGCGTGATCCTCTACCAGATGCTCACCGGGGCCATGCCCTATCCGCTGGATGGCACGTCGGACACGATCCGCGGCCGGATCGCCCGCGACGATCCGACCAGTTTTCGTAAGGCGCTCGCCGACGCCGTTTCCACGCCCTACGACGGCGAGGTGAAGTTGCCCGACGACCTCGAACAGATCGTGCGCAAGGCCCTAGCCAAGGACAAGGCCCGCCGCTACCAGTCGGCCGACGCCCTGGCCGAGGATCTGGAGCGATTCCTTGCCGGCCAGCCGGTCGGCGCCAAGGCCGACAGCGCGATGTACATCTTGCGCAAGACGATCCGCCGATATCGCGTGCAGTTCGCCGTCGCGGGGGCGTTTGTTTTCGTTCTCGTGGTAGCGCTGGCGGGGATGTTCTTCATGTGGCGGCGGGCGGACCAACTGGCCTCGACTTACCTGGCGGGGCTGCAGATGGGATCGTACCTGCGGCTGGGCGCGGTTGATCGCGATGCGGGCCGCCTGGATGACGCGGCCGCCCTTTGTCGACAGGTGATCGAGATGTCGAAGCTGGCCCCCGTGAAGGACGATTCGATTCTCAAATTGACCGCCGACGCCCACTACCACCTGGCAGAGCTATGCCAGGGGTTTAAGGACATGCCCGCCGCCTGGTCTCACATCGGGTCGGCTCTGGATTACGCGCGCCGCGGGTCGGATGCTCATCCTGAAGATCCGGAATGGCGGCGGCTGCTGGGGTCGGCCTATATCATCCAAGGCAGATTGCAAATGGATGAGGAAAAGTATGACGAGGCCCTGAAGAGTTTCAAGGAAGCCCAGACGATTCGCGAAGCCTTGGCTAGGGAAAACCCGACCAACGTCAACTTGAAATCGAGTTGGGCCGCCGCAGAGCGAAATCTCGGACATTGCTATCGAAGACTGAAGCGTCAGGAGCAGTCCCGCCGCCATTACCAGGCTTCCCTCGACATCCATCGCGCGCTTTTTGAGGCCGATCCCCAATCCCTCGAGCTGGGGATCAGTCTGGGGATTGCCGAACGAGGTCTCGCGGGCTGGTACATGGTCCAAAAGGGCCACCCGTACGATCTCGAAGCGCGCGAGCTTCTGGAGAAGATCAAGGCGCGCTTCGAGAAGTACGAGGCGGACGCGAGGGAGAACAGCCGCGCGTTTGAAATTTTCAATGTCCTTAAGTACACGCGCGAGGATTTGGCGGTACTCGATCGCCGTGCCGCAAAATCCGGCCCCCAAATGACGCCGATCGACCGAAGCGATCAGGCCGACTCTTCAAAATCCACCGGCTCGTGATTCTCTTCCGACTCTTCCTCCGGCTCGGGCGCAGCCACCATCTGAAAATGATACGCCGCCGCGGTCTGTCCCTGCGCGATGAGTTCCGCGTCATAAACGGTGTCGAACGCATAGTCCAGATCGTCATACGCCGAACTCTGGGCTATTGCGGTGCCGATGATCTGCGGCGGGACCGCGAACTCCATGAGCGCCGGATTCATCGGATCGGCATGTTCGATCGTCCAATAGTCGTCCGGACTCTCGGCGATCGGCGGGTGGTCTTTCACCCACTGCTTCGGCGAAGATCCGAGCCGGTCAAACGTCGCGGTCTCGATGGTCCAGGAAACAAAATCCCCATCGGCATGATCCGCGACCAGGTGCAGCGTCACCGTGAACGTCACCGGGCTCTGCGGGTCGCCCGGCGTCGCCCGGATGGAATACACCACGTCGCGATCGGCAGGCAGATCGGCCTGCGCCACGGCGCCTCCGGTCAGGACCGGAAAAGCAGCCGACACGATCCATGCAAGACTCCTGGTTTTCATAAAATTCTCCCTTATCTGGGCGCGCGGACCGGCCGGCCCGCGCGCAAGCACGGTTGGCGTCTCACCGCGAGACGCGATTTCCCTTGGTCGCGATGTGAGGGCGGAAAGAGAGCCGAGAAGGGGCGACTCTCCAATGGACCGCTCGACGGTGTCCGGGGTGCCCCGCTCCTGTCATGAGGCGAAACCCGACTCCTCTATTTACATATAGACAACGGCGCGCGCGGCGCTCATGTTTTTTGGAGAACTTTTTGTGCGCGCGAGTGGGGAGGTGAAAAACCGATTTGCGGCCTAGCGCGTGATCGTCGTTCCCGTTCGGCCTTCGAGCGCCGCCGGCAGGTCAGACCAGTCGGTGATGATAGCCCGGGCCTCGGTATCGTCGCGGTCTTGCAGGAATTGAACGGCCGCGCGGATCTTGGGAAGCATCGAGCCCTCGGGGAACTGCTTCTGGGCGACGAGCTTTTCGACCTCGCTGATCGTTGCCCGGTGCAGCGGCTTCTGATCGGGCTTTCCGAAATTCACAAAAACGCTCGCCACGCCCGTCAGCAGCACCAGCACATCGGCCTTGACCTCGGCCGCGATCATCGCGCTGGTCAGATCCTTGTCGATGACCGCCTCAACGCCGTGAAGCTCGCCCTTCTTGTTCACGATGACCGGAATTCCCCCGCCGCCCCCCGCCACGAGCAGCCACCCCGCGTCGACGATCTGGCGAATAGCGTCGATCTCCACGATATGTTGCGGCGGCGGCGACGGTACGACGCGGCGATAACCCCGCCCCGCGTCCTCGATAATGATCCAGCCGTCCTTCTCGCGATGCCGCCGCGCCGATTCGGCATCGAGAAACGGTCCGATGGGCTTCGTCGGCTTCGCAAATGCCGGATCGTCGTCATTCACGATGACGCTGGTGACCAGCGCAACGCAAAGCCGCCCGATGCCCCGTTGCAGCAGCTCATTCATCAGCGTCTGGGCAATCATGTACCCCATGCCCGCCTGCGTATCGGCGACCGCCAGCCCCAGGTCGATCGGATAGACCACATGCGACGAAAGCTCGACACGCCGCATGACGTTGCCGACCTGCGGCCCGTTGCCGTGCGTCACGGTCACCTGCCAGCCGCGCTCAACGAGATCGGCCAGCGGCCGAACCATCTGGCGGCTGTGGGCAAACTGATCGGCCACATCGCCCGGCCCCCCGGGCGTGACCAGCGCATTCCCGCCGATAGCGACGACGACTTTCATGGAATCGCGGGCCTCCGTGCCGTAGGCCTACTTCGCAAACGGCCGCTGCCGCATCGTCGATGCCATGATCGCCTTCGCCGTGTGCAGCCGGTTCTCCGCCTCCTGGAACACGACCGACTGCGGCCCGTCGATGACGTCGTCCGTCACCTCCGCGTTGCGGTCGGCGGGCAGGCAGTGCATGTAGATCGCCGTCTTGGTCTTGGCCAGCCGCATCCGCTCGGCGTTGCAGATCCACGGCTTGTACCGGGCGTTCATGGCCAGCATCTGCTCCTCGATCCCCTTCATCTCGACGTCGCCCTTGGCGTCGCGCCGCTTGAGCATCAGATCGTACGGTCCCCAGCTCTTGGGGTAGACGATGTCCGCGTTCTTGAACGCCGCGTCCATGCTGTCCACGACCTCGAACTTCGTCCCCGCCGCCTTGGCGTTCTCCCGCGCGGTGCGCATGCACTTGTCCATCAGCTTGTACTCCGGCGGATGGGCCAGCGTGACATCCATCCCGAACCGCGTCATCAGCGTGATCAGCCCCTGCGGCACGGAGAGCGGCTTGGCATACGACGGCGAATACGCCCACGACACGGCGATCTTTCGCCCGCGCAGATCGTCGCCGAACACCTCGCGGATCGTCATCAAATCCGCCAACGTCTGCGTCGGATGGTCGATGTCGCACTGCATGTTGATGACCGGCACATCCGTCGCCGCGGCGACCTGGCGCATGTACTTGTTCCCCTCGTCGAGGATCAGGTCGTGGCGGATGGCGATGCCGTGGCCCATCGAGCCGAGAATGATGCCGGTGTCCTTGGCCGTCTCGCCGTGCGAGATCTGCGTGACCTTGCTGTCCAGAAAATGGGCGTGCGCCCCAAGCTGCGTCGCCCCGGCCTCAAAGGCATTTCGCGTCCGCGTGCTGTTGTCGAAGAACAGCAGGAACACGGTCTGGTCCGTCAGTAGCCGCGTCGGCTCCCCGCGATGATACTTCGCCTTGAGGTCCTTGGCCGTCTCCAGGAGAAAGTTGATCTCCTCCGTCGTCAGATCCTGCGTCTCAATGTAATCCCGTCCGGTCAGCATGGTCATGATCTCGATACTCCCGACTAATTGCGCTGGGCTGCTCGCCCCTTGTGGCACCGGCTCTTAGCCGGTGCAGGACTAGCCCCAATTCACGGGTACTATAAACAAAACAGCGGGCGGGAAGAAGTCGCGTCAGAGGAGGCGAGATTTAGCTCGGCGTGATCCTAGTTACGGCTTGTTCGATACATCAGATTGCTATCTCCGCAGAGTAGGTACTTTCGATTCGAATCTCCGGCCTTTCCGACTCCTTCAGGGTCGGGATCGACGAAGCACTCGCAATAGTTCATCAACCCGTTGGCCATAAGTTTAGCGACAATCAGGACGAGATTCGAGTTTTCATCGTTCCTATCCGTGACCTTTAGGGCGACGATGCTGCGCGACGGCAAGAACTTGGTCCACACAATTTCATACCGATAGGGATGCGATTCAAATTGGTCCCCTTCGCGTTTTAGCTTCCCAAGGATGACACCAAACATGGTTCCCGACAAATCCATCGTTCCGTCACGTTCGATTCGAACTATGGCATCGTTACGCGCGATTTCGTCATGTTGATGCCCATCTAGTGATCCCCGGCGCCGTGCCTCGCTTTCCGGGATCCACACACCCTCCAAAGACGATTCAATTCTGTGCACGGAAGCTGTTCGACACGCTACCGAGGCCATGCTCATGTAAACTACCAAGACAAAGATCGGCAGTCTGATCCCCACAACGCTGATCCTCCTGGTATTATCGCTAAGCACTGTTATGGCCGAAACCCATTGGGTTCTTCAAGAACCTATGATGACACGCCGGGCACAGATCATACCGAAAACTCCGATACACCTGATCCTCCAATTCATCCGGCGACCGACGCTCCGCCTGCGCCAAGAGCTTGCGCATCTCCGCCTCGTGGTCCTTTTCCAGGTCCTCGCGCGTGAATTCGAGCCGCCCGGCGGCGGCGAAGGCCTCGATCTTCACGATGTAGTGGTTGGACCCGTCCGGGGCGAGGTCCTGACTGCAGCCGTCGCAGCGATAGCGGATCATCGTGCGTCCCTCGTGAGTTCGACCAGCCGGTCGAGTACCTTCGCGGCCGCGCCCGAGTCGATCGCCTCGCCCGCACGGCGGACGCCGTCGCCAAACTTCTCCGCAACCCCCGCGACGACGAGCGCGGCAGCGGCGTTCAGCAGTGTGTGGTCGCGCCGCGGCCCCTTCTCGCCGCCCAGGATCGCGCGGATGGCATCCGCGCTTTCGTGCGCGCTGGTCACCCGCAAAACATCCAGGGGGGCGGGCGCCAATCCCACATCTTGCGGCCGAACCGTGGATTCGCGCAATTGATCGTCGGAAAGTTCCATGATTTGAGTCGGACCCGTGATCGTCAGATCGCAAAGACCGTCTTCGCCATGCACGACAAAAACGTGGATCGCGCCAAGCCTTTGCAAAGCCGTCGCGATCTTCCGCAGAAGTTCGCTCCGCGGCACGCCGACCACCTGCCGTCGCACCCGCGCCGGATTGGCCAGCGGCCCGAGCAGATTGAAGATCGTCGGTCGGCCGATCTTTTTGCGAATAGCGGCGACACGGCCCATCGCCGGATGCAACCGTGCAGCGTGGAGAAAGCCGAAGCCGATCTCGCGCAGACATCGCTCGACGACCGGCGGGGGGGCCTCGACATTCACACCGAGCGCCGCCATCACCTCGGCCGAGCCGCTCGCCCGCGAGTTGCTGCGATTGCCGTGCTTGGCCACGACGGCCCCCGCCCCGGCCGCGACCAGCGCCGCGGCCGTCGAGACGTTGAACGTGTTGATTCCGTCGCCACCGGTCCCGCAAGTGTCGATGGCGTTGGGCGCGTCGCAGGCGATCGGCGTCGCGTGCGACCGCAGGACCCGGGCCGCGCCGACGATCTCGTCGATCGTCTCGCCGCGATCGGCCATCTTGAGTAGAAGCTGCTCGATCCGCTCGTCGGAAAGCGCCCCGCCCATGATCGCCTCAAAGACCGCCGCACTCTCGCCCTCCGAAAGCGTGCGGCCGCCGAGGACGGCGTCGACCAAACTGTCCGGGTTGGTCGTCATGGATGGTCAAGCGGCGTCAACGTCGCTCCCTGGCAGGGCGTGCAGCACCACGCTTGGGCCGTCACGCCGTACCTCCGATCGTAGCGCTCGCGGACCGCCTGTTCGACCGACGGCATCGCCGCGCGCCGGGCCAGTGCAACGACGCACCCGCCAAAACCCCCGCCAGTCATCCGCGCACCATAGACGCCGCTGCAGTCTCGAACCACCGTAGCCAGATCGTCAATCTGCGGCGGGCAGCATTCAAAATCGTCGCGCAGCGAGGCATGACTTTCATTCATCAAGCGGCCAAACAAGTCGGCATCGCCGACTACCAACGCGTCAGTAGCCCGATCTGCCCGGTTTATCTCCGTCACGACATGGCGAGCACGGCGGAATTCGACGGGGTCGAGGCGATCCTGATACGAAATCAGCGCCGCCGCCGCGAGATCGCGAAGACTGCCGACGCGGGGATCAAGCTGCATCAGGCTCGTTTCCGCCACGCGGCATTGACTCTCGCGCACCGCATACTCAGCCTCCGCCAGTTCGCGGCGGATGCGGCTGTCGACGACGATGGCGACGAGGTCGCGGCTGGGCCACGGGACATGCCGGCTCTCGCCCGTGCGACAGTCGATGCGCAAGGCATTGTCTCGGCGGGCGGAGAGACAAACCAGCGGGTCCATAATGCCGCAGGGCACTCCGACCGAAAAGTGCTCGGCATCTTGGCAAAGAATCGCCAGCTCAAAGGACGGCAACGTGACGCCGGCGACGTTCAGTATCGCCATGGCGATGCCCGCGCAGAGCGCCGCGCTGCTCGAGAGCCCCGCACCGATCGGAATGTCGCCGCCGATGGCTAGCGCGATGCCGCCCAACATAACGTCTCGGCGGCGTAGTTCGCGCGCCACGCCGACGACGTAGGCGGGCCATCCATTGACCGGCCGTTCGAGATCACTGAGGTAACACTCAAAGAACTCGTCGTGGGTCTCACTGAAAACGCTCAGGTATGACTTTGACGCGGGTGCCGTCAGAATGCGCAGGGAGGACTCAATGGCCATCGGCAGCACAATCCCGCCGCAATAGTCCACATGCTCGCCGATCAGATTGACGCGGCCCGGCACCACGATCGAAGCTGTTGGCGCAACCCCCGGAAACCGGCGGCAAAACGCCGCAATTGCCGGCGATTCGTTGACCCCCGCAGATTGCCGCGTCATAATTTCCTTCCATCGTCGCGAGCCGCGAACAGTCCGACTTCATTGTACGGCATTTCGCCGAATCAGCCGCGCCGCGGCGTACGGAGTGACCATGGCGACGCCCGTTCTCATTGACACGGACATGGGCATCGACGACGCCGTCGCCGTCAGCCTCGCGCTGGCATCCAAAGCCCTCGATGTTCGCGCCCTCGTCGCCGTCGGCGGAAACACCCCGGTCGCACAGGTGGTCAAGAACATCGGCCGGCTTCTTAAGGCGCTTTCGCCGCCCACCGCGCCGATCGTGGGCGTCGGCCTCGATCCGCAAAGAGACAATCCCGAGCCCCGCGCGGTGCATGGAACTGATGGCTTCGGCGACTCCGACCTGCCGGAAGATCCTTCGCTGAAAACTGCGGATTACCGCGACGTTTACGAGCAAGTGCTCAACGGCGCGGCGGGCGAAGCCGTCGTGATTGCCCTGGGCCCGCTCACCAATCTGGCCAAGATCATCAGCGACTCGCCCGACCTCGCGGCGAAAATCAAACATATTCACGTCATGGGCGGCGCGGTCTGGGCGCGGGGCAGTGTGAACAGCGTGACCGAGTTCAACTTCCAGTGCGATCCGCCGGCTACGGAGAAGGTCCTTTCCTCCGGCTTACCCGTCACCGTCGCCCCGCTCGATGTCACCAATCTCGTGCAGGTCGATGATTCGCACGTATCGCGGATGGCGGCCAGTGGGTATCGCACCGGCGAAGTGCTCGCGAAGCTTCTGCGATTCCGCCTGGAGCAGGGCACCGCCCCCGGCCACGGCAAGGCCTTTATTCACGACGCGGTGGCCGTAGGCGGACTCCTATGGCCGGAGCTTTTCCTGAAAACGAAAATGCGTTTGGATATCGTCACCACGGGCCCGGACGCGGGGCGCTCGAAACCTGCCCTGGGCGGCGCTCCTGCGCAAAAAATAAACTTGCTCACGGCGGTGAACGCGGCCGACCTGCTCGAAAACTTGCTAGAATCCCTCTGCCACGAGGCGTTCGTGGTCTAGAACAATCGCGCCAACGTGTCTGAACACCTCACCCTTCGAATCCACGGAATGACCTGCGGCGGCTGCGTCGCGCGCGTCGAACAAGCCCTCCGCGGCGTGGCGGGCGTCCGCGATGCCGCCGTGGAGCTCCTGACCGAATCGGCCCGCGTCTCGGCCGAAGCGCCGAACCGCGAAGCCCTGGTGCAGGCCGTCCGCGGGGCGGGCTATGACGCGGAGGTCATTCAATCCGGCGCCCGCCCGACCGCCGAAACCGCCGACGCCGACCTGCGCGAAAAGCTGCGCCGCAATCGCCAGGCGCTGTTTCAAGCGATCGGCCTGGTCCTTCCAATTCTGGCCATCGACCACTTCCGCCACTCACTCTGGAGCCATCGCCCGGAGAGCCAGATCGCCGCGCGAGTGCTGGAATTCGCGCTCCTCGTAATGTTGGGCGTCAGCCCCGCCGGTGCCCCGATACTCGTCGGCGGCTTTCGTGCGTTGATCCATCGCACCGGCAACATGGACCTGCTGATCACGATGGGCGTCGTCGTCGCCTTCCTCAGCAGCCTCTACGGCGTCTTCATCGCCCGCGACGACGCCTTCGTCCACATCCACGCCGCCGCGATGATCCTCGGACTCGTCTGCGTGGGACGATATCTCGAGACGCTCGCCCGCGGCCGCGCCTCGGCGGCCATGTCGGCCTTGGCCGCGCGCGCGCCGAAGACGGCGCTTGTCCGCCGCGACGATCAGCTCGTCTCCCTGCCCGTCAATCAAATCGTCGTCGGCGACGTCGTCAGTGTGCCCACTCATGCGACGATCCCCGTCGATGGCGAGGTGATCGAAGGCCGCGCGGCGGTCGATGAAAGCCTCATGACCGGCGAAGCGATGCCCGTCGCCCGCGAATCCGGCAATCGCGTGCTGGGCGGGACGATCGTGACGGACGGCGCCCTTGTGATGCGCGCCACCAGCGTCGGCGCGAAGTCAGCCTTGGGGAGAATCGTGCAACTGGTCTCGCAGGCGCAAGCCGGCCGAACGCAGATGCAACGCCTGGCCGACCGCGTGGCCGCCATCTTCACGCCGATCGTCATTGCCATCGCGGTGCTGGTCTTTGTCGGCTGGCTCCTCATTGAAGGACGCGAGGGACTTGCCATGGCCATGCGCTGCGGGGTCGCCGTGCTCGTCGTCGCCTGCCCGTGCGCCCTTGGTCTGGCAACGCCCACGGTCGTGCTCGTTGCGTCGGGAGTGGCCGCCCTCCGCGGAATTCTTGTGCGCGACGCTGCCAGCCTGGAAGCCATGGGCGCAGTCCAGCGCGTCGTCTGGGACAAAACGGGAACGCTGACGACAGGCGCGCCGAACATTGAGCGGATCTTCCCCGCAAGCGGCTGTGATGCATCAACCGTGCTGAAATACGCCGCCGCTGCGGAGCAACTCTCGCCCCACCCCATCGCGAAAGCCATCGTCGCACAAGCCCGGCGAGAAGGCATGGCGATTACGGAACCAACTGCGTTCGAGTCCGTCCCGGGCTCAGGTGTAAAAGCGACAGTTGACAGCCGTCAGGTGCTCGTAGGCGGGGCAAAGTTCCTCCGCGCGCAAGATATTGCTATGGATGACGCGGGGCTCGCCGACTTGACGACCGCGAATCCGGCCGCAATACGAACCTACGTCGCCCTCGACGGTCGCCTCTCCGCCACCATCATCCTGTCCGACACGTTGCGGCCCTCGGCGCAATTCGCGGTCGCACGATTAAGCAGTCTCGGCGTGCAAAGCGACCTGCTCACGGGCGACGAGGAACCGGCCGCGCAGCGCGTGGCGCGGGAGCTTAGCCTCGCGCAGGTCCGCGCCGGCGTCGATCCGGCGGGAAAGGTGGCCTACATTGACGAATTGCGCCGCTCGGGGCAGCGTGTCGCGATGGTCGGCGACGGAGTCAACGACGCGGCGGCGCTGGCCGCAGCCGACGTCGGCATCGCCTTCGCCACCGGCGCCGATGTCGCCGGCGAGGCGGCAGGTATCAACCTCGTCGGCTCGACGCCACACCTCGTCGCCGATGCCATTGAACTGGCCCGAACGAGCCTGCGAATCATCCGCCAAAACCTCTTCTGGGCGTTTTTCTACAATATCCTTATGATCCCCTTGGCGGCGATCGGGATGGTTCCGCCGATGATCGCGGCCGGCGCGATGATGCTCAGTTCGCTCACGGTCGTGCTCAACGCGCTTCGCTTGCAGCGCTGGAATCGAGCAGCAGCGTAGTATGAAGATCTACCGCGGCATTTCGTCCGTCGATGACTCGCTTCGCGGCGCTGTGCTTTCCGTCGGTAACTTCGACGGCGTCCACCTCGGCCATCAACGAATTCTCCGCACCGCGCATGCCCTGTCCCGCGTCTCCAGCGCCGCCGTCGTCGCCATGACCTTCGAGCCACATCCCATCGCCATACTACGGCCCGCCGAATCACCGCCTCGCCTGACTCCGTGGGAAGAAAAGGCCCACCAGTTGGAGCGTGTCGGCGTAGACGCAGTCATCCGGCTGGACACCGACTGGCCGCTGCTCTCGCTCTCCGCGGAAGATTTCGTCCGCCAGATCCTCGTCAAGCGGATTCACCCCTCCTACATCGTCGAGGGCCCGAACTTCGGATTCGGTCGCGGCCGCGCCGGAAACGTCGAAACGCTCCAATCCCTTGCGAGCAAGGGCGGGTTTCAAGTACGCGTCGTCGAGCCGTACCGGCTGGCGATGCCGGATGGCACACACATCATCGTTTCAAGCACAGTGGTACGCGGCGCACTGGCGACCGGCGATGTCGAGCACGCGGCGCGCTGCCTGGGACGGCCCTATGCCCTCGTGGGCCGCGTTGTTCACGGCGCCGGCGCTGGCAAGAAACTCGGCTTCCCCACGATCAATCTGGAAGTGGGCGATCAACTCGTGCCGGCCGAGGGCGTCTATGCGGGCTGGGTCGAAGTGGCCGGGATGCGGCGCCCCGCGGCGATCAGCATCGGCCGTCGGCCAACACTGACGAGCGGCGAAGAGTCGCCGCTGGTGATCGAGGCGTTCGTGTTGGATGAGTCCGGTGACTGGTATGCCGAGTCCGCCCGATTGGAATTGGTCGAGCGGCTACGCGGTCAGGTGCGGTTCGACAGCCGCGAAGCCCTGACGGAGCAGATCGGCCAGGACGTGGAACGAGTCCGGGCCATGGCGCAGGTCGCGACGTGAGCAGCGAGCGGAAACCCCTCTTGGTTGGTCTGCCCGCGGCCATAGACCGCCTCAACCGCGCTGCGCGCATCGTCATAACAACACATCAGCGGTCCGACGGCGACGCGCTGGGCAGCGTCGCGGCGATGCAGCGCGTCCTCCGCGCCCGGGGCAAGCAAGCGACCGCCTACCTCCACGAGCAAATCCCCGAACGCTATCGATTCATGTCCGACATCGAACCGCTGGCGGTCTGGGGGCCGGACGCGCCAAAGATCGTCGCCGATGCGGACCTGCTCCTCGTGCTGGATACGTGCGCGGCCGTGCAGCTCGGTCCGATGGCCGAGGCGATACGGGCAGCGAAGTTGCCCAAGCTCGCCATCGATCACCACCTCACGCGCGACGACATCGTCGACGAGGCCCATGTCGACGTATCCGCCGCCGCCTGCACGCAGATCCTGACAAAACTCTTCGATCAGGCCGGCTGGCCGATCGACGCCTCGACGGCGACGCATCTTTACGTCGGACTCGCGACCGACACCGGCTGGTTTCGATTCTCGAATGCCGGAAGCGCGGCCTACGCAACGGCGGCGCGGCTCATTCACGCCGGCGTCCGCCCCAACGAACTGTACGAGCGGCTCTTCCTGTGCGAATTTCCCGCGCGAGCCCGGCTCATTGGCGCGATCATGTCGTCCTTCGAGCTGCTCTGCGACGATCGCCTTGCCGTCATCAAACTGACAAACGCCATGCTCAAGGCCAGCGGCGCGAATCGATCGATGACCGAGGACATCATCAACGAGCCGATGCGGATTGCGTCCGTGGTGGCCTGCGCGATGCTCGTCGAGCCGGAAGGAGACGACCCCGTGCGGATCAGCCTGCGCAGCAAGCGCGACCTCGATGTCGCGGCGTTGGCGGCAAAGTGGGGCGGCGGCGGTCACGCCCGGGCGGCGGGGGCAAAGATTAAGGGCGCGTTCAATCCCGTCTGCGACGATGTCGTTCGCGCGCTCACGGCCGAAATGGACGCGATGAAATGAGCGACGCGTCCGCGCACGATCGATGGACCGGCCGCCTCGCGGAGTTGCCGGTCGCCGTGAGGCTGATGCTGACGGCCTTCCTCGCGATGGTCGGCTTCGGTTACCTCGCGGCCGTGGCGAATATCTACTACCGGCATCAAGCGGCGGACGGTCGCGCGGGTTTGTCGCTGGGCGACATCCGGGCAGTGTACAGCGGATTGTCGACGGCCGACGGAGCCCCGACGCCGGCTGTCTCCCGAATGCTCACGATGCTCCGCGGCGAGATGCGTCAGTACGTCTCGTCGGAATCCGATTTCTCGATCCTCGAGACGTGGCTGACCGAGGGGGCGTCGGAAAAGGGCCTGGACGAAGGTGAAGGCCGCAAGACGCCGCGTCGCGTCATCCTTCGCGACTGCCTCCGCTGCCATGCCAAAAGCACCGGAACGGACATCTCTCGAATCGCACCCTTCGGTCCCGACGAATTCACCGTCGATTACGCCATGATCGCGCCCCTGGCCGCCATGGAAAAGAGCGCCGACGGCAAAGCGGCTTCTTCACCGCCGCAGTACACGATGCCCCGACTGGTGCTCGTCAGCCACATGCACATGCTCGCCATCCCGATGTTCACGCTCGTCGTCGGGCTGCTCTTCATGATGACGCGACTGCCCTGGGGACTGCGCAGCGGACTCGCGCCGCTGCCGATGCTCGCGCTGGTTTTCGACTTCGCCGGCTGGGGTCTCGCCCGATGGTCCGGCGGATTCATCTATTTCATCGCCGCCGGTGGGGCCGTCTTTGGCGTCACCTTCGGCATCCAAATCCTTGTCACGGCATGGGATATGTGGCGCCGCCCCGCTCCGCCGGGGCACGGCGATTTTACGTAGGACCGTAAAAAACTCACGGCAATTTTACGCCCCACCGTAAAACACCCGTATACTCCCTTGTGATGCTCCGTTACTTGAATGCCCAGGTAAAGGCCGATTTGGCCCGCAAGATGGTCTTCGTCGGCGGTCCGCGCCAGGTCGGCAAGACCACGCTGGCCAAGCAGGTCCTCGGCAAGGCCCGCGGGTATTTGAACTGGGACGACGACGAGGATCGCGCCAAGATCTTGAATCGCTCGCTGCCGACCACGCGGCTCTGGGCCTTCGATGAATTGCACAAATATCGCTCGTGGCGCAATTATCTCAAGGGCCTGTACGACAAGAATAAGGGCCGCCATCAAATCCTCGTCACGGGCAGCGCCCGCCTCGACTTTTATCGCTTCGGAGGCGACTCGCTCCAAGGACGTTACCACTACCTCCGGCTCCATCCCCTGTCGGTCGCGGAGTTGGATATTCAAAAACTTGACGATTTCAAATCCTTGCTTGCCCTCGGCGGCTTTCCGGAGCCGTTCTTGACAGGATCGCAGACCCACGCCCGGCGATGGTCGCGCGAGTATCGCTCACGCCTCATTCGCGAGGACCTCACCAGCCTGGAACGCGTGCAGGACCTCGGCAATCTCGAACTGCTCAGCCTGCGCCTTCCCGAACTCGTCGGCAGCCCTCTCTCCATTAATGCCCTGCGAGAGGACCTGCGCCTCAATCATGCGACGGTCGCCCGCTGGATCGACATCCTCGAACGTCTCTACGCCGTCTTTCGACTCTCGCCCTTCGGCGCGCCGAAGATTCGCGCCGTGAAAAAGGAACAAAAGCACTATCATCTGGACTGGTCGATTGTTCCGAACGAGGCGGCCCGCTTCGAAAACCTCGTCGCTGCGCACCTCCTCAAATGGGTGCACTTCGAGCAGGACCGCGCCGGTCGAGACGTGGAACTGCGGTTCTTTCGCGACTCCGACGGCCGCGAGGTCGATTTTGTCATCACCGAGGAACACCGCCCGGTACAATTCGTCGAGTGCAAATGGAACGACGCGGAGGTGAGTAAGGGGTTACGCTATTTGAGGAACCGATTCCCAACCGCCCAGGCGTGGCAGATTTCAGCGATCGGTTCGAAAGACGATGTGAATAGTGAGGGCGTTCGCCGATGCCCGGCAATCGCCTTTCTCCGGAATCTGATATGAACGTGACCAAGCCGACAAGGTGGTTTGTCCGGATTGCGCTCGTATTCGTAGTCCTTTCGGCGGACAACTCACGCGCTGAACCCGCCGATCGTAATACGCTCCTCCTGACCAACGCCCGCGTGCTCGACCTCATGGGTGATCGTTGGTTGGAGGGCCGGGCTGTGCTCATTGAGAACGGCCGAATCGTCTCAGTCGCCCCTGTCGCACAGACCAAGGCCCCCGCCGGCGCGAAAACGATCGACCTTTCCGGTCTCTACCTCCTGCCCGGTCTCATGGACCTGCACACACATCTCTTGCTGCACCCCTACAACGAAGCCCCGTGGAATGATCAGGTCCTCAAGGAGTCGCTGGAGCTGCGGACGATCCGCGCCGTCGCCGCCGGCCGCGCCACGCTGGAGGCGGGCTTCACGACCATCCGCGACCTCGGGACCGAAGGCGCGGCCAACGCCGATGTCGCCCTCCGTGACGCCTTCGCCGCCGGTCTTACGCCCGGGCCGCGCGTCTTGACCACGACGCGTGCGATCGTGGCCACGGGCTGTTACGGGCCGCAGGGCTTCGATCCGCGTTGGGACGTCCCCTACGGCGCCGACCAGGCAACCGGCGTGGATGAATGTCGCCGCGTGGTCCGCAAGCAGATCGCCGCCGGCGCGGACTGGATCAAGTTCTACGCCGATTACCATCGCCGCGCCGGCGCTCCGGTCACGCCGACCTTCACCGTGGAAGAAATGAAAGAGATCGTCGATGAGGCCAAAAGCGCCGGCCTGAGGGTCGCCGCTCACGCGACCACGAGTGAAGGCATCCGCCGCGCGGTACACGCTGGCGTGGCAACGATCGAGCATGGCTACGAAGCGTCAGACGAAGTGCTCAAGCTGATGATCGAGCGCGGCGTGTCGCTCTGCCCGACACTGGCCGCGGCCGAAGCGTATGCTCGCTACCAGGGTTGGAAGCCCGGCACTCCACCGCCGGAGGACTTACGCCGATCGCAGGAGACCTTCGCCCGCGCCGTCAAACTCGGTGTGCGAATCGCCTGCGGCAGCGATGCCGGAGTCTTCGCCCACGGCGAAAACGCCCGCGAATTGGAATTGATGGTCGCCGGCGGAATGACCCCCGCCGCCGCCCTCCGCGCCGCAACCACCACGGCCGCCAGCGTCATCGATCGCGAAAAAGACGTGGGCCGCATCGACGCGGGCTACCTCGCGGATCTGATCGTGGTACGCGGCGATCCTCTCAAAGATGTCGGCGCGCTCCGCAAGCCGTTGATGGTCCTGAAGGATGGGAAGGTCGCTATCGACCGCCGCTGATTCGGGTGGATTACTTGTTCACATACATCTGCGGAAACGTAGCGTAGAACGCCGCGCAATCCACCAGGTGCTTGATTGGCACCGAATCGTTCACCGTGTGCGCGACCGACTCCGGTGCCGGGCCGAACCCCACGCACGGAATCCCGAACATCCCGTTGATCGACACGGCATTCGTGCTGAACGTCCAGCGCCCGACCTTCGGCGTTTTGCCCCAAAGCTCCTTGTACGCTGAAACCGCGGCCCGAACCGGCTTGGATTCTTCGGGAACCACCCAGGTGGGGAAATATTTTTTCGTCGGATAGACCAGGCCCGTATGGCTCGCCCGCGCGTACATCGGCACCTCCACCCGCGCCTTCACACCCGCGCGGCGCACCGCCTGCTCCACTTGGCGCACGGCCCCGTCGGCCGTTTCCCCTGTCGTCAGCCGCCGATCGATATGAATGTATGCATAGTCCGGCACGGCGTTGAGACTCGGCGTCTTGCACTCCCAGTAGGAGACCGTGATCGTGCCGGGCCCGAGAAACTTGTCCTTCGCCAGCTTGCCGTTGAGCGACTCGATCTCCCGGACGACGCGGGACATCTTGTAAATCGCGTTGTCCCCCAGGTGCGGCATCGAGCCGTGGCAGGATTTCCCGTCGACGTGGACGCCAATCTCCATGCGCCCCCGCTGGCCGCGCAGGATCTTGCAATCCGTCGAATCCGTCACCACCACCACGTCCGGCCGCAGTTTCTCCTCCTTCACGATGTACTGCCAGCACAACCCGTCGCAATCCTCCTCCATCACCGTCACGACGACGTAGAGCGTGAACTTGTCGAGCGGCAGCTTCAAATCGCGCATGATCCGGGCCGAATAGACCATCGCCGGGATGGCCCCTTCCTGATCGCCCGCCCCGCGCCCCCAGACTTTGCCGCCCGCCACCTTCCCCTTGTACGGATCGTGCTTCCATTGTTTGCGATCGCCAATGCCGACCGTGTCGCAGTGCGCGTCGATGGCAATGATCGTCTTGCCACGGCCGAGCTTGCCATACAGGTTTCCCATCGGGTCCGTATAGACCTTGTCGAAGGCTTTCGTCGCCAGCATCTCCTTTTTGATGCGGCCAATGACCTTGCCTTCCTGCGTGCTCTCGCTGGGGATTGCGACCATGTCGCGGAGAAACCGTACCATCGCGGGCTCGTAGTGCTTGGCCCGCGCCTTGATCGCCTTGAAATTCATCTTGCTGATAACTCCCGAAATGGCCCGCTCGGTTAAAGCGGGCCGACGCCTGCGTTCCCCCGGCCGTTTCCAATGGGCCCATGGGTACGCGTAGTGTAAAGTGAAACTGGTAAGAGGGGGAAGTCGCGCTAGCGCGCGGCGGTCTTGGCCTCGGTCAGACGCTGAAAGGACTTGTCTTTTTTGTCGCGGGAGAGCAGCCGCTCGCCGAGGCTGTTGTCGCGGGGATCGACATAAATCATGGATACGTCCTTCTGGCCGTCCACCACGCGATCAAAATCAATGTCCACACACTCCAGGCCGGTCGAAAAATTGAGCTTGCTGCCGGTGGTCTCTTTGCGACCGATGGCGTCGCCCACCTGGACCCGATAGTCCTTGCGCCGGGTTTCGCGGCGAGTGACTTTGAACACTGAGACCGTCACTTCCTTCTTCGCCCGATCGGCCTTGGTGAGATAGAAGTAGGTATCGCTCGTCACTTCGACGGGTCCCGACGCCGGCGACCAGCCGCTGAAGATCGTGAGCCGCCGGGCGTCGTCGGGATTGGCGAGTTCGCCCGGATTGCCGGCGTACACGTTGTACACTTCATAGCGGATTCGATAGACATACTTGTGACCGGGCTCCACGTTGAGATCGTGCGCGACAATCGGCATCAGCCGATCGGGCGAACGAACCTGATCCTGCAGATCGGGCCGCCGGCCCTTCGGCATCTTGGCCTTGATTTCAGCAAGCAGCTTTCGGGCATCCTCGGTGTCCTTCGCTCTGGCGCCGACGGTTCCCGCCGCGGCACGGGCGAGGAGGTACGCGGCATCGAGATCCGGCGTCTTGAATTTCCGCCGACCGGCCAGCGCTTCCTTGGCGAGGTCCATCCATTTCTTCACCCGCCGCGACGCTTCTTGTTCCGCCTCGTCGGGCGTTTGCGCCGTCGAGCGGGGCGATTCGTCAAGGAACGGGACGGCGGGCAGCGTCGCCGCATCGCTGGGCAGCCGCGGCCGGGCAATGTACTCCGCCGCCGTGTTGATGAGGCTGCGAAACGTGACCATTCCTTCCATGTTGGGCGCGCCATTGACCATCATCGGCGGGCGCGTCGGCGGTTTGTACGACACATACGTCTCGACGTCTTCCCATCCCCGTCGAGGATCGGTCTGATCCTTGCGCTGCAGATGGACCTGCACCACTTCGAGAAAGGACCCCTCCGGGTACGACTCGGCTCGGAAATTGGCGTCCTGACTGGTCAGGTCGACCTGCGCGGCGACGGACACCCAATTCTTCTCCACCGGCTTTCCCGTGCCCTGGACTCTTCCGTCGAATCCCTGCAACTCGGGTTTCTCGGCGGGAAAGTTGAACGACGATCGACCGCTGGAGACGATCGGTACGTCCGGTGCGATGCATTGCGCCAGTTGCCGCCTCGTCGATCCGCCGGACGCGACAATGGGCACGTACGGCATCGGATAAGGCTGGGTGCGCGCGAGTTGGGTGGAGACGTCCGCGATCTTGATAAGCCCCTTGGCTTCCCCGCCGAACCACTCGGCGAGTCGGACGACAGGGTCGTCGCCGCCTCCCGGTTGCGGAGTGGTCGATTCCTTCGGTTTGGGCTGCGCGCTGGCAATCGCCTGCCGGGTCAGATCGGCGGCCTCTTCGACGGACTGGCAAAGCTCACCGGTGCTCTTGTCATTCATCGCGAATCGCCCGCCGCCCAGGCCGTACACGACCGCCCCGATCATCACCAGCGCGCAGACGCCGACGACGATCTTCTCGGCATGCAGGTCGATGAAACTCGCGCTCTTCTTCGCCACGGTTAAAAACTCCCGGCGGGCTTACGCCCCGCGCTCCATGTCGTCGCGGGCCCCCGGCCGCTTGAGAATTTCCTTCAGCGGCTTCGGGATCCACGGCTCGAATATCTTCCGCACGTAATACCCTTCCAGATCGATCTTCACCTGCACGACCGGCTGATCGCCGTAGATAAAGTCTTCTTGCAGGGGATTCGATTTCATGGCCCGATAGCTGATCGCCACGGGTGTGTAAAATCCGACGCTGCACAGGGCGTCGAGGACCCGCATCAGCGACGCCTCCTCGACCACCAGTTCCACCGCCATCGGCACCACGAACATCTTGTCGTCGTTCTGAATGCCCGTGAAGCTCGTGGCCAGGCCCTCGCTGGTCAAGTTGGACCCGCCGCCCTTGCCCAGTCGATTGTCGATCGTCAGGCGGATGAGCCGCTTCACCGGCATTTGGGCAACCCAAGGCGGATCAGTCTGTCCCTGTTTGGATAACTCCGCCGCGCGTTCGTCGTTGCACCGCGCCAGGGCCGCGGCGATGTCCTGCTGAATCCAGAGCGACATCTGCGCCTGCCAGATCGCGATTTCGTTTGGCGCATCTTCGCTCTGGGTCAAGGGGTGTTTGCCGAACGCCCCGGTGTCAATGTACATGTAATGCCCACGCGCAATCTCCTCCGTGACCCGCGCCCGCGGGTACTCGCGAAGAAGCTCCGCCAGCGGCCGTTCTTTGGATGGCGCGGCGGCGTCGTCCGTTGCCGTGACCTCGCGCGGCCCCCACGGATTGCCCCCGCCATCCTGGCTCGAATTCTGCTTCAGCGCCGCCATGCGCGCCGCAAAGGAGGCGATCTCCTCGTTGGTCGGCTTCGATCGGCCTCTTAATCGCTCGGGAAGTTCGGCCATCGCCGCTTCGTAGGCGGTCCGAAAGTCGATGGCGTCCGCCTGGCTGGCCGGCTGCGTCGTCAAGACCTTGTCCGTCAACGGCTTTCGCTCGACGCGCTCGATCTTGTCGTCCGCTCCGACATTTTCAAGAAACGCGTTGTAGCGCTGTCGCGAGAGCGCCCCGTTCAACGCGTTCTCGAACTCCTCGTTGGCGGCTTGTACTTCTTTCTGGCGCTGTTCGATCGTTCGCAGGTTGGCGGGATTTCGACGACCCTGCTCAACCGAGCTGCGCAGCCGATCGATGGCCTGGAGCTCCTCTTCAATTGAGGAGCCCGCCATATAGGCCCAGCCGCCCGCGCCGAGCGACGCCAGGCAGACGAGGCCGAATGCAATGGGGCGCCACTGCGCCTTGAGAAAATCCATGTCCTGCGCTCCCGCGCGAATCCTCGAATCGCGCTACGACTGCTTTGCCGCCGGCTTCTTTTCGTCGGGCTTTTTGGGCTTGAACTCCTCCGGAATCAGGTTGGCCGGCGTATCACCTTTGCGAATGATGACTTCAATGACAAATCGCTGATCTTCGGTCATCTTCTCGCCCGTGACAGGATCAGCGTCCTTGGCCTTGTCTCGAACTTTGCTCGTCTCTTCCGCGACCGATCCCCCGCCCGCGGATTCCACAGGCTCAGTCGGGCCGCCTCCGCCGAAATTCGGAAGGCCCGGTCCCCCGCCCCGCCCACCGCGGCCGCCGGTACCGCCGCCGTCCGTACCCCGGCCTCGCCCACGACCTCCACGTCCTCCGCCGCTTCCGGGAGTATTTCCGCCTCCTCCTGCCAGAGGCTTTTCCGGCTCGACAACGGTCGCCGATTCGGCGGGCCGCTTCATCACTTTGGCCAGCGACACTTTCTCGACGTAGAAGCCCTTGCCCGGCGCCTTGCCCAGCGTATCCAGCGTCTTGATGAGCGTCTCGTCCAGCCATTTGGCCGGCTTCGGATCGCTGGTCCCGCCGGTAATCTGCACCGCCCAACCCGCCTTGCGCGGCCCGGTCGGTTTCTGTCCGGCCTGCAGGAAGAAAATCGAAGGATCCTGCGGGTGATACAGCATGTCGAGCTTTTCAATCCACAGGTAGCGGCGTTCGGGCCGTGCGACCTGTTCAGCGACCTTGCGATATTCTCCCGCCGTCGCCGCGGTCTTCAGATCCGCGGGGGCCGCCGCCGCCGCGGCGCGATGGATCACATCCATGATGCGCGGCACGAAAACGTTGTTCTCGGGAAGCTTGGCGAGGGCCTTGAGAAAGCTCTGATCGCCTTTGAGACCGGCGTTCACCTTGTTTAATTCCGATTGAAACCACTCGGCCGCGCCGGCGACCTTGGCCCCTTTTTCGAGCGGCGCCTCGCCGGCGCTCCCGTTCACGATCCTTTCCGCCTCGTCCTTGCTGGAAACCCGTTGGACGCTGATGCTGGAGAGGTTGCCCTTCGCGCTGTTAATCTGACCCTCGGCGAGGACGTTGCCGACCCACAGCGAAGCCCCCGCCACCGCCAGGCAGGCCGCCGCGCCGGTAAACCATGGCCGCTTCTTGCGCCACAGCAGCGTCTTGCGGACCTCCAGCGGAATCAGGTTGGATTGCACGCCGGCCAGTCCGAGCCCCTGTATCGCCAGACCGTAGGCGACGGCAAAACTGGCAATGTTGTCCACGAACGGCGATGACTGTTCGAGGTTCGCCGCGGCCATCTTCTTAAAGCCCGAAAGACGCTCCACCTCGATTTGCAGGTTTTGATTCAGGAACTTCTGCAGCCCCGGCAGCTTGAAGGCATTGCCCATGCCGATCACGCGGGTGATCTGCGCCTCGCGGTGCGTCGACGTGTAATACCCGACCGACCGCTGTACCTCCGACACGAGGTCCGCGAAGACCGGCCGCATCGCCTGAAAGACCTGCCGGGCGTATTTCGATGTCGCCGCGTTGCGCTTGAGCTTCTCCGCCTTCTTGAACGAAATCTTAAACGCCGAAACGAGCGCCTCCGTGAACCGGTTGCCCCCGATCGGAATCGGCCGCGACCAGATGCGATTTCCCTCCATCACGATCAGGTCCGTGGCCAGCGCGCCCATATCGAGCAGAACGCACGCCTTCTGTGGCTCCGTCCCCTGTTCAAAGCGGGCCGCGTTGTACGAGGCCATCGGACTGGTCTGAACAATGAACGGCTCGATGCCCTGATCCGTGAAGTGGATCAGATAATTGCGAATCAACTCCTTGCGGATGGCGAAGATCCCCACTTCCACGTCCGGCGAATCCTTCTCCGCGAACACCTGATAATCCCACACGACCTCGTCCAGATCGAACGGGATCTGCTGGCTCGCTTCGTACTGCACCATGTCCGGGATCTTCTTCGCTTCGACGGGGGGCATTTTCGTGAATCGCGTCAGCGTCTGTTGACCGGGTACCGAGACGACGATGCGGCTGTCTTTGAGATTGTTGCGCGAGGCAAACGTCTGCAGGGCCTTCGCGATCATCCCCGCCGCGTCGGTCTCGCCCTCGGAAAGGATCGACTCGTGCTCGACGACATCGAACGCCAGCATCTCCACGCCGTCCCCCGCATGCTGGAGCTTGATGGCCTTGAGCAGGCACTGCCCGACGTCGATCCCCCAGACGGGTTGTTTGGATGCCATGGCGATCTCCAAAAAACGGAGCGGCTGATCCGTTGTCGGGCATCCCCTTGACCAAATTACGCTTTGCGGTGCTTCACGAGTCGGCGCTGGCGGGCGGGCCGAACCGGCGGCCGGCGCCGTACCATGCGCCGCGGGCCAATCCAGCAGGGAGGGCGGGGATGCCTTGTCTCCATACTTTATCTTGCCGGAAGGTCCGCGTCAACGTCACCCCGGCTTTCTCGGACCATCGCCACGCCGAGACTACCGACTCATACGAGCAAATTCTCGATTTTCACCGGCAGTTCCCGCACGCGAACGCCCGTGGCATGGTGGACCGCCGCCGTGATCGCGGCGGCCAAGCCTGCCAGTCCGATCTCGCCGATCCCGCGTGCGCCAAGCTCATTCACCTCCTTGTCGGGGAACTCGATGAAATGAACGTCTATGGGCGGGACGTCCGCGTTGACCGCGACAATGTAGTCGGCCAGATTACTGTTGATCGGGGCGCCGCTTTGCGGGTCGTAAGTCGTGTGCTCGAACAGGGCCATGCCGATTCCCATCACGACGGCGCCCTCGATCTGGTTCCTGCCCGCCAGCGGGTTGAGGATGCGGCCGGCGTCGAAGACACTCACCACGCGGCTGACGCGCAACCGGGCAATCTCGGGCTGCCACGTGACCTCGACGAAGTGACAGCCGAACGAGTGCATGGACACCTTCGGGTTGGGCAGACCGAACGTCCCTTCTGACTTACCGTTGCCGCTGACCAGGCGGAGGTTGGCGCGGCGCAGTAAATCCGCGAACGGCACGGCGCCGGCCGAGCCGTCCGCCTTCACAAAGACCCGGCCCTCTTCGAAACCCAGATCGGTCGGCTTTCGTTTTTCGAACGGCGATCCCGGCGTCGAGGTTGCAACGGTCAGAAGCGATGCGATGGCGCTATTCGCCGCGGCGAGGACGGCCGGAACCACCGACGACGTCGCCAGCGAACCACCCGAGATGGGGCCCTCCGGAAGCGCCGTATCGCCCAGCGCCACTTCGACCTTGTCGAGTGGCACGCCGGTCTTTTGCGCGGCGAGCTGCGCGAGGATAGTGTACGTGCCGGTGCCGATGTCCTGCGTGCCGCACGCCACGCGGGCGGTGCCATCGTCGCGAAGCTGGACATTGGCGTCGGCGGGGAAGCGCCCGGCCATCCACGAACACCCGGCCATTCCCCAGCCGAGGACAAGGCCGTCGCGCTTCATCGAACCGACCTCCGGCGTGCGCTTCGACCAGCCGAACTTCTCCGCGCCGAATTCAAAACACTCGAGCAAATGGCGTGAAGAGAATGGAATCCCCAGCCCCTCGTCCATTTTCGGCTCGTTGACGACGCGCAGTTTGACGGGGTCGATCTTGAGTTGATCGGCCAGCTCATTTAGCGCCGACTCGGTCGCGTAGAGCCCGGGTACCGCGCCGGGTCCGCGCATCGGGGTGGGCGAGCCGATGTGGCGCTTGGCGCGGCCCATCGTCACGCGGAGATTGGGCACGCTGTAGTGAAACGCCGTCGATTCGCCGCAGTCTTCGTGGTAGTCATCGAGGATGGCCCGGTCGTTAACGTAGTCCTGCTGGAGTGAGACGAGCCGGCCTTCACGTGTGGCACCGAGGCGTACCCGTTGCTGGGTGCGCGGCCGATGACCGACTGTCTGGAACATCATCTTGCGGCTGATGACCAGCTTGATGGGCTTGCCCAGCTGCCGCGCCGCCGCGGCGGCCAGCGAACAATGAGTCCATGGCCACAGCTTGCACCCGAAACCCGAGCCCAGAAACTTGGTGATGACGCGGACGCGCTCCTGGGGCAGGCCGAACATTTGCGCAAGGATGCCCTGCAGGTTGGTGATTCCCTGCGAGGCCTCGTACAGCGTCAAGGTCGACCCATCCCAGATCGCGGTCGTGGCGTGCAGCTCGATGGGGTTGTGCGTCTCGGCCGGCGTGACATAGGTCTGGTCGAGCTTGATCGGTGCCTTCGCGAACGCGGCCTCGGCATCCCCGCGATGGCTATGCACGACGGGCTCGTCATCCGCCGTGAGATCGGTGGCGACGTTCGGTTTATCCTTCACGTACGTCACGCGGACCGCATCGGCGGCGGCCTTGGCGGTTTCGAAGGTGTCCGCAACCGCGAGCGCGACGTATTGTCCGTAATAGCGAATGACGTCGTCTTCGAAGGGTGGGCGCCGCTCGTCGCAGATGCCGGAAAAACCCGGACCCGGTATCGAACGAAAGATCTTCCCGATGTTGCCGCGATGCAGAATCGCGCGCACGCCGGGCATCTTCTCGGCCGCAGCCGTGTCCAGCTTTTCGATACGGCCGTTGGCGATCGTCGCCTCGACCGGCACGGCATAAAGCTGCCCGGGGAAGTTGAAATCGGACGTGTACTGCGCGACACCGCTCACCTTGAGCGGGCCATCGACGCGCGGCGCGCTTCGACCAATTGGCGAAGCGGTTGGGGCATCTCGTGATGTCTGCATGTTAGCACCTTTTGCCGAGTATCTACGCAGCTGCTTCCACCAGCCTGCCGTTCGCCTGCAGCTTCACCTCGATGTTGCCGCGCGTCGCCCTGGAATAGGGGCAGATGGTATGCGCTTTGGCGACGAGGGATTCGGCCTGCGCCTGGTCTACGCCGTCCAGCTCCGAATTAAGCGTCACGTCCAGGAAGTACCCGCTTTCGTCCTTGTTGAGGTTCACGATCGCGGTCACCTTGATGTCATTGGCACTCACGGGGATTTTCGCAAGCCCTGCCGCCGCTTTGATCGCGCCGCCGAAGCAGGCCGAATAACCGGCCGCGAACAACTGCTCCGGGTTGGTGCCGGGGCCTTTCGACCCCGGCGGCCAAAGATTGAGATTGATCTTGCCGTCCGGACTGTTAGCTTTGCCTTCGCGGCCCGCAGTGGCGCCGGCGGTTTCGGATGCGAGTACGGCCATGGTTTTCACCTCAAGATTGCTTTGTGTAGCGATCGACGCGCCGACCCTATGCCCGCCGCCGCCACTGTTCGCTCATGTCTGAACTATGGACCGCCTGAGCCAGTCCTCGAAACGCGTCGGTCCGAGGCGCGCGTTCTGGCCGGGGGTGAGACTCTGATCGTTCAGCCTTGTGCCATAGTAGAGTGCCTGGACGTCAGTGGTCACCTTCCGTGCGTCCCGGTTGGCAGTCAGAAATCGCCGGACAAGGTCGTCCTGACGGATCGGTTCGGGGCCCGCCACCTCGATCGTGCCGTTCAACGGCTGCTCGACCGCAACGTCGGCCAGCGCAGCCGCGACGTCATCCGACACGATGGGCTGCATCAGAGCCGGCGGCAACCGGACGGTTGGCCCGTCGGTGGCCGATTGGGCGATCGCGCCCACGAACTCGAAGAACTGAGTGGCTCGGAGGATGGTAAACGGAATCCGGGATGCCTTGATCAGCTTCTCCTGGGCCATCTTCGCGCGCAAGTAGCCGCTGTCGGGCAGCCGGTCGGCGCCGACGACCGACAGCGCGACGTGATGGCGCACGCCGGCCGCCGCTTCGGCCGCAAGCAGGTTGCGCCCCGACGTCTCGAAGAATTCCAAAACCGCCTTGTCCTCGAACGAAGGCGAGTTCGCCACGTCGACGACGACCTGAGCCCCGGCCAGCGATTCAGCCAGTCCCTCGCCAGTGACGGTGTTGACGCCCGAAGAGGGCGACGCCGCCACGACCTCGTGCCCACGCTGGCGAAGGTTGTTCACCAGCTTCTTTCCGATGAGCCCGCTGCCGCCGATGACCACAATCTTCATGGCAAATCTCCTGGCAAGTCGAAAAAATCAGCCTGTAGCCGCCATTCGCAGGGCATGCGCGAGGCAGCGCTTGGCCAGTTCGATCTTGAACCCGTTCTCGCTCTGCGGTTTGGCGTCGCGTAGCGCCGCCTCCGCTGCTTTGCGGAAGTTGCCCGTGTCGGCGGGCTGACCGACGAGCGCCGCTTCGGCCTCGGGTGATCGCCACGGCTTGGTCCCCACGCCGCCCAGCGCGACACGCGCCCGCGTCACCATCCCGCCGGCGATCGTCATCACAACCGCGGCTGACGCCAGGGCGAATTCGTACGACGCGCGGTCGCGCAGCTTCAGATAAAGCTGCTTGCTTCTCGCCACCGGCGGCGGAAGCGTCACGTGCGTGATGAGGTCGCCGGGTTCCAGCACCGTTTCGCGATGCGGAGTGTCGCCGGGTAGCAGATGAAATTCGCCGAAGGGGACGGCGCGCGATCCCTTCGGCCCCTGCACGTGGATCGTCGCCTCCAGCGCCGCCATCGCCACACACATATCTGATGGGTTTGTTGCGATGCAGTGTTCACTGGTGCCGAGGACGGCCAGCGACCGATTGAAGCCGGTGATGGCCGGGCAGCCGGTACCCGGCTCACGCTTGTTGCACGGCATGGCCGTATCGCGGAAGTACACGCAGCGGGTCCGCTGGAGCAGATTCCCCGCCGTCGTCGCCATGTTGCGAAGCTGAGCGGAAGCGCCCGACAGGATGGCCTGCGACAGCACGGCGTAGTCTCGCGCCACCGTCGGATGGTGGGCGAGATCGGCGTTGCGCACCGTGGCGCCGATTTTCAGCCCGCCATCGGGCGTGACCTCGATCTTGCCGAGCGGCAGGCGATTGATGTCGAGCAGGCGCTCGGGGGTTTCGACGTTCAGCTTCATCAGGTCAATCAGCGTCGTTCCGCCGGCGAGAAAGCGCACGTCAGCGCCCTGCTGCGCCGTCTTCGACTTCGCCGCGGTCTCCACCGCCGCCGCAGGGTCTTCCGGCCGAATGAATTGAAATGTCTTCATAACGGCCGCTCCTCCGCGCAGCTATGTGCTTTTGCGAACCCGCTGAATCGCCGACACGATATTGGGATACGCCCCGCAGCGGCAGATGTTGCCGCTCATCAGCTCCTTCACGGCCGCATCATCCGTTCCGCACGGTTCTTTCAGGAGCGCGACCGCCGACATGATCTGGCCGGAGGTGCAATATCCGCACTGGTATCCGTCGCAGGCCAGGAACGCCGCCTGCATGGGGTGCAGGGCGTCCGGCGTACCGAGGCCCTCGATGGTGGTGATCTCCTCCCCGTCGTGCATCAAAGCGAGCGTCAGGCATGAATTCACGCGCCGTCCATTGACGTGTACCGTACAGGCCCCGCATTGCCCGTGATCGCAACCCTTCTTCGTTCCGGTCAGTGTCAAATTCTCGCGGAGGCAATCCAGCAGCGTCGTTCGCGGATCGACGCGAAGCTTGCGGACGGTGCCGTTAATGCGCAGCGTCAGCGGAACCGCGCCCTCGATATTCGGCCCGTCTGAGATAGGCGCCGCCGATTCGCTCTGCGCGAGTGCACTTTCCGCGTTCACCGGTAGATACCCCGCGATCGCTCCAACCGCCGCCGTGCCACCGGTGGCCTGAAGAAATGCCCGGCGGGTCGGACGTGACGGGCTCGATGACGGATCGTGACGCATGGATCCTCCATTCGAGCAGCCAGCCTATCGGAAAGTGCGTCCGACAGTCCATCCTTTTTTCGTAAAGATGATGACAATAGACACTCGCCAAAATCCGCGGTTGCGGGCATATTCTCCCAATGCTCCTGGCGGAAATCTCCCCTCCCCTTAATGGGTTTGGTTGGCCCGACTGGCTCGTCGTCGCGGCCTACCTGGTGCTGACGACCATCCTCGGGGCGGCCCTCTCCGGCCGCGCCTCGACGATTCGCGATTTCTTTCTCGGCGGTCGCAAGCTCCCCTGGTGGGCCATCTGCGGCTCCATCGTCGCGACCGAAGTCTCGGCGGCCACGATCGTCGGCGTGCCCACCATCAGCTTCGCCGCCGGCGGCAACCTCACCTATCTGCAACTCGCGCTCGGCAGCATCCTCGCGCGGTTCATCATCGCCCGCTACTTCATCAATCGTTACTACGAACACGAAATCTACAGCCCCTACGACTACGTGGGAACGCGCCTCGGCCCCCGCGTCCGCCAGACCACGACCGGCCTGTTCTTCGTCGGCGCCGTCCTCGGCCAGGGCGCCCGCCTCTACATCACCGCCTTCGTCCTCAGCGTCGTCGCCGGCATCAATCTGACCACTGCGATCTGGCTCATGGGCGCCTTCGCCGTCGGCTGGACGCTCATCGGCGGAATGGTCACCGTCATCTGGACCGACGTGATTCAATTCGTCGTGATGGTCGTCGGGGCCGGTGCCGCGCTCATCGCCGCCGTCGTCGCGGTCCCCGGTGGGTTCGCCGAAGTGGCGCGCTTTGCCGACCAGACCGACAAACTCCGATTGTTCAATCTCAGCCCGGACCTTTCCGTGGAGTATACGCTGTGGTGTGGACTCCTGGCGCTGCCCTTCCTGAATCTCGCCGCGTTCGGCACCGATCAGGTGATGGCCCAGCGCTTCTTCTGCTGCAAGACCCAGGCCGACGCCCGCAAGGCCGTGCTCTGGAGCAACATCAGCCTGTTCATCCCGGTGCTGATGCTCTTCGTCGGCATCGCCATCGCCGCCTACTTCCAGCACGCATCCCTCACGACGACCGAACAGGCCCTGATGAAACAGGACAAGAACTACCTCCTGCCCCTCTTCATCGTCCATCAGCTTCCCGTCGGACTGCGCGGTCTCGTCGTCGCCGCCATCTTCGCCGCCGCCATCTCCACCCTCGAAGGCGCCCTCGCCGCCCTCTCCCAGGCCACGGTCGGACTTGTCTACCCCGCCGATCGGCTCGCGGGCGAGGAAGATCGCCGTACGGCGGCCGGCCGCATGAGCCTCGTGGTCCTTTCCAAGCTCCTCGTCATCGGCTGGGGCGTCGCGCTCTGCCTCATGGCCATCGGCTGCATCACCATCGCCAAACAGTACAAGAACGTCATCGACCTCGCGCTCTCGCTCGTGCGCTACACGTATGGCCCGCTCCTGGGCATCTTCCTGCTCGCGTTCCTACGTCGCCCACCGGACGACCGCGGTCTCTTCTGGGCCGTCGGTCTGGCGATCATGGCCGTCATCGGCATGTCGATCCACGACCTGAAACCCGTACTCATCTTGGGCCGCATGCAGGATCTTTCGGACGCCTTTGTCTGGTCTGCCGCCGCGCTCGCCTCCCTGGTCGGCTGGTTTCGTTTCCGTCTGGACGCTTGGCGCCCGGCGATCGTCGCGGCAACCTCCGTCCTTATCGTCCTGCTCCACCATCTCCAAGTAGGCACAACGCCGCACGGCGACCCACTTCGCATGGCCGCGTACTGGCACTACCCGATTGCGGCGCTGATGACATTTGCTGTCGGTTATCTATTGGGGCGACGCGATGAGGAAAAACAGATGCAATAGACATCTGATCCGATACTCGACGCGGATTACTTTAACGAAGTCAAACTGCCGATCGGCACTCAATTGGATCCTGTGGTCGAGAGGCCAAAGGCCAGACTCTGCACTCCCCCGCCGGGCAGGTCGCCCAGGCGCCGAAAGCTCGCGGTCTGGCCGCGCGCGATACCCGCCGTCATTCCGAGCACTATCGCGCAGGTCAGTACCAGTCCATGAATAGGCTTCAAGTCAGACCTCCTGCGCTGGTCGATGGCGCGTTGATACAGTTCACTTTAAGTCATGCCGAGGGAGATGATCTTGAACAGCGAATGCGCGGCGCTTGCACGAATTTAGCGCCACCGAGCGGAGGCTCGATAGACCGCCGGCGTCGTGCCGGTCTCGCGCTTGAAGGCCCGCGTAAGATGCGCCTGGTCGCTGAAACCGACGCGCGCGGCGATCAGGGCGATCGATTCGTCGCTACGGACGAGGAGAGACTTGGCTCGCTCGATGCGCTCGCCGCGGAGGAACTCGCCGATCCTACAACCCCGCGCGCGACGAAACGCGCGTGCCAGATGGCCCGGATGAACGCCGGCCTCGAGGGCGAGTTCGCGGACCGATAGCGCGTCGCAGCACCGCGCGCGGAGCAAGTCAATGACCCGGCCGAGCCAGACAGGATTCGACTCCTGTCGGGGCGGATCATCGCCTCGAGCAATCGTAGTCAGAAGTTCAATTCCCAGTCCCCACAGCGAGAGGGAGGACAAGTCATCGCGGATGCGCATTTCGCAGGCGATCCGCCGCGCGATCTCGCAGGCCGGCCCGCGCGAAATCTGCACCGGTCGCGCAAAGGCCCGGCGCGACAGGCGATCAAGCTCCTCCGGCGGATTCACGAACTCCATGCTGCACCAACCCACGCGTGGAGTTCCGAATCGTTCGCGATGCGCGATCCCCGCGGGGATCACGTTGAGGTCGCCCGGATGGACCCTTCAGTTCTCACGCGAAAACTCCGCCGTGCCCAATCCTACGAGCACAAAACCAACACATTGATACTCATGCTCATGCCGCGGATTCTCGGCACATGCCGCAACGTGCCGTTCCCGGAAGTCGATACCATTGGACGTAATCGACCAGTCTACCGTCGACAAAGGGGAAGACGGTCCCGGCGATGTTGCACGCGAGCGATATCCTTGTTCCGCCATCCACTCCATTATATCCCTGCCCAACATCCACAATCCGAAAACATGTGTTCAATCGGGTTGTTTCTGTCCAAAAAAAAACGCCCGATGACCAAAGTCACCGGGCATTTATCAAAACACTTGAATGAACGCCAAGCGATCGTCTACGGCGTCTCCGCGTCCTCGCTCGTCGGTTCCTCCGTCACCGGCGCCGGCGCCGCGTTGGGATCGGCCATCTTCGCATAGACCGAGCCGTCGTTCGGGTTCTTGTACATCGCCGTATCCATCCCCGGCACGTGCTCCTTGCTGGACACAAGGAAGATCTCCACGCGGCGATTCTCCTCGGCGCCGCCCCGGGCCGGGTTCGGAATCCGCGGTCGGAACTCGCCGTACCCCATGCAGCCCATGCGCAGGTAATCCACGCCGAATCCCTTCAGCGCGAACATCACCGCGATCGAGCGATGCACCGACAGGTGCCAGTTGGTCGGGTGTTTGCGGCCCGTGATCGGTCCGATCGGCAGATTGTCCGTGTGGCCGACGACGACGACCTCAAACTGGCTTGCCGCGGAGGAGTTGACGATGTCGGAGAACGCCTTGAGCGAACCCTTGACCTCGTCCTTCACCTCGTCGCTTCCCTTGGCGAAGGTCAGGTCGCTCTTCCAACGGACCGCGCCCTTCTTCGCGTCGTATTCGATTGTGTCGGGATACTTCGCGGCGAGTTCCTTCAGCGCCTTGTCCAATTCCGGCGGCAGCTTGACCTCGACGACCTCAATCCCGCCCATGCCCTTGGCCAGGACGCCATCCATCTGCCCTTGCAGCTTCTTCACGAACGCATCCAGCCGTTCGTTCTCGCCCCGCAGCGTCGCGAGGTACGCCTCCTTGGAATCCAGTTCGCGGCGCAGCGCCTCGCGCTCCGCCTCCAGCGCCAGCGATTTGTTGCGCTCATCCGCCAGATCGCGCTCCAGCGCGTCCGCCCGCTCGGCCGCCTTGCGCCGGGCGAATTCGGTCCGCAGGTACTCGTCGCGCGACACACATCCCGTCGTCGTCATCCATCCGCCCGCCATGGCTGCGAGCAACATCCACATCCTGTACTTGCTCATTGGTTCCTCCCTGGAACATCCCTGTTTTTCTTCCGCGCGGACGCCCCGCGTGTTTTTCCACAGCGCATTATGCCATCGCCCTGCCGCATCGCAATGCTTTCTTTACGCCGCCCGACGATTTGAGATCGAGTTTCCGCTGACCGGCACGTCCGTAGGCCAGGCCGTTTTGCGGTTGTGAGTTGTCGAGAGGACCCCTCGCAATCAGGACGAGACCCCGGGGAGTCCGACGCTCCCCGGACCCGGGAATCGTCCGCCAACGCATCATCCGTAGGCGATTACTCCCTCTTCACCCGCATTTAAACGGCGAGTTACCCCTTCCCCCATAAAGTTTTAACGATGGAGGCGACCATGGGCAGACAAGAACTAGAATCCGCCCGGAAGGGGCCTTGGCGAACAGCCATGGTTCGTATTTTCGAAATCATCACGGTTTGCGCCGGCTTCGCCGTTCTGCCGGGCTGTGCCCGCACCATCCTGATTGCCGAGGACGCCGTCGTCCGCCCCGACCGGCCCCACGAACTGGCCGCCTACGTCGATAAGCAGTGGCTGGTCGTCTTTACCAGCGGTGTGCCGGGTCGTGAGGTTCAGTTTCTGATCGATGAAAAGGAGGTCGGCCGTGCCCGGACGAACAAGCAGGGGCGCGCTCGCATCACTTTGAAGCCGGGCGTTACCGGTGAGTCCTTTATCGCCCGGACCCACGGCGATATCCGGAATCTACAGGAAAGGGCCACGCTCTTCGGCTGGGATCCGAACCGTACAGCCATCGCCGTCGACGTCGATGAAACCATCAGCCTCACGAATTACCTGAACGTCATCTGGGGCGATGGCCTCGTCTCGCGTCCGGTCAAAGGCTCGCCCGAAGCCCTCCGCAGCTTGGCGAAGAACTACCAGCTCCTGTATTACAGCGCGCGACCGCGATTCATGATCCGGCGGACCCACGAATGGCTTGAAAAGTACGGGTTCCCGCCGGGGCCCGTCGTCTTCCCCAGCGACTTTACGGCCGCCCTGAGACAATCGTCGGCCAAGGCCGAGCTCCTGGCCTCTCTTCGCGAGAAGTGGCCCAACCTGCGGATCGGCATCGGCGACAAGCACGCCGACGTGGACGCCTGCATCGCCAACGACATGTTGCCGGTCATCGTGAACGGGGCCCGCCCCAAGTTCCGCAAGAACGCCATCGTCGTGGCCGGCTGGGAGTCCGTGCCCAAGTTCTTCGACATGAACCGCGGTTCGCTCAACGACGACCGCCGGATCGCGAGTTTCCTCGCCAACGGAAACCGCTCCGCCTCCGGCGACATCATCCCCCCGCCCGAGCCCGCCGAGCCTACCCGCGTGGTTGCCGCAAAAACCAAATAGGATCCAACGTATCGCGGATGACACGCTTTCGACTTCCCGCCCGATTGAATCCGACTTGAGTCCAATATCGATGTTGGGTCGTCTCCAATTGTCTACACTCTGAGACGATGGTTAACCAAGCCTACCGTCACACCGATAAATTACCCAAAGGGCAGTTAGCGGCCGTTGAAGTCGTGGTCGATCCGGAGGAACGAGGGCCCAGGATCTGGCGTTCCTGCCACGTCTCAATTCAGCCGGATTATCCACGAGTTGGCCATGTCGAATCAGAAGTCGCGATCCGTCGCTCCACCATTGCCGGCTTGGAATTCAACCCGGTTCATCCTCGAGTTGGCCGTCGAGCAATACCAGCATGGAACTGAAGCGACCAGCCGTCGAAACACAAATGCGCGCGTGGTGGTCACCACACCGCCGGCGATCGGCGGCCCCACGCGAGGATTCCCATTATGAAACCGGTTCGCTTTGACCGCCGCTTTCTTGTCGAGACTCTCGGGATCGTTGGTTTAGTGCTGGTTGTCATCGTTTTCCTGCTACCGCAGATTGCGCCCGGGCTTGAAGGCGCGGCGTATGCGCTACTGCTGTCGGGCGCTTTAATGTTCGGAGGACTAGTCTGGTCGCTGGGTCGCAGCCGGACGCGCGCGGAGATATTGGCCCGGGAGATGACATCGGACCTCGCCCTCGCCAAAGAGCAGGCCGAATCCGCACTCCGCGAGACGGAGGCTCTGCGGACGACTCTCGATGAACATGCCATCGTATCGGTCGCCGACGCCAAGGGGCGAATCACCGCGATTAATCATACGTTTTGCCGGATCAGCGGTTACTCCCGTGAAGAACTGATTGGCCAGGACCATCGCATTCTCAATTCCGGTCATCACCCCCGGAGCTTTTGGGTGGAGATGTGGAAGACCATCCAGTCGGGCCGGCCGTGGCACGGCGAGGTCTGCAATCGGGCCAAAGACGGCTCGTTTTACTGGGTCGACTGCATCATCGCGCCCTTTAAGGGTGCGGATGGCAAGATGGCGAAGTATGTCTCGATCCGCAGCGACATCACCGAGCGCAAGCGCGCTGAGCAGTCGCTGTTGGAACGAACACGATTGGCAACGCTGGAGGCCGAAATCGGGACCTCGCTCGCCCGCGGCGGCACGCTCTGCCAAACGCTTCAACTTTGCTGCGAGACCATTACGCGCTACCTCGATGCCGCATTTACGCGCATTTGGACCCTCAATGAACGAGAAGACGTGCTGGAATTGCAGGCCAGCGCCGGACAATACACCCATCTCGACGGTCCACATAGCCGCGTACCGGTTGGAAAATTCAAGATCGGGAAGATTGCAGAAGACCGAAGGCCCCACCTGACCAATCGCGTGGTGGGGGACCCCCGGGTGGGCGATCAGGACTGGGCCAAGCGGGAAGGCATGGTCGCTTTCGCAGGCTACCCCTTAATTCTGGAAAACCGAATTGTCGGCGTCGTGGCGATGTTCGCCCGCCACAACCTCAGTGACTTGACGCTTCAGACGCTCGGCTCTCTGGCCAATTATATTGCCGGGGGCATCGAGCGCAAGAGGGCCGAGCAGGCGCTTCGCGAGAGCGAACAACGGTTTCGGACGATTGCCGACACTGTCCCCCAGTTGCTCTGGACGACGGATCCGGCGGGTAACGCGGACTATAGCAATGCACGATGGCTTGAATATTCGGGGTTGAGTCCAGAGCAGACTCGGGGTTGGGGTTGGAAAGCGGTCATGCACCCGGATGACGTCCCCTCCATTATGGAAACGTGGGGCCGATGTCTTCAGACCGGCGCGCCATACAGTGCGGAGTGCCGATTCAAGCGGGGCTCCGACGGAGCCTATCGATGGTTTTTGATCCGGGGAGTCGCGGTACGTGATCCCAACGGCGCGATCGCTCAGTGGATCGGAGCGTGCACCGACATCGAAGATCAGAAACGCGCCGCCGAGGTCGTAGCCGCCCGGATCGAAGCCGAAAACGCGAATCGCGCAAAGAGTGATTTTTTGGCGACCATGAGCCATGAATTGCGGACGCCGCTCAATGGCGTGATTGGCATGGCCGAACTCCTGATGAGCACGAATCTCGATGCGAAGCAGCGACGCTACGCCTGGCTGGCCAAGTCCTCCGGCGATGCCCTGCTCGCCTTGATTAACGACATTCTCGATTTCTCCAAAATTGAAGCCGGCAAAATTGAACTGGAACATGCCGACTTTGACCTGTGCTATTCCGTGGAGTGCGTGACCGCCTCGTTTGCATCGCGCGCGCAGGGCAAGGGGCTGGAACTGGTGGTAGGGGTTCACCCGAAAGTACCGGCGCTCGTGCGTGGCGACACCGGCCGCCTGCAGCAAATTCTCACGAACTTGATCGGTAACGCCATTAAGTTCACCGAGTGCGGCCAAGTCGTGGTTCGGGCCGCTCTGGAGCGGGAAAACGATGGGCATGTCGACGTTTGCTTTAACGTTCAGGATTCCGGAATCGGCATTGCCCCGGATCGAATACCCCGTCTCTTCAACACCTTTTCGCAGGTCGATTCCTCAACCACCCGCAAATACGGTGGGACCGGCCTGGGACTGGTCATTAGCAAACGACTGGTCGAACTCATGGGAGGTCGGATCGGTGTGGTGAGCGAAGAAAGCAAAGGTTCGACGTTCTGGTTCACGGTCCCGCTTGAAAAACAGAGGACGGACGGTTCCCAGATTCGCGCCATATGCGAAGAGGTTCGAAACCAGCGCGTTCTCGTAGTGGACGACAACGAAATCAGTCGCGAAATCCTCCACGAACAATTGACCGGCTGGGGCATGGAACATGAATCGGTCCCCGGCGGTCGCGAAGCCCTCGCCGCCCTCCGCGCCGCCGCCGCCGAAGACAGAAAATTTGGACTGGTTATCGTCGATATGCAGATGCCCGGCATGAACGGCTGGGAGTTGGCCAAGGAGGTCAAGGCGGATTCCGCCCTGCAAGAGACGATCCTTGTGCTTATCGCACCCGCGCACGATGAGCCGGACGCCCAACATCTGCATGCCGGAGGCTTCGCCGGTTACGCCTCCAAACCGTTACGGCCTTCACAATTACTGGACACGATCACCGATTCACTTAATTCGTCGAAGGCGCCCACGGCCCCGGTCTCGGTGACGACCGCGGTGACGGCGACGCGGCGGATCAAGCAACCTCCCGTGGCTCTCACTGACGCGCGCATCCTCCTGGCCGAAGATCATCCGATCAGCCAGGAGGTGGCCGCGACAATTCTGCGCCAGGCGGGCTATCAATGTGATGTCGTCGGTAATGGCAAGGAGGCGTTGGAAGCGGTGACGCGACATCGCTATGACCTTGTCCTGATGGATTGTCAGATGCCGCAGATGGATGGGTTCACTGCCACACGGGCCATCCGCCAGGCCGAAAAAGAAGGACGGGTGGCCGGCCCCCGGGAGGCAAGGCTGTGCATCGTCGCCTTGACGGCCAACGCCATTAAAGGCGACCGTGAGCGCTGTCTGGAAGCGGGCATGGACGACTACCTCAGCAAACCGCTGAATCCGGAAAAGCTGATTCGACTCATTGAACACAACTTATCGCGCGCCGTCGGGCCCATCGAAAAACCTTCCACTCCCTGTACGGGTTCATCGATTTCGGAAATGGACGGTCCTGCGGATGACGGAGGTCCCCCGTTCAACATGGAGTTCCTCCTCAAGCAATGGGGCGGCGATCAAGCACTCGTCAAAATGCTAATCGCCAAATTCCGCACCCAATCAAAGGCCGACCTGGAGAAGTTGGAACAAAGCATTACGGCTGGAGACATGGATGAAGCCGCCCGGCTGGCGCACGGCTTCAAGGGGGCCGCCGGCTACCTCGCAGCAGAAAAACTGCGCCGCTTGGCCGCGAATCTGGAAACGCAATGCCGCAACAAGGACTTGGCCGGCATCGCTGCGGGCGCGGCGGCCGTTCGGGCCGAGTTGGGACGCTGGATGGATTACAACCCCAAACGAACGATAGAACTGGACCCCGGAGCCGCCGACGCGCCGAACTCGGAGAACAACCGTGAATATTTTGATTCTCGACGATGACGCCATCTGCCTGGAGGCGCTGAATCAGGCGTTGATCCGGGCGGGTCATGACGTGCAGTTTGCGCGCGATGGCCACGAGGCACTGGAAATCCTCCGCGAAGGCCATGTCCGTCTGGTGATCTCCGACTGGATCATGCCCGGCATGGACGGTCTGGAACTTTGCCGCCGGATTCGCCGCGAAGAGTTCCCTGCCTACGTCTATTTCATCCTGCTGACTTCGCGGGACGGGACCGAGTGCATTGTCGAAGGCCTGTCCGCCGGGGCCGACGAATTCCTGACCAAGCCTTTCCATCCGGCGGAGTTGAGCGTTCGGCTGCGGGCGGCGGAACGCATCCTCGCGCTCGAAACGCGCGACGTGGCCATCTTCGCCTTGGCGCGGCTGGCCGAATCCCGCGATCCGGAGACGGGTGCACATTTAGACCGCGTTCGGATGTACTCCCGGATCATCGCCCAGCATTTCCTGGAGAGTTCCAATAGCCCGGAGCCGATCGATGCGGAATTTGTGCGGCTGATTTACTTGACCAGCCCGTTGCACGACATCGGCAAGGTGGGTATCCCCGACTGCGTCTTGCTCAAGGCCGGCCGCCTCAGCAATCGCGAATTCGAGATCATGAAAACGCACGTCACGATCGGCGCCGAGACCCTGGGTGCGGCCCGGCGACAGTTTCCCGGAGTTCGCTTTCTGCAAATGGCTCAGGAAATCGCTCTCACTCATCACGAGCGGTTTAACGGAAGCGGGTATCCCTCCGGGCTGAAGGGCAAGCGAATACCGCTGAGCGGGCGGATCGTGGCCTTGGCCGATGTTTATGACGCCCTGACTTCCAAGCGGGTCTATAAGCAGGCGTTCGCCCACGATGTGGCGCGCGGCATCATTCTTGAAGAGAGCGGGCAGCACTTCGATCCGGATGTCATCAAGGCCTTTGTCGAGAACGAAGTGGCGTTTGTCGCGGTGCGCGAGCGCTTCGCCGAGCCGGAGCTGGTAGCGGTTTGAGCCCTGCCAGGGGACGTCAGTATCCGAAGTCCAAGGGCAAAAAATAGGTAAGTCGTGATTACATGAGCACCATCCTGATCGTCGATGACATGGAGATCTTCAGGGAGCCGATTGCGTCCACTCTTCAATCAAGGGGCTATTCCACGGTCTGTGCGTCCAACGGCAGGGAGGCTATGGAGGCCCTGGAAACACATCCAGCCGACCTGATTCTACTCGACGTCTCCATGCCCATCATGGACGGCCTGGCCTGCCTGAAGGCGATCCGCGGAAACGCCAGGCTACGGGATCTGCCCGTGATCCTGCTTACGGCCTCGTCCGACCGCGACCACGTCACCCAGGCGGCCAAACTGGGCGTCAGCGGCTACCTTCTGAAATCGCAATTCTGTCTCAAAGAGATGTTGGCCCGCGTCGAGCAGTATGTCGGCCCATCTCATGGCAACGCCGGTCCAGTCAAACCAGCGACAGACTCCGCTTTAATACCACTGACTTCCGCTGCGGATCTGAACCTCCGAGAGCGGGTCTCGAAGGAAATTGTCTGGGAACGCATCGGGCAGGAACTTCATTTGGAGGCCGTTCCCCCGGCCTTGCACCACGTATTGGCGATGATCAATAGCAGCGAGACCAGCATGGACGACATCGCCCAGGCGATGCGGATGGACCAGGCCTTGAGCCTGCGCGTCATGCAGGTCGCCAATTCCAGCTTTTACAACAACGGCAAGCCTGTAAAGAACCTGTCCGAAGTCGCCCAGCGGATCGGGCTGTCGGGGCTCCGGATTATCGTGATGACGGCCACCGCGATGAGCCAGTTCAGCGACGTGGCCAAGGGCGGCCTGATTCCTCAGCGCTTTTGGGAACATTCTTTGGCGACGGCCATGCTGTCGCAATTGCTCGCGCCGACTTTGGCCAAGGAGGCTGCGGAGCATTATTTTCTGGCCGGGCTGCTCCACGATATTGGCCGCGTTGCGCTGTGCAGGTTGTTTCCCGAACTGCATCACTCCGCGCTCAAGGCGGCGGCGGATTCCCGGGCAGACCTGATGACCGTGGAAATCGAATGTTTCGGCGTCACGCATGCAGACGTGACTCGACGATTGTTGCAGCAGTGGAAGCTGCCCAACGAACTGGTCGAGGCCGCGTCACTGCATCATTCGTCGGTCGCACACATCAAATCAATCGCCTGCGAACCGCGCGCCGCATTCGTGGTGGCCCTGGCGAATGCCCTGGCGCATGCCATGGCGTGCGGGGACAGCGGCGGAATGTCGCTTGTCCCATTCCATCAGTACGCACAGGCCCTTGGACTGGACGGTGAATCGATCGAGCGCCTGGCCCGTCAAGGGGTTAAGGACGCTCAAGACACCGAATTACTTTGTGCGTCTCGATTCGCCGGACGGATTCGTAGCCCCCTGCATCAGGAACTGGCCCAACGCGAAAAGGTCGCGCCAAAGGTGGCGGTACTGGCCAACCCCGCGCACGGTGACCCGCTGACGCTGTTTCTGCAACAGTTGGATTGGTGGGACCAAACGAACCCTCGCGGAGTCGTCGTTTATGCCGCCGAATCGAATGAGGCTTCCCAACTAGTCTCCGAGCTTGAACTCTTGGACGCGAAGTTTGAAAGTCCCATCCCGGCCATCGTCGCGTCACAAGACGGAAAGGCGTCGCTGCCGCCGAATCTTGCGGTGAGACGTTCGATTTCGAACGTGGCGATCCCCGGACGATACACGGACCTTATGAGTGCGATCACCAAGCTTTGCACTTGAGTATTCGACCGGGACGAGTCTTCGAGTCCGCCCCGCGAGCGGCACTGCCGCACGCCGGCAGGTATGCTAATCAAGCGATCGGCGTAACTTACGGATTGGAGACGAAGGGGTTCGAACCCTCGACCTTCGCATTGCGAATTCGCCGTCAACCACCGCCAAAAAGCTCGTAAGCTCCTTGCTCTGACGTAACCTACCGGGAGTGCATTTCAATTACCAGCCTTCGCGAGAAATCGCGGTTTTTTGCCTAGAAACGCGGTTTTTCAAAAATAAAACGGTATATACCGTTGCGCAGAATCACCCCCACCGACTCCTCTAGCGTGGGAAAACTTCGAGACGAATCGCGAAGCGCGTGCGTACGATCCGCAGCAGCCCGGTCTTCGTTGCGACCGACCAATTCCTTGAGTCGATCACGCCGTCGTGCAGCGCGCATGGATCGGTATTGGGGTGATGGGCCCTTAGCGATTGTGAATACACCGGCGGTAGAATCAGTGCCCCTTGGGGATAAAATGAATCGGGGGTGGCTTCAATTCCCGAGGAGCGGACGATGACGGTTTCTGCGGCGGCAGGCACCGAATCGGATTGCGTCCCCCGCGTCAGCAGGGGCGAACTCGGCCGAAGGCTGGCGGAGGCACGCTCAGCATTGGCCTCCTGCCACTTGTGCGAGTGGCGATGCGGGATTGATCGCACCAGAGGAGAACATGCCCCCTGTCGCCTGGGCTCCGACACCTATTCGTTCCGGCGATACCTCAGCCTGACGGACGAGATCGAAATCGTTCCCACGCTTCGTGTTTATCTCGCAGGTTGCAACTTTCGATGTCGGTTTTGCGATACGGGTCCGACCTGCTTCGAGCCAAGCGCGGGCGAGAAAATCGATGCCCGGAAACTCGCTGATGAATTGACCGCGGCGGTGCGGCAAGGCGCCAAAACCATAGACCTGCTCGGCGGTGAGCCCAGTCTTCATCCGCACACAATCCTCGAAATCGCCGCGTCTGCCGAGAAACCGCTCCCACTTGTCCTCGATACGAATCTCTACATGTCACCGCAGGTCATCGATTGGTTCGACGGCGTTTTTACCTGCGTGATCGGCGATTTTAAGTTTGGAAACGACGACTGCGCGCAGAAGCTTGCGGGCGTGCCGCGTTACTGGGAGGTCGTTACACGAAACCTCCTGCATTTTGCCTCCAATCGAACTCGCTTGATCGTGCGCCACCTCCTGATGCCCGGTCATGTAGAATGCTGTTTCAGACCGGTCGCAGATTGGATAGCAGCCAACCTGTCAGAAGTGAAATTCCATTTGGCTTGTGGCTATGTCCCCTGTTGGAAGGCGCAGTCCGATCCGACCCTCGGTCGCATGATGGGACGAGACGAACAGCGGGAGGCCGAAGAATATCTTCGATCGCTTAACCTCAATTGGCATTCGTGAAACGATGAGCTATTCAAAACCACAAGAGACCATGTCGGCGACGGGACTCGACGTCACGATCACCATCGGCGCGGACGGTCGAATGTACTTTCACGATTTGACTCCGGAATTAGTGCCCATTGCCGCGGCCATTTGCCCCAACAATGCCGAAGTAATGGCGCGACAGGTCGCGATCAAGGAAAGTGAGCGGAACAACGCATGAGCCAAGAGCCGGCGAAGGAAAAGAACCGGGTTCAACCTTCCGTCTTTGCGGAGCTGGAGGTGCTGATCCGCGCCCGCTATCCCATCATCTACGTGGTTTCGTGGGAAGAGCGGCGCGTCGAGCTGCATCTGAAGGAGATCGCCCAACGCCGCAACAAGGAGTTGTATCTTTGGTCGGTTACCACCGGCCTCTTGAAGACCGGGGCGCTTCCCAAAGGGACCAAAGGGCTTGCCGATCCCATTGAAGCGTTGGACTCCGTGATTGAGCACAAGGAGCCCGCGATTTATCTCTTCAAGGACTTTCACCCGTTCATGCGGTCACGGGATTCGAATGTGGCCGTGGTCCGCAAACTCCGCGAGGTCGCGGTAGCCCTGAGCGACAGCTACAAAACACTCGTCGTCACGTCGCCTGTGCTGGAGATTGCCTCGGAGCTGGAGAAGGATGTCTCGGTTCTCGACTACCCACTTCCCGATATTCGAGATCTCCACGTGTTGCTTCAGAGGATCTGCAAGGATGTGTCCGAGCACACCAAGCTCAAGATCGAACTTAAGGAGGGCGAGTTAGAAAAAGTCTTACAGGCCGCGCTGGGATTGACGTTGCAGGAGGCCGAGAACGTCTTTGCCAAGACGATCGTTACCGACGGAAGGCTGTCGGCCGATGCCGTTTCCGTCGTCTTCTCTGAAAAGCAACAGATCATTCGCAAGAGTGGACTGCTTGAATATTACGATACGCAAACCAACGCGGCAGATATCGGCGGCCTGGACGTGCTGAAGGAGTGGTTGGGGAAGCGATCGCTGGCTTTTTCGGATGATGCCCGGAAATTCGGGCTTCCGGCGCCCAAGGGAGTCTTGCTCGTCGGCGTCCAAGGATGCGGCAAGAGCCTCTGCGCGAAGGCCGTGAGCAAGTTGTGGGACATGCCACTGCTGCGCTTTGACATGGGCCGAATGTTTGCAAGCCTAGTCGGCTCATCGGAAGAAAACGTCCGCCGGGCGATCAACGTCGCCGAGAGCGTCGCGCCGTGCGTCCTTTGGGCCGACGAAATCGATAAGGCCTTCGCCGGCTCACAGGGATCGGCCAACACCGACGGCGGCACGACGGCGCGGGTGATGAGCACGTTTTTGACGTGGCTTAACGAGAAGCAAAAGCCCGTCTTTGTCATGGCGACGGCGAACAACATCGCTCAACTTCCACCCGAACTGCTGCGCAAGGGACGGCTCGACGAGATTTTCTTCGTGGATTTACCGACTCTCAGCGAGCGGAAGCAGGTGTTCCACATTCACCTCACCAAGCGGCGGCGTGACGTAACGAAATTTGATCTGGCGGCGTTGGCCGAGGCGGCCGACGGATTCAGCGGGGCGGAGATCGAAGAGGCGATCATCAGCGCGCTGTATGACGTCTTTTACGCCAAAAAAGAGTTAGAAACGGGGGACATCGTCAAGAGCATCCGCGAGACCGTTCCGCTATCCCGGACCATGAGCGAGAACATTGCAGCGCTGCGGGAGTGGGCTTCGAACCGCGCGCGTTACGCCTCGCGGCGTGACGACGACGCGGTAGGTGTCACGCGACGTAAATTGGAAATGTAAGCAAGACCTACGAACTCTTGCACCAACGGGAAAAAAGGAGATCAACCATGGGCGCGATTCTTGTCCTGACGCCGCTCGTCATATCCGCCTGGCCGGCGGTCGCCGCCGCCATTATGGGTGCTGCCGCAAGCATGGGCTTTGCCGTATCGGCTCCCACCGTGGAGCAGGAAGAAGAGGCGACTCGAACCAACAAGATCGAGACGGAGATCGAGAACAGCGAGGTGGTTGCCGAGCAGATGAACCGCGGCGAAAAGGTCGTCATCACGAAGGACGACATCACCGTGGAGTTCGGCCGCGACAACCGCGGCGCCTGCACCGTCTGTGTCAGCGGAAAGGGCCATTCCGAAAAGGAGTTGCACAAGATCGGCGAAGAGATCGCCGGCCGCGTCGTGCAACAGTACGCCTATCACAAGCTGATGACCGAACTGAAGAAGCGAAATTACAGCGTCGTCGATGAGAAAGTCATGCAAGACCAATCGATTCAGGTTCGTATTCGACTGTAGAAAGTAAAGCAGGAATCCCCCAAGGAGATCATTTCATGGAACGGCCTGAATTCGAAATCACGATCACCCGCGCGGGCAAAGTAAAGGTCCATGTCAAGGGCGTGAAGGGCCAGCGATGCGTCGAACTGGCGGACTTGATCAAGGAGATCGTCGGCCGCGAGGATGAACGGAAACTGACGGATGACTTTTACGCGCTCGATGGCAAGGTGCGTATCGACGTTAAGACCAGGACGTCTTGATTCCACGCTGATGCGGGCAAGTGGGACACGATGGCTGTCGTGGGGAGCCTTCGGGAGTACGGATCGTGCAGTGTATCAATTGCGGCTTTGAGAACATCCCGGGCCTGCAGGTCTGCGCCCGCTGCCAAAGCTCGCTGCTGCTAGGTGAGATCGACGTGACGCCGCCGCGCGCGTCCGCCATTCAGTTGGGAACCGGTCTGCGGCGATTCTGGAACGCCTTTCGTAACAACATCCCCAACCTCGCCGATCTACTGCCCCGCTGGCGCCCGACTGTCTATCATCCCATCGCCCTGAGAAGCGTCGTGCGGTGCGCGATCCCCGGTCTCGCACAGATCTGGCACGGTCAAAAGGCGCTTGGGCGCACAATTCTCATAGTTTGGTTATCGCTGCTGCTCAGCGCGATACTCTCACTGGGCAGCGGGTTTACGCAGTTTCTATTCTCCGCCGCATGCGTCGTCCACGCGGTCACCGTACTTCTCGTGCTCGGCGCGAATCTGAACTACGAGCGGCTTCCTATCCGGTTGCTAACCGGCCTCGCGTTCTTTTTCGGCATCTGGTATTTCATTTATGCGCCGATCGGCTGGCTCGGAACGCGCTTTTATCAACCCCTGCCTTTGGACGGAATGGCGCGACCAGATGTTCTCCTGAACGGTGACGTGATTCTTCACGAAGGCCCTTGGCGAAGGCCCGATCGGTTCGAACGCGGAGAGATTGTCGTGTATCGCGTCGATTGGCAGATGGGCGGGTACGCGAACTTCTATTTCGCGGCGGTCGAAGGGTTTAACGTGGATCGCATCATCGGGCTGCCCGGCGACCGTGTGCAGGCAATTGACGGCAAGCTCCTCGTTAACGGCGAGCCGTTGTCCGCCGAACACTATCCACTGGCCGGTCTGCGGTCAGTCTGGGGCAACGGCTTGGATGTTGCGTTGGGCCTAGGGGAGTACCTGGTCATTCCTTCGACGCTGAGGATGCCGGGGTATCAACCCCAGATTCCCGCGGACCAATTGACTAACTTCGTACGGGTCGCGCCAGTGGATATTCTGGGGCGCGTGGCGCTACGCATTCGTCCTTATTCTCGATTCGGAAGCGTGAAATAGGCGGAACAGGATGCCCGGTCGATTTGCCAACTTGGAGTTTGACGACGGCGAGAAGCGCGTTACCAAGGATTCCGCCGTCGCAACCAAGAAATACGACGCGGACACCTACCTCGCGCAGGCGAACGAGGAATATCGCTGGGGACAGTTTGAGCAGGCGCTGCGGCTCTACACGCGCAGTCTTGAGCGGAGCCGCACTATGATTCCGGCGTGGGTCGGTCAGGTTCAAATGCTCGTGCAACTCGACGAGTGTCACGAAGCCCGCGTCTGGTCTGACAAAGCCCTGGAGCTATTTCGCAACAACGGCGAGCTGCTCGCCGCCAAATCGCAGGCATGCATGCGACTCAAGGACAAGCAGGCCGCACTCGCGTGCAGCGATGCCTCCTTGCAGGTGCCCGGCAGTTCGCCGTGGCGTTGGACCGCCCGGGGCGAAGTGCTGCTCGCCACCGGGCAGAAGCACGCCGAGGACTGTTTCCAAAAGGCGCTGCTGGAACCGCACACCGATTGGTTTGACCGGGTCATCGTCGGCCGAATATACCTCTATTATCGCCGCGCGAGCAATGCCCTGTATTACATCCAAGCCGCCATGGAATTGGCCGCTGCCAACGGTTACGTCTGGTTCGAAAAAGGGAACTGCGAGCGCGAACTCGGCCTGGCCTCGGCGGCGGCCGGCAGCTATGAAACCTGCCTGGAACTTCGACCCGATTACCGAGAAGCCCGGCTCGCGCTGGATGCACTTGCCACGGGCTCTTCAATGATGCAGCGTCTGCGGTCTTTTTTTAGCCTCCGGAGGCGCTGATGCTCATCGATTCCTTGCTTCGTCACGGCCGGAAGCACAACGCGAGCGACATCCACATCATTGCTGGAATGCCACCCATCTTCCGCGTGGACGGCGAAATCGTGCTGGCCAAGGGCGACATGATGAACGCCGAGGCGGTTCGCTCTTTGGTCTATGAGTGCCTGAATGACGATCAAAAACGAACGCTGGAGCAGACATGGCAGCTTTGCTTTTCCAGGATGTTCGGCGAGACCGATCGGTCGCGCATTACGGTTTATTACCGTAACGGATGCCCGGAATTATCCATTCGCTTAAGCGAGCCGCACATCGCTTCACGCGAGGAACTGGGCCTACCAGCCCTCGTTGACGATCTGGCCCGCAAGCCCAATGGCCTCATCATCCTGACGGGGCCGACCGGCGTGGGGAAGACGACGACCTTTCATTATCTCATTGACCGCATTAACCAGGAATTCCGGTGCAAGATCGTCACCATCGAAGACCCCGTGGAGTTCACGCATACCGCCAAGCGGGCGATTGTGATTCAGCAGGAAGTGTTGACGGATACCAAGAGTTTCTCTACGGCGCTGGTACACGTATTGCGGCAAGACCCGGACGTCATCGCCGTCGGGGAGATGCGCGATCAGGAGACGATCTACACGGCGCTGATGGCCGCCGAGACCGGACACCTGGTTATCGCGACGCTGCATACACCGGATGCGGTGCAATCCGTACAGCGCATCGTGTCAGTGTTTCCGTCCGGCCAGCAGGATGAAATCCGCTACATGCTCGCGAACACAATACAGGCGGTCATTTCTCAACAGCTATTGCCGCGTGCCCAGGGAGGCCGGCGGGTGCTGTGTTGCGAAGTTCTCGTAGGAACAAACGGCGTCCGGCACAACATTCGTGAAAATACGATTCACAAGATGTATAGCGACCTGCAGGCGGGCCGCAAATTCGGGATGATCACGATGGATCACGCGTTACTTGATCTCTACCAGCGCGGAGACATTACTTACGACTCGGCAGTGTCCATGGCCCGCGACCCGACGACGATTCAGAAGCGAACCGCATGAACCGCAACCGCCGTGGCCAAGACCGTTGATCCCGACAAGCTCCGCCGACGCAGGTGGCTAACCAACGGGTCTGCCCAATTTGCTACCGACCGAGGGGACCACACCGTCTTCGAACGAGGGCGCAGCGCGCCGTAGAGACAGTTTTCCTGTGATGTTTACTCAGGCGAACCCAACCCCATCGATTTGCGAGGCGCGGAATACCCCCCAAGAGGGCTGTGAAATGTTGAAGGGAATTCTTGGGGGGTCATCGAGCAAAGGGAAGGCGCTCGGGCGAGTCCGCGCTGCCTGATGGGGCGAAGTCGACGCACCGAATGTGGACGGCCGCATCTTACAGGTAGTCGCCGCCGACTTTGCTTCTACAAATATGCGCGGGAGTGATGATGAAGTCAGAGACCGCCGACCAGCGAAAAGTCGCCGGTCAGCGGTCCCAGGTTTGGCCGAGTTGGCGGCGGACAGGTCGCGACCATTACTTGCCCGATTGACCTGCTCCGTGGTTCGGCCCAGTCCCAGGCCTGGTTGGCGGGTCAACTATCAGGCCGCGGGCGCGCAGCTCCCCAACGTTGAATCCGCGTGAGGTAGCGTAGTCCGGCGTGAGCAGGATGCCGACCCGGCTACGGATCTTCTCGTGCTTGCCCTTGTGGGTCACGTCGAAGGTCGTCTCTGTCGGAACCAAGTCGCTGCCCACTTCGGTGATGGTAAATTGGACGGCCTCCACTTCGTTGTTCACGTCTGCGGAGAGCGCGTCATGGTCAGCCACGAAACCCTCTGGCGGCGCGACCGTCGCCGTAACGCCCCAGTCACCGACCGATTGGAACACAAACGGATAAGACTGTTCGGTCTGGTCCCACACGACATATTCCGGCTCTATGATCAAGAGTTCCGAACCGGTGCGAATGGTGTACTTGGCCGGGACCTTTTTGCCGTCCCCCGTCTGGACCAGTTGCAGGTACTTCCGCATGGTGATCGTGTCGGGGTTATTGTCCGTCGAGCACTGGAAGTCGCTGGCAGAGACGCCCAAGTACAGTTCGTCGCCATCGTCGTTTGGCGGCAGGCCATCCGGATCGTACTTGCCGATGACGATGTAATCACCGGCGGGCAGCACGAGGCGCAACGAGCCGTCGGCAGCAGTCATCCCGCAGGCGGCCGAAGGGCAGGTCTCGTAGATCGCGGGGTAGTTCTGCCACGACACGCCCAGCTCGCGGGCGCATGATCCTTCGGACTTGTCGAAGACGCAGACCTGCATCCCGGCGATACCCAGCTTGGTGGTGACGGGACGCGCGCCCGTGCCGACCGTGTGCTGATCGACCTGGACCAGCAGGGTGGCGCAGCCGCATACGGTCACGGTAATCGGCAACTCGGCAGTCGTCGTGTGCCCCGCGGCATCCCTAGTGGTGAAGGTCACGGTGGTGGTCTCGCCCGCCGGGAACAGCGCCGGAGCATCGTTGGTCACCACTAGGTTCGGATCACAATCATCTTCGGCCGTAGCAGTCGGCAGCGTGACCGCGACCTGGCAAGAGCCGTGACTTTCCACCGTTAGAGGAGTGGTATCCACAGTGAGTGTCGGCGCCAGCGTGTCGACAACGTTTACCGTACGCGTCACCTGTACCGCAGCGTTGCCCTGGGAGTCCGTCTTGTCGTAAAGGACGTCATAATGGCCCATCGTGTTGGCGTCGACGAAGTCTCCGCCGATGTCCGCCGGGAGCGGCCCGTCGCAATCGTCTTCACTCGCTGCCCCCGCCTCGGCGTATGTATCGACGTGGCACTCCAGAGTGATCTCCGCCGGCCCGTTCAGCGTGAGCACCGGCGCGTCGTTGCGCACAGTGAGGACAGCCGGCGTGCTCGTGGTGACACCGCAGTCGCACTCGTCCACCACGCAATCGTATTGACCGCCGTCCGCGATGCTTGTGACTGTGAAGGAATACGAGTCGCTCGTTGCGCCGCTGATCGGCAGCCCATTCTTGCGCCATTGGTACGTGATTTCGCCGCCGATGCGGGCGCTGGCTGCGACGCTGAAGGAGACCATCTCGCCCGGGCAGCGCGTGGCATCGACCGGCTGCTGGGTGATATCCGGCCCGTGAGGATGCACAGTCAGTGTCGCCGCTGAACTGGTGATCAGCGAGCCACAGGCGTTGGTTATTACCACGTCGTACGAGCCGCCATCGTCCAGGCTGTCCGGCGCAAGCGGGAACGTGTCGCTGGTCGCGCCGGAGATGTCTATGCCCTCCCTGCGCCACTGATACGACAGCGGTTCGGTCCCCGAAGCGACGACGCTGAACGCCCCCGGCGTTCCACCGATGCAGAGCTGCGTGCTTGCGGGCGGACTGCTGATGATGGGCTGCGACTCCGTGACGGTCACTTGGGTCGTGCAGGCGACCGGTGGGGCCGAGCCGTCGCTCACCTGGACTTCGACCGTGTGCACGCCGACGGAATATGCCCGAGAGAGGGCCAACGTCGCCGTTGTTGCAAGGCTGCCACCGTCGGGCACGTTGTCGGTCTGGACCACGAAGGTGTCAACCAGCCAGGTGACCGTCAGCGGATCGCCATCGGCGTCGGCAATGGGGCTGGTCAGCTCGATCGTAGCGCCGGCCGACGAGGTGCATTCGGCGGTGGCAGTTTCCGGACAATTGACCGTCGGCGGGTTGTTCACGACCGCCTTGCAAATGAACGCGTCGAAGGTCCCGACGGCGCCCGCCTTGATTGTCTGGAACGCCCCCGGCGTTACGGGGAAGCTCGTGGAATTCGTCCAACCTGTTACGTAGGCATCGCCGGCCGCGTCGAGCGCCACGCCATAGCCGGCATCACCCCCGGTGGTCGTTGCGCCTCCGCCGCCGATGAAACTGGAGAAGAGCAAGCTGCTCCCGTTGCGATTGAGTTTCGTCAGGAATGCGTCTTCCCCGCCGGCGGGAGTGCCCTTCGTCGTCTGCACCGCCAGACCGGCGATCGGGAAATTGCCCGAACTCGTCGTGCCGGCAACCACCGCGTTGCCGTGCGCGTCGACCGCGATGTCCTCACCGAAATCGTTGCCGGACGCGCCTAAATACGTGGAGTAGGCGACGCTTCCGTCGGGCCGGAACTTCACCACCAGCGCGTTGGAGAAGCCGCCCGCGGTCGTTTGGTAGGCCCCCGCCGTAACGGGAAAATCGCTGGCAGTGCTGCTGGATGTGAGGTAAATGTTGTCGGCGCTATCGACCGCGAGTGCGCCGTCGCGATCTCCCCCTTCGGAGCCGTTCGACCCTCCGTAAAACGTCGCAAAATCCAGTCCCGTCCCCGCCGCGTTGATCTTCGCGATGTAGAGGTCGGCCCCAACGGAATGACCGACCGGTTACACCGCGTTGACGACGGGGAGCCCTGCACCGGTGGAAGTGGCCAAGGACTCGACCACCGCGCAACCCAGCGAGTCGATGGCGATACATTGCGCGCCCTGATCACCGGAACTCGTGTTCGTGGGACCCAGGGTGACGCAATACTTGAGGTACCTGCCTTGCGGCTCGATCTTGCAGACCCGTACGCCCGCCGTCGCGCCCAACTGGGTGATCGTCTGGATCTGCCCCTGCCCGCTCCCAATGCCGTTGTTGGCGGGCAATCCGTTGCCGCAGGCGTAGGCGTTGAAGTCCGAGTCCACTGCGATGCCACGATTGAACTCTACATCTAAGCTGTTGATGGTTTGCATGAACGTCGAGTAGATCAGCCCAGAGCCGTCCGGAGTGAGACGCGTGACGAAACCAGCTCCACCGGGGTTCAGCGTGGTGTCGAAAGCCCCGGGCGTCACCGGGAAATCACTGCTGGCGGTTGTGCCGCAGACGAACGCGCTTCCGTCGTCGGCCACTGCAATGTTCGGCCGCTGTTGCGTGTTGGTGCCGCCCTCGCCCAACGATCCGCCGAGATAGGTCGAAAAAATGAGCGCGGTGCCATCGGCGCTGAGCTTGGCAACGAAGAGATCGCTAGTGCCCTCCCGCGAGGTGTCGTATGCGCCGGGTGTGACCGGAAAGTCCGTGGATACGGTGTGGCCGACGACACAGGCCTCCCCCGATCCATTTACGGCAATGCTCCAACCGCGCTCCGTGGAGGCTCCACCGAGATACGTGCCGTAAACGAGCGTTGGATCTATGACCAACTGCAGCGTTGGGTCGTAATCACCGATCGAGAAACCCACTCGGTCCGGTCCGCGCAGCTCAAATGCGCCGGCGATTTCGCGCCGTCGGCCATCGATCTCCTGATACAACACGGGCTTGTGTTGTCGCACCTCGCCTTCGCCGACATGCAGCACCAGGTCGCCGCCCTCATCAATCTCGAGCCCGTCGGCGCCTTCGAACACGAGCGTGATAACGGATGGATCGGCCTGCGGCGAAACCACGAAATCGAATTCGAGTTGGCGCTGATTGCCATAGTGAATCAGGTCGATTCCGCAATAGACGTCGTGATAGCGCACCTTCCCGTACGTGGAGATATTTGTGCGCCATTGCGCCGGGTCGCTCCCGCGGAAGTAGTTGACTTTTCCCAGCAGCTCGTCGAGGCCCGATATCGCCGGGTGCGGATCAGCGCCTTCCAATTTCATGCGCAGCACGGCCGACGCCATGGTCTCGTCGCCGTCCGGCGCAGCCCCCGGGGCGAGTCGAAAGACCATCTCATCAGGCGTCAGGAAGAGTGCGTAGCCCGGTCCGCGCGCCAGATAGGCCACCGCGCAGTCCGTCTGTCCCTCGTTCAACTCAAAGTGCAGGGGGACGCGGTGGTGGTTACCAACGCCCGACACTTTGCCTGACCCATCGGAGGGACCGAAAGTGTCCGCGCCTGCGAAGCCGCCCGTGCAGGTGATGGTGAGGCCGATCGCCACTATCGCACTGGTCAAAGACTGTTTCATGGGCTCTCTCCGATTGTCAGGGTCCTGATTGATGGGTCGCGGCGCCACGCGGCGGCCGCTTGGCAAACCGTCCGCTCTCTCCATAGTGCAAACCAATTCGCTGGATTACGCAGTTCATGCAAAGTTTTTTTCGTCCGTTGAGCGCGCGGAGGGTCCCTTGACCGCGCACGCTCCCTTTGATACGGAGTCGCTCCGACCGTTTGAGAGGATCGCCTGGACGGGCGCAGATGGTGACTGGCGTGAGACCTTGCCCGTCTCATCCCGCTCCCATCGACGAAATACGATTAACGTCAACCCTAGCGATGTGGCTGCCGTATTACTAGATACCCCGAGGGGTACGTGCCCCACGAATTGCACGACCGCTGATCTTCGGTCGCGGTGTCTTTTCCGCCAGCAACAGCCTGACCAGCACGCCGACGCGATTCCGCGCCCGCAGTTGCTTGAGGAGTTTCTTCGCATGCAATCGAATCGTGTCGACCGACACCCCCAGCCGGGCCGCCATCTGCCGGTTTTCGCAGCCGCGGCAGATCAGCCGGGCCACCTCCGCCTGCCGCCGTGTCAGGGACAGCCGTCGCACTAAACGCCGCCAGCGCGCTTCGCCGAACAGGTCGGGCAACAGGTCCGGGTCCTCGAATTGCTCAGGCGACGCCATCGCGTTCGGTGCTCCAAGTGTCTAATTCTGATGACAGGGGTGGGCAGAAGGTCCGCCGTCTCCTAGAGCGACAACCATCCAGCGCCCTTACACCTGTCCCCAGCGTCTTTTTGCAGTACAATGGTGTTTGGTTCGTTCCGGGACGACTTCCCATCTGCGACGGGTCGCTATGAGCCAGGAAGAACAAGAAGGCCAGCTTCTGGAGCGGGCGGTCACGGGCGACGAAGCCGCCGTCGAACATTTGATGATGCAACACCATCACCGCCTCTCGGCTGCGGTGGGACGGATGCTCCCGGGCGACTTGCAGGGCGTCATCGCCGTCGACGACGTTCTCCAGGAGGCCTACGTGATCGTGTTCCGCGAGATCCGGTCGTTTCTGCCGCGCGGGCCGGGTTCTTTCTATGCCTGGCTCGAGAAGATCGCCGAGAACCGGCTCTTCGACATGATCAAGGCTCAACGCGCCGCTAAGCGCGGAGGCGGTCGCGAGAGGGTGGAGGCGCCGGTCAATCCGGCCACCGGGTCCGCCGTGGAATGGTTGGGCATGCTGGCCGTAAATGAGCGGACGCCCAGCCAGTCGGCCGCCATTCGCGAGGCCGTGGCGAAGGTGCAACTCGCCATGGAAGGATTGAAAGAGGATTATCGCCAGGCGCTGCGACTGCGCTACATCGACGGCCTGCCCGTAGCCGAGGCGGCCGTCCGGATGAACCGGACGGAAGGGGCGCTGTGCCTGCTCTGCCACCGTGGTCTGCGGCAGATGCAGGAGGCCCTCGGCAGTTCGGCGCAGTTTTTCAGCTCGTCGGCGTAACGATCGCGCGCGGCTCTCGCTGTAAGGTGAAGCGATGGACAGGTACGCCAGGTTGATTCGCGGAGGCGAAGTCGAAGAGCGTGCACCCAGATCGAGGGGGCGACCATGACGCTACGCGCCGACGAGGAGGCGACCGGCTCATCCGAGAGGTTGGTGCGTATCCAACGCGTGGTGGACGACTGCATTGACCGGCGGATCGCGGGGGAGGAGCTTTCGGACGAGAAAATCCTCTCCGGTCATCATGATCTGCTGCCGGAGCTGGCCGAGGAGCTTCGCGGCTTGGGCGTGATCGAGCGGGCCCGCCGCCGGGCCGTCGAAACCCGATCCGGAGGCGCTTCGCCCCGAATGTCTGCCGCCGCCGTACCGCCGGACCTTTTCACCGGCTACGACATGCTCGGCGAGATTCACCGGGGCGGCCAAGGCGTAGTCTACCGTGCCACGCAGCGCTCCACGAAAAGGCCCGTCGCCATCAAGGTCAGCCACGAAGCCGCTCTGGGCCAGGGACACGAACTGGCCCGGTTCGAGCGCGAGGTGCATATCCTCGGCTCGCTCCAGCATCCGGGCATTGTGACCATCCACGACAGCGGCGTGGGTGCCGGCGGATCGTGCTTTTTCGTGATGGACTACATCGAGGGCCGACCGCTCGATGACTATGTCCGCCATCAGGCTGCCGACGGCAGTCCCCTGCCCATCGAGACCGTGCTCCGGCTCTTCATCAAGGTTTGCGATGCCATTAACGCCGCGCACCTTCGCGGGGTGATCCACCGCGACCTGAAGCCTAGCAACATCCGCGTGGATGCTCAGGGCGAGCCGCGCGTCCTGGATTTCGGCCTGGCCAAGCTCACGGTCAAGACCGACGACCCCACCATGACGCAAACGGGGCAATTCGTCGGGTCGCTGCCCTGGGCCAGCCCCGAGCAGGCCGAGGGTGCCGAGGATGTCGACGTACGCACGGATGTTTATTCTCTCGGCGTAATTCTCTATCAACTGCTTACGAGCCAACCGCCTTACAAGACCGTCGGCTCTGTGCGGGAAGTGATGGATGCGATCATCAGGGCCGCGCCGGCGCCTCTCAGCACCGTGCGCCCCTCGATCGACAACGATCTCGACACCATCGTCCTGAAATGTCTTCACAAGGACCGCGACCGGCGTTACCAGAGCGCCGGGGAACTGGCCAGGGACTTTCGTCATTATCTCGCGGGCGAGCCCATCGAAGCCAAGCGCGACAGCGGTTGGTACGTTTTGACCAAGACGATCGGGCGATACCGGGCGGCGGTGTTCGCGACGGCCGCCTTCCTCTTTCTTTTGACGGGATCCACGATCGCCTTAGCCTTCCTGTACAACCAACAAGCGACGCAGCGCCGCCGTGCCGATGAGGCCCGCAGCGCGTCCGAAAAGTCGGCGCGCGACGAAGCCCATGCCCGGCAGCTCGCCCAGGAAAACGCGGCGAAGGCCGGCGCGGAAGCGTCCAAACAGGAAGCCGTCAACCGTTTTCTACAGGGTCTATTGGCCACCGCGAACCCGAAGGAGAATCCCAAAGGACGCGACATGACCGTCCGCCAAGCCGTGGATCGCGCAGCCGGTGACCTGAAAAACGAATCGCTCAAGCAACAACCCGAGGTCGAGGCCGCCGTGCGCTTGACGCTGGGAAGTACGTACCGCGAGTTGGGCGATTTGCCGAACGCCGAAAAGCATCTGACTCGCGCGCTCGCAATCCGCGAGGAATCTCCCGAACGTCAAGACGACGAAATCGCCCAAAACTTGGTGCAATTGGCGACGTTGCGAATGGAGCAAGGCCGCATGAAGGACGCCGAACCCTTGCTGCGCAGGGCCTTGACGATTCGCGAAGAACTTTTCGGCCCGGAGCATTTGAAAGTGGCGTACGTTTTGAATGATCTCGGACTCGTGCTTCGGAATCTTTCCCGATTCGACGATGCCGAACTATTGTTCCGCAGGGCGCTGGACATTCGCCGCAAGTCCTCCGGCGATCATCGCATTGAATTAGCGGTTTCACTCCACAATCTGGCTTCCCTTGAAGATTCTCGCGGCCATTTGGCCGAAGCGGAGGCTCTGTATCGGGAGGCGCTGGCCCAGAGACGGGCCAAGGCAGGTGTGGGTGATCCGGAACTGGTCCGAACGCTGAGCAACCTCGCCATCGTCTTGGGAAGGCTGGACAAGCTCCCGGATGCGGAAACGACCCTTCGCGAAGCGCTTCTCCTATCGCAGCAATCGTATGGCCAAGAGCACCCGATGGTCGCCTTATCGATGCACAATCTGGCCGAGGCCCTGCGCAATCAGGAGAAGTTTGACGAGGCCGAGCCCCTTCACCAGGAAGCACTTCGGATGCGTCGAAAACTCCTGGGCAATGAACATCCCAGTGTCGCCGCGAGCCTCACCAACACCGGTTCTTTGCTGCGCCAACGCGGCCGATATTCCGAGGCGGAGGAAATGTCGAGGGAAGCAGTGGCCATGTTTGTGGAGCTTCTCGGCCAGGAGCATCCGAATACCGCGGTTTGTATGCACAATCTTGGCCTGGTTCTTCTCGATCAGGACCGCCTCGACGAGGCCGAACAGGTATTCCGCGAAGTCCTGGCAATTCAACGCAAGGCGCTGGGTGAAGATAATCCGCAGGTCGCGGCGTCGCTGCACAACCTGAGCGTGGTCATGAAGCAGCAAGGCAAGCTGAGCGATGCGGAAGCCATGATGCGCGATTCACAGCGAATCCGACGAGCGAAACTTCCCCCCGAACACGCGGCCACCACCAGCGGCATGGCCCAACTGGCGTCGATCCTGCTCCTTCGCTCCGATCCTGCCCTCCATGACGAGGTGCGCAGACTGGCCGAGGATGTGCTGAGCCGCCGTCGAAAGTCAGTGCCGGCCGGGCATCGCGAATTGGCCGCGGCCGAGGGCCTGTACGGCGCCTACTTGACGGCGGTCGGTCATTACGAGGAGGCGGAGCCGTTGGTCCTTGCGGGTTATTCAGTCGTCAAGGAGCTAACACAGGTACCACGGCGCGACAAGGGCGAGGCGCTCGAGCGAATCATTACGCTTTACGAGAACTGGGGAAACCCGGAAAAGGCCGCCGAGTGGCGAGCACGGCTTGCCACTCCGCCGTCGGGGCCAGGTGTGATTCCAAAGAGTTCGGAATAATTGCGTGGTTCGCCGCGCAAGTACACGGGCATGTCAGTAAAACACTACCGCTTATGACCGGCGAGGAGTTGCTAAAGTCGATGGTTTGAATTGTGCCTCCATCCGCATCGACCCGGGTCTCATGGTCGCCCAGTTCGCCAAGTTCCTGCGGAACCTGCCGGTGGAGGCGGACATTCAACTCAATCTGCTGGCGGCGGAGTGGAGCGTGGGAGCCACGACCGATCATGGCGGCCCCCGCACGGTGGCCTGCCGTTCGTGACCCGCTGCTGGCTTTACCCAAGGAGAAATTACCGATGATCGATCGATTGAACCTTTTCTGGAGATGCGCGAAGTGTGGCATAGACCAGCTCGGGCCGGTCGGCGACATTCCCGTGGCGGGGATCCTCCGGGTTATGAGATGGCGGAAGCTGATTTTCACAACTTCCGACTGAACCCGGATTTAGCACTAAGCTCGGTGATGTCCGAGGCTTAACTCAGAACAGCATAGTTACCATGATCACCATGGTCAAGCGAACACCACTGCATTTCCACTGCAGTTCGCGCGCTGCCCGTCGATTGAAGTTTGGTCACCGGCCGTTGTTCGCGCGCCAGCGCGGGTCCAAAATGTCGAGAGCCTTTCATTGTTGCGTTAGCGCGCCAATGTTGGCGAGACTCACGCCGATATGCCGCCTCACCGAGGGCGGGAAGGGATGCAACATAAGAAGGCCTATCAGACGTGCGCGTTGCACTACATCTCCGCTAGCTCGACGCCCTGGATGGAGGCGGCGACGACACAATTCCCCCAGACGGACGCTGTTTGTCCGTCGCGCTCAGGGTTCTCGAGGTTTATTAAACATCGTCACCATCGTCACGACCGTCACCAACCCGCGCCGCGGCGTCGGAAACGAGGTTTTCCGGTGACGATCGGACGGCGGACTGTGACGATATTCTGCCAAAGTGTGACGATGTCGCGGCACATGCGAAGTCTTGATCGTCACGCGTAAGTCCTTGTAAATCCAAGTCCGGTGACGATGGTGACAGTTGTGACGATGTTTTCCGGGTATTTTCTAGCGAGATAGGCGTGCCGCGCCGCGTGTGTGCGCCAACGACGACGCTGATTCCGAACCGCCGCAGGTCGGGTGCCAACCGTCGCAAATCGCCGCAGACCTTTCGAGCGCTCTTGAGCCATTCCTTGGACTTGCGGGTCTTCTCGTCCGTATGGTGGTCCTCGAGTTCGGTTAGAAGCTCTTTGGCGATGCCCTGCCACCGGTCGCGATTACCCATCAGACCCACGATGGGCGGACCGATGATGGCCGACTCGATCGCGGCATGCGTCGAATCGCCGCGGCTTTCGAAATAGGCCGCCGGAATCGTTCCCGGCTTCCACCCGAAGGCGGGTTCGGCCGCTGTCACCCATTTGGCGAAGTCCGCCATACGAGGAACACTCGACAGCTTGACCGTACCCTCGTTCCGAAGCGCGGTGCTAACGGCATCGAGGAGGGCCCCAAGTATCCGAGGGCGGGCGGCCTCGAATTCCGCCCAGAACGACTCTTCGTCCCAGCGGCTCTCGTCGTTTATTTCGGGCAGTAGGAGTGGAATCGAGCGATCCAAGAGGTCGGGCTTCGTGGCTACGTCGCTGATCCCGTTGAGCATTACGGGCCGGATGGCATCGAAGAGCTTTTCCTCGTCGTCCGTATAGAGTTCGCGCGTCGCGAAGCCTCCTCCCGTCGCCAGGCTGCAGAGCGAGTCGGACAACCATAGGGGTAATCCCGATAGGTTGTCATAAGCGACGATCCAGCAGTTGTTCGCCGCGATCATCAAGTCGCGGTCTTCCTTTGGCGGCCGACGAAGCGGAGTTTTATTTGGGTCGACCAGGAGCCGGCCGATCCGGCACGCCGTGGTCTTTGCGCTTCCCTGTTCGCCGTTGACAATCAAGATGACAAACGGACGGCCGGAGCAAAATGCGGCGACCAACCACGCGATATAAAGCACCCATGTCCGCTGGTCCGGCATGTTCACGAAGGGACGAAGTTCATCAATTGAGCCGCCCTGAATTGGCGTCGGAAGAGGTAACATTCCCTTTCGTCGTATGAATCGCACCGGCGGATGGTCATGCACGCACCAGCCGGCAGAGGTTATTTCGACGGCCTGCCATGTGTCGTTACTGAGATCCAGCCAGTTTGAATTTCCCACACGGCATAGGCGTACGTGGATCGCGTGCTCGGGACCTTCGAACAAGGCCCTGCCGGCGATCACGCCGAGTCCGTCGGCCATGGCCTGACTGTTAGCTGCCTTTCTCCATCGCCGCCAATACTGATACGCAAGCCATTGACGAAACGCGTTGCTTTTGACAGCCCAAGTTTCGCGGTGCCCCCGAACCATGATGGAGGCGTAGGCCTCTCCTTCACTTCCAGGTGTATGGAAAAGTTCCGCCTGCTCAGCCAGTTCAGCGACAAAATCGGCCTGCGATGGTCTCCGTTCTGGTACGCCATCATCGGACTCTGCAGGTTCCACACGCTTCGTCGGAACCCACACCGGGGCGTCGGCGATCAGTGCATCGATTTCGGCCTTCATGGCGTCTGGACTCTGGCCTGGGCGAGCGGCGATGAATTCGACAATATCGCCATGTTCGGGAAGTTCAGGTAATTCTACGATCTTGACGACAGTCGACGGATCAAGCCGGGTGAGAATCTCGGCGACGGTTTGGGCGTAGTGTCGCCCAGGCTCGTCGTTATCGAGCAATATGACTACTTCGCAGCCTGCCAGCGGCGACCAATCGGACATGTCCGCCGATCTAGCGCCGTGGGCGGACGTTGTAACTACAAGGCCGATGCCGCGAGCGGCTTCGGCGGATTTCTCGCCCTCGACGACAAAGACATGCGCGACCTCCGTCAATTCTCCGAGCCGGTAGAGCGGCAACTTGCCGGGCGGATCGCCGACGACCCATCCGCCGCTGACCTTGTGCAGCGGTCGATAGGTCTTTTCATCCTTGGCGGTGTCGATGCGCGCGACAGCAAAGACGTCGGACCCATCGGGACCTTGGTAATACCATGTGCCGTTATGCTTACCATGGCAGCGCTAGGCAAATTGATCCGGAGACGTCCAGACCTTTTTGGACTTTTGCATTGCGCCAACGCCGCCCTGGGCGCTAGGGCCGCCGCCCTGCTCCGCCCGCCGGAAGATACTGAACCCGCCCCGGGTCTTCTTACGGAAAACGTATCCCGATGGACACTGATCGGCGTCCAACCGGTGACATTCCGCAACCGCGCCGTCGCGAGATCGCCGGCACCAATCGCCTTTGTCGCACACGACGCAAGGAGCCGTGGCGGTTACCGGAACAAAATTGGAGTTCTGGCTGGAACCGGCCACTAGAAACCCGCCTCCGCACATTCGCGTTCGGCCTGTTCGATCTGGCGGAGTCGGGCTCGGTTGAAATGAGGCGGAGGCGGTGCCTCGGATCGCGGCTTGGTCAGGCGTTCAAAGAACCGCTGCAGCGCCTCGAGCGAGGTGCAACAGGTGCCGCCGACCTGGATGGTTTCGAGGCGAATGCCTTTAAGCCCCCTCTCGGCCCAGCGATAAAGCGTCGCGATGTGTGGCTTCTTGCCGTGCCGCCGGCGCGGCAACTTGGCCGCCGCCTCGGTAAAGGTCGGGACCGTTTCAACGGAAATGTCGATCATTGGGCAATACCTCGTGTGGCCGCAAGACGTGGCCACTAGCGAAGTATTGCTTTCAGTCTTGGGTCACTGGGAGGTCTGGCCCAACTACTTTTTTTTGTTGTTCTGGGTGTGCCGTTTGATCGTCGTCGGCGAGCATCTGTGGATTCGCGCCACCCGTTCGCAAGCGCAGGAAAACGAGATTCCAGGCTCGGCGGTCCTTACGAAATCCATTGATGCTTGATACTTTGCGTATCGGTCGGCCTTATCAGCTTCGGTCCCGTACGCGCCGACGTGACCCTTCGCCCTCCTTCGATTACCTTTCGGCCGCTCACAACGTATGACTCGAATGGGCGAACCTGCAAACGTACTAAAGAAGCACCCAACGCTATGGCATGGACAACTGAATCGCGAATTCGATTCTTGGTCATCCCAATACGGAGGCAGTGGATGGTGTGCATTACATTGCGAGCGTCATGCGCTATTGGAGGCGCATCATCAAGTATTTGGTGCGGGAATTCTGTCACACTTCGCTCTTCGTATATTGGCTGTTTCGCCGCCGTGTCGAACCTGACAAAGGTGTTGCATTTATACTTTGCTAGAATAGTTAGGCAATGTTCTCCATATTCTGCAAGGTTTTTCTCGATCTGCCATGCTCTAAACGCGTTGTCGAAGAAATCCTTCGCTGATTCGGGATCATTTGTTGCCGGACGGACTCGCACGGTTTGAAAGATTCCGGTCTTTTTCACAACTTCTCTGACTAGCGCCATTGTCGGTTCTCCGTTGACTACAAAACCAAATTCACTATTGATATCCTACCCTACCCTTGCCATGATCTCCGCCGCCTTACCGCGATCGGCCTCGGCATAGATCTCTGTGACGGCCGCCGACCGGTGGCCCAATACGACCCGCGCCGCCTCAATCCCGAATTCCTTCCGCATCCGCGTCGCGGCGTTGTGCCGGAGCTGGTGAGGGTGCCAGCGGTGCGACAACTCCCACGATCGCGCCTCTTCCGACGACAAGCCGTCCGGGGGCGGGCATGCCTTGGCGCACCCCCGGTAAACGGCTCGCTTGTAGGATTGCACGTCGTATCGCTCGCCCGGCTTGCGTTTCGGTCGCCGCCTTCGGCGATCGACTTGCGACGGCTGCACTTTCGACTTTCGATGCTGCCGTATTTCAATCTTCCGCTCGGCCTCCGCCTCGGCTGGGCTGAACAGGAAGGCCGAGAGATCGGCTTTCAGGAATGGCCGCACAACCGCCTGGGCGAGCGGACCGAGATAGATCGAACGCATGTGGCCATGGTGCTGCGTCTTATGCGTTGGCGGAGTGTATTGCCAGATCTTGCCCGGAGTATCGATATCGCAGACTCGCATGACCACGACTTCGCCCGACCGCATTCCCGTTAGTCGCTGAAGCTGGATCATCGCGGCGACTTGACGCGAGACGTGGGGTAATACAGCATCGATGACGTTGTCGGCGACGGGCCGGACGATTCGAGGATTACGTGCTTCTGATCGTCCGTTCTTGAGTCCATCGACTGTTTGTAGCCCGTGATAGACCTACGGCGCCACCAACTCGTTGCTGACCGCCCACTTAAACATCCGCTTGATCCGGCCGATCGCCGTATTAATCGTAGTGAGGCAAAGGTCGCTCTCGATCATTGCCTCGCGAACTGCCTTCAGCGCGAGCGGACCGAATGACGCAGCAGGAGTCTGGCCGTACAGGCGCTTGAGGTAGCGTGCAGCCATGTCGACGCCCGCGACTTCCTTAGTGACGCGCCCGTTTTTGCGATAATAAACGCGGGCATGTTGTCGATACCGACTGATGATCTCGACGACAAATAGGCCGGACTCGGTATCGGCCGGCGACGTGCGACCGGACGCCAGCCACTCACCGACGCGTCGGTCGTACTCCGACTTGCTCGCCGCTGAGGCGAATGGCCCGAGGTAATGATCATTGCCGCCAAGGCTGACGATCGCCTGGCCAGAGGCCTTGTGTTTTCGGTAGCGTGGTGTGTCCGTGATTTTTGTGCGAGACATGTGCGGTACTCCTGCGAGCAAGGCGGGATAAAACGGTATTTACCGTTTTGTCCGCTGCTCACGAGCCGCACTGCCGCACGCCGGTATGCTAATCAAGCGATCGGCGTAACTTACGGATTGGAGACGAAGGGGTTCGAACCCTCGACCTTCGCATTGCGAACGCGACGCTCTCCCAACTGAGCTACGTCCCCGTTGAGCGATAAACTTTAGCCTCACGCGGCCTTGTCTGCAAGTTTGACTCCTATTCGGGCAGCGCATTGCGGACCTGCTCTCGGACCCGGCGACCCGCCGTTTCACTGGCATGCAGCGATTCCGTTCGGCTCATTTCAGTCAGACGGACCTTACCGGAGCGACACTCGTTTATCCATTCCGTTGCAAATCGCCCGGATTGAACCTCTCCCAGGATCGCCTTCAGTTCCGCTCTCGTCTGGGGACCGACCAGCCTCGGCCCGCGCGTGAGCCCCCCATACGCCGCCGTGTTGGAGATCCGCCGGCGCATCCCCGCCAGCCCCTCGGCGTATTGCAAGTCCACAATCTGCTTGACCTCGTGGATGCACTCCAGATACGCGATTTCCTCCGGGTACCCCGCCGCGACGAGCGTCTCGTACGCCGCCTTCATCAATTCGATGATCCCTCCGCACAGCACCGTCTGTTCGCCGAAGAGGTCGCTCTCGCACTCCGCCGCGAACGTCGTTTCGATCATCCCGCCCTTGCCGCCGCCGATGCCCGCCCCCCAGGCCAAGGCGAGTGGTTTCGCGCTGCCGGTCGCATCCTGATGAACCGCCAGAATGCACGCCAGACCGCCGCCGCGAACAAACGCCTCGCGCACGAGCGAACCCGGTCCCTTCGGCGCAATCATGATGACATCCACGTCCTTCGGCGGCGTGATGAGCCCGAACCGGATCGCGAACCCGTGAATGAACCCCAGCGCCTGACCGGCGCGAAGTTGCGGGGCCACCTCGCCGACAAAGATCTCCTCCATCTGTTCGTCCGGGAGGGCGAAAATTAACAAATCGCCGAACTTTGTCGCCTCCGGGATGGCGACAGGTTGGAACCCGTGCTGAATCGCCAGCGCATGATTGGGTCCGCCCGGTCGCTGAGCCACAACGACCCGCAACCCCGCGTCGCGGAGGTTTTGCGCGTGAGCCTGCCCCTGGGAGCCGTATCCGAGCACCGCGATGGTTCGTGACCGGAGCACCGACAAATCGGCGTCGGCTTCGTAATAAACGGGGAGCGGCATGGGTACGGCCTCCAGTCGGAAAGTTCGGGTCGTCTGCAATGAAGCAGACGGCGGCACCGCCGCACATCATAGCCTTCTTGCGGGATTTGCCCGCGCCAGTTACAAGTGCCCATAATGGAACAGCCGACCCGTCGTAGGTGCCGCTCCAGGCTTGCATTATGATCGTCCGTGAGCCCCGGCGGCGGGCAGTGTTTTCGAGGGAGCGTCTCAATGTCCGGATGGATTCTCACATGTACTTTGTTGTTCCTCGGGGCCGGTGATCCGCCTGACGCCAATGCGCAGCCCGCCGCTGCGCCACCGTCCGAAACCACGGTCACGCCGGTCTCTCCTGCCAGGTCGACGACGCCCGAAGTGCTTGATGTCGGAAGCTGGCTCGTCCACCTCGCCCGGCACCAGGGCCATCTCGTCGGTCGTTCTAATCCTCGCAGCGCCGCGCTGCACGTGATGGCGATGTTGGAGGCGGCGAAGGAAATCGCGCCGGACTGCGGCGAGGCCTACTTCTGGCTGCACGATTTGTATCAGCGCATGGGCCGCACGGCCGAGGCGAAGGTCGCCCTGGCCAATTACGTCCGGCTAACCCCAAACGACGACACCGCCCGCATCAAGCTCCTTTCAATGGAAATGGATGATCGCCAGACCGCCGAATCGCGCTCGGGCTTCATCGGAAATGAATTGAAAGCCAAGAACCTCTCACCGATCTACGAAAGCGAGCTGCATCGCTGGATGGCCAAGTTCTATTACGAGCGCGGCGAAAAAGAACCCGCCGGTCGCGAGATTGAGACGGCCCTGCGGCTGAATGCAATGAACGTCCCCGCGCGGCAGCTTGCGTATGAGATGTACGGCGAGACCGAGGCGGCGCTGCAGCGCGTGGAGATGGCACTGCAACTGATCGCCATGAATCCCAGCCAGGTCAATCTCGTCTGGGACCTCGCCGAGTTTCTCGATCGGCTCTCGATGCACAAGCAGGCCCAGGAGTGGTACAACCGGGCGATCGACCTGCATCGCCGCGCCGAGGCCGGCCCGCTTTCCGCCTCGCTCCTCCAAAAGCTCGCCATCTCCTACCTCGGTTCCGAAGATTACGCCAAGGCGGTGGAAACCGCGGACGAGGCCCTCAAGGCCGACCCGAAATTCCAGCCCGCGCGGCTGCTGCGCGGCAATGCCCAGGCCAAACTCGGCAATGCCGCCGCGGCCAACGCCGATCAAGAGGAGGTCTTGAAAGTGTACCTGGCACGGGCCGGCGACATCGCCTCCAACAAAGACGGTGACGACGCGGCCGAAGTCGCCTGGTATTTTTGCTTTCATCATCCTGATAAGGCCCTGGCCCTGCAGCTTTCAGAAATCGCCCTGACCAAGCGAAACCCCGGCTCGCTGGCGAGGCTGGCCCACGCCTACGCCCTGTCCATGAACGGCGAGGTAGAAGCGGCGGTCAAGGAACTCGAACCCCTCGCCGCGACGGACCAGATGGCCGCGCTCGAATTGGCGAAGATTCAGCTATTGCGCGGCAACAAGCCCCAGGCCATCACCATCCTGCACAAGGCCGCGTCGATCCAACCCAGCGGCATCGCCTATAACCTGATCAAGGACACGCTCGCGCAGCACCAAGAGACGGCGTCCGTCCAGCCGCTCAACAACAAGATCGTCTCCGCTCTCGACAAGTTCCAGCGCGACGTCTTCGACTACTACCGCCGCACCGGCGATTTCCTCAAGGTCACGCTTCGTTTCGCGACCGATCGCCTGCCCGCCACCGGCCCGATCAACGTCGTCATCCGCCTGGAAAACGCCGGCCCCTTCCCCATCACCTTCGGCGAGGGCTTCATGGCCCGCCCGCTCCTCGCCGTCACCGCGAAGCTCACCGGTCGCGAGAACATCGAGTTCAAAGACTTCCTGCAAGTGCTCATGAACTCCCGGCCGGTCCTCAAGCCCGGCGACGCGATCGAGAAGACCGTCGCCATCGATGTCGGCCCCTTGCGCGAAAAATGGATCGCCCTGTCCACCGACCCGACGACGATCGAAGTGACGGCCATGTTTGATCCCGTCTATCAGGACGGCGCCCTCGCCGCCGGTCTGGGCAGCATGGTCGTCGGCCCGATCAAAGGTGAGCGAATACCGCTGGACACCTCGCCGTCGGCGTTCTCGTCGCTGGTGGAGCAGGCCACGGCCGGTGAGGATGCCGCCCGCGCCATCGCGGCCGAGTCCATTGGCGCACACTTCGCGGTCGCGGCCCTCAATCAGCCGACGGCGATCCCGTACATCCAGCTACGTGCCGCCTATGCGAAGTTGCTGACCGACAAAGATTGGCGCGTCCGCGCCCGGGCGATGTGCGCGGCCGCTTGGGCACCGCTGGAGGAAAGTCTGACGAAGGCCGCCGCCCCCGCCGTCCGCGACGACAACGCCATCGTCCGCCTCTTCGCCGTCCGCCTCTTCGCCCTCCAGCAGGGCGACAAGTTCAAGGACGTCCTCGACCACATCAGCCGCACCGACCCCAGCCAAGCCGTCCGCACCCTCGCCCGCAGCTACCTGCCGGAAATGACGCAGGCGCAGGCGACGAACTCGACTCCATCGAACGAGAGCCCGACTCCGTAGAAAAATTGTCGCATCCGCCTTGGCCTGCCCCGGAGGGGCTTAGGACCGTAGCCACGGGTAAAGCGAAGCGAAACCCGTGGTTAGAGAACCCCCCCAAGTTCTTTCTGCCCCGGAGGGGCAGCGGAATTGCCCAAGGGCCTCTTGGATTTTGTCCGTAACGTGGCGTTGGAGGCTTGCGGTTGAAGGTTGGCGCGAGGGGTGCATGGCGTGCGGTCAGCGAATGCGCCGCCGCTTCATCGCAACAATTAAGCCGCCCAAGCCAAACAGCGCCGCAGCGCCAGGCTCGGGGATCGCCTGCGACCACAGCATCGCTTCGTAGCGGCCTGCTACGTCGTTGTGGGCGACCCCAGCTACATAGATGAATTCGGTATCGCTCCATATCCCCACGGCATTTGATTCAGAATAACCAGCGGGGAGAAACTGTCCAAGGTCCACCCAGGAGGCGGCGGTGCCGCTCCATAAACTCGCATGTGCACCATCATCGAATCCGGCAGAGCCCACTTGTTGGCCGCCACTGACGCCATAGGCATACGATCCAAATGACCCGGCGGGATTGAGATCTATCCAAGAAGCGGCGCTGCCGCTCCAAAGGCTGGCGCGGTAAACGCTTTCCGAATCCGATATCCAGCCCACCTGTTGTCCATCGCCCACAGCGTAGGCATATGACTCGATCGCCTCGGCGGGATTGAGGTCAACCCACGAGGCAGCGGTACCACTCCATAGGCTAGCGCGAAAAATTCCGTCCACATAGGCGTCGCCAACCTGCTGGCCACCATTTACGCCAAACGCCTCCGAGTATGTCGATCCCGCTGGGTTGAGGTCCACCCACGAAGCACTGCTACCGCTCCATATGCCAGCGTGACGCTGGTTATTCACCTCGGCAAAGCCCACCTGCTGACCGGCGCTTACAGAGCGCGCCTGCGATTCCGTCGACCCCGCGGGATTGAGGTCAACCCAAGAGGCGGCGGTGCCGCTCCACAAGCTGGCATGAACGTCTCCCCCGATAACAGCATGGCCCACCTGCTGGCCGTCGCCTACACCCCAAGCCCCCGAATGCGTCGACCCAGCGGGGTCGAGGTTCACCCAAGACCCGCTTGTGCCGCTCCATAAGCTAGCGCGATATTGGCCGTTCGCGAGGGCATAACCGACCTGTTGGAGACTACCTACGCCCGTCCCCCCTGACTCGGTAGAACCGGCGGGGTGGAGGTTGGTCACGGTCCACACATCGGCGCTCGCGGTGGACGCCAGCGCGCCGATGGCCAGCACCATCGCGGCGGTGAGGGCCTTGGACCGCACACCCAAACGCCGAGTACCCTTAGCGCGGGGTGGCGAATTCCCGCCAATGGCACGGCGCAGGACGATCGATGACATGTACTTTCTCCTCTAAGGGCAGACCCTCGGAAGTGATAACAAAGCTACCCTCGAATGCATTGTAGCAAAACAGGACTGCGCGGGTCAAGCAGGAACACCTGCCTCAGACAGTGCGCCGGGTCACTTTTCGCCGCCTCTGTGCCTTTGTGGTGAATAATCCCACCCTAAGCCCGCGCCCGCTTCTTCGCAATCCGCTTCCGCACGCTCGGCAGCGGCAGTGTGTTGAGCACGTCCTTCGCCCGCAGCCAGCCGCGCCTCCCGGCGGCTTTGCGATCGCGATCGATCCAAAACATAGGTCAACCTTCAACCACTGGACGACAACAGAATTCCAATCTGCGTTATTGGCCAGGGTCCGAGACACCGGCACGACGCGATTGGCCCCGAACGGATGTTAGAGAGCCTGGAATGCCCGGCGGAGTCGACTCCGCGGCTCGTCCGTGCTAGTATTTAACCATGACGCTCCTCATTGACTTGTCACCCGAAATCGAGGCCAAACTCCACGAACGTGCCGCGGCCTCCGGAAAAGACGTCCCCACGCTCGTCCGTGAGGCCGTCGAGGAAAAGATGCGTCTGCCGCAATCCTTCTCGGAACTCCTCGCTCCGATTCATGAGGCCACGCGAAAGAGCGGCTTGACGGAGGATCAGGTTGCGGATCTGGTCGGAGCTTCCCGCGACGAGGCCTTTGCGGAACGCCAAGCCCAGCGGCGACCATGAGCGGCCAGCGCCCTGTCGTTGTTTACGACTGCAACGTCTTGCTTCAAGCGGCGCTGAGCGATGCCGGTCCCTCCTTTGCGTGCCTTCTCCTCGCCGAAAAGGACCGAGTCCAGCTCGTCGTCAGCACTTTTATCGCCGAAGAGATTCGCGATGTACTCTCCCGCCCGAGGATCCTCCAGAAGAATCCTCAGGTGACACCCGAGCGCGTGGCCGCCTATCTTGAGCTGTTGGCGAGTAAGAGCCGGTTCGTCGAAGAAATTCCGCAGAAGTTTTCCCTGCCTCGTGACCCTAAGGATGAACCGTACGTCAATCTTGCGATCGCCGTCAATGCCCGTTATCTCGTGACGTGGAACGAGAAGCATCTCACCTACCTCATGGAAGGCAAAACACCCGAATCGATCGATTTTCTCGCACGGTACCCTGATCTGGCCATTACCACGCCGCCCGTGTTTCTCCAGGCAATTAGATCTGCGTAGGCGTCGCATCGACCGTAAGGAATTCCGATTCCGGAAAGTCGAAGGGGTCGGAGATATCAAAAGGATACGCAACCAAAAAGCGCAACATCTCAGGTCTCTGCGCCTCTGAGCCTCTGTGGTGAATACTCCGCGTTACGCCCGCCCCCGCTTCTTCGCAATCCGCTTCCGCACGCTGGGTAGCGGCAGCGTGTTGAGCACATCCTTCGCCCGCAACCACCCGCGCCGCGCCGTCGCCACGCCGTAGCGCATCTGCGCAAGCTGCGCCACCGAGTGCGCGTCCGTGTCGATGCTGACCATCACCCCCGCGTCGCGCGCCATCCGCACATGCCGGTCGCACAGGTCCAACCGCTGCCACGACGCGTTGATCTCCAGGATCGTGTGCGTCTTTGCCGCGTGGGCGATGACCGCCGCCATATCGAGGTCCATCGGCGCGCGGCGGTTGATGAGCCGGCCCGTGGGGTGGCCGAGGATCGTCACATAGGGATTGTCCATCGCCTTCAGCACGCGCGCCGTGATCTTCTTGTTTTCCTGCCGCTGTCCCGCGTGGACGCTGGCAACGACAAGATCGCACGCCGCAAGCAATTGGTCGGGGTAGTCGAGCCGGCCATCCGCGAGGATGTCGCACTCGCAGCCGACGAGAATCGAGACGCTCTCATGCTTCTTGTTGAGTTCGCGGAGCTTCTCAATCTGCCGCCACATCCGATCGATCGTCAGACCGTTGGCGATCGCACTGGACTTGGAGTGATCCGTGATCGCGATGTACTCATAGCCGAGGTCGCTGGCGCCCTGGGCCATTCCGGCGGCATCAACGGTGCCGTCGCTGGCGTCGGTGTGCATGTGCAGATCGCCGCGGATGTCGGCCAGCTCGATGAGCGGCTCCAGCGCCCCAGCGTCGAACTCGCCGCGGTCCTCGCGCTGCTCGGGCGGCATGATTTCCAGATCGAGCTTTTTGTAGATCGACGCCTCATCGGCCCCGGCGATCTGCTTCTCCCCATCGAAAAGCCCCCACTCATTCAGCTTCCACTTCTTCTTCCCCGCCATTTCGCGCAGGCGCACATTGTGATCCTTGTTGCCCGTGAAGTATTGCAACGCCGCGCCGAACGACGCCTTCGGCACCACGCGGCAGTCCGCCTGCATCGCCACGCCGTCGCGCCGGTCGACCAGCACCGAGCCCTTGGTATCACCCGACGCCAGCACCTTCTTTACCTGCGGCAGCGTCGTAAACGCCTTGACCACGGCCGCGCCGTCGTCGGATTCGCAGAGTAGATCGATGTCGCCGATCGTCTCGCAGCCGCGCCGCAGGCTTCCTCCGATCTCCACGCGTTTGACGCCCTTGATCTTCCGCATCGCCGCAGCCAGTTCCTCCGCCAGCGGCCACGCCAGCCCCAGCGGCGTTCGTTCGGACCCCTGAGACAAAAACGCAATCCCGTCGGCGATCTGCTTGACGCTTTTTTCGCCGAGGCCCTTGAGCTTGGCCAGTTCCCCCGACGCAATGACGCGCTGCAGGCTCTCCAGATCGACGACGCCGAGCTGTTTCCACGCCAGGGCCACCTTCTTCGGCCCCATGCCCGGTATTTTGAGCAGCGCCGGCAACCCTTTCGGCACTGCATCCAGCAGCCCCTTATGGTCGTCGATGTGCCCTTTGGCCAGGAACTCCTCAATCCGGCCGACGCTGCCCTTGCCGATGCCCGGAAGCTCGGCCAGCCGGCCCTCTTCCGCGAGTTTCGCAATGTCCTCGGTCAGTTCGCCGATGGTCCGCGCCGCGCGGCGATAGGAGTTAATGCGGAACGACTGCTCCCCCATGATCTCGAGCAGGTCCCCAATCTCGGAAAAGATGGCGGCGAGTTCCTGGTTGCGCATAGTGGAAAAGTATATACGGTCGCACGAGGGCGGACACGTCGTTCATTCCATTCGAATCGCCAGCAGCGTAATGTCGTCCGTCTGCGGATGGTTGCGCGCGAACTGTTTGATCGAGCGGCGAACGCGGGTGGTGAGTTCACCGGGAGGCTGTGTGGCGTTGGAGGTCAAGAGGTCCGCGAAGCGCGCCTCGCCGAAGTGCTCGCCCTGGGGGTTTTCCGCATCCGGCACCCCGTCGGTGTACAGCAGAAGCGTTGTCGGCGTGGCCCCCAGGTCGATCGTCTCGATGGCGTAGTGTTCGTCACCTTCGATCCCCAGGGGGAGGTTGGGCTCCGGGTCGATCTTGTCCACCGTCCCGTCGGGTTTGATCAGGTACGGACCCATGTGCCCCGCGTTGACATAAGAGAACGACTTGGACGCCGGATCGAGCAGACCGAAGACGCCGGTGATGAATCGTGAATCGCGGACGTTATGGCAGATGAGCTTGTTCAAGATACCCGCCGCGCGGACCAGGTCTTTTTCCTCCGCGAGCGTGACGTGGACCGCCGCCTGAAGATTGGCCATTAAGAGCGACGCCGGCGCCCCCTTCCCCGAGACGTCAGCGACCACAATCGTGATCAGACCGTCCGGTCGCTCAAAGTAATCGAAGTAGTCTCCCGAGACCTTCTGGCCCGGATCGTTCAGCGCGTCGATCGATAATCCGCCCCGGACCAGAGGCTCGGCCGGAAAAAGCTGTGATTGGATTTCGCGGGCCCACTGAAGCTGCAAGTCCACTTGTTGCCGGGCGCGCATTTCTTCGAGAAGCTGCACGTTCGCCAGGCCCATCGCCCCCAGCCGCCCGAGCGCGGCGAAATAATCAATATCCTCGCGCGTATAACCCCCCGCCGACGTGACGCGGTCCCCGTAGATCACGCCGCGCACCTGCTGATGGTATTCCATCGGCACGCACATCGCCGAGCAGATGTTGTTGGAAATCATGCTCGCCGTCGGGTCGAATCCGCCCCCCGCCGTGTCGTTGATCAGGATGCGCTCGCCCTGGTGCAGGGCCTGATCCACGAGGCTGCGGCTGATGTGAATGTCCTCGGAGCTGCCCCCGCGCATGTTCTTGATCCGCACCCATTGCGGCGGATGAGGGTCCCCCGGCCACACCGCGATGCCCGCGCGCTCGAACCGCAGCGCTTCCTGACAGATATCCAGCAGCTCGTTGAGCAGGTCGTCGCGATTAAACCGGCCGGTCAGGCGCTCGTTGAGTTCGTACAGGCTCTTCAGTCGACGTTCGGCGAGCGAGAGTTGGTGCTGCCGGCCCCACGCGTTCGTCCCGCCGGCCTGCGTCCCCGTATCGCTCATCACGATGGTGGGCTGCACCGTCGCCGCCAGCGCCACCAGGGAGCCGCCGATCCCGATCCGATCGCCGCTCTTCACCAGCGCATTCGAGACGGGAGCGCCGTTCAGTGTCGTGCCGTTCTTGCTTTGCAGGTCCTGAATCCAGTATTGCCCGCCCTCGTCGCAATAAAGCCGCGCATGGCGGCGCGACGCCGAGGTGTCATCCAGCACGACGTCGCACGCCGCATCGCGGCCGATCACCCACTGCGTGCCGCTGAGCGGCTGGGTGGTCATTCGCCCATCGGCGATTTGAATCTGAAGCTGCGCCATCTCTCGCCCGCCGGGCACTCGGCCAAGTTGCGCGGTGGAACCCTCTACCCGACCGGGTCGATTCTGACCTGCAAAACTCACAAGCCGAGCCGGCATTCATGGTCGGTTGACGCGTCGCGACTGTCAACGCGACCGCCCCTTCGGCCGCAGCGACAACGCCTGCACCGCCTAAACCTTGCCGGATTCTAAAGATCGGGCTCGACTACAGTTATGGGACGCCGCCCGTCGATGATTATGGAAAGAAGGCCGCGGTGAGTCACTCCTGCGCAGCATGGAGCCGTGCGGGAGAGTGCCGTCCGCGTCCGTTTTCGACGAGGGATCCGTCGAGGGTCGGGAATTCATGTCGAGTCCACTTATATGTGATCGATGCGGCGGCGAACTGGAGTCCGACGACGCGATCTCGATCATTGAAGGTGTCTGCTGTGTCTGTCGCCGTAAAGCGGCGGCCCGCCAGATAAACCGCGCCGCGACACGAGCGCGCGGTCCGCAGCCTCCTCGACCGATCGCGGTCATCCCGCCTCCGATGCCGCGGCCGACGGTGCCACGCACCCTGAGAGCCGGCGGCGTTCCGGTCCGCTCGACCGTCGTGTCGTCCCCTCCGACCGAAGAACTCGGTTCGACCGTGCGCGTACGGCGCCGCCGGCGCGATCTGGCCATCGGCGCCTCTACCGGTCTCGTTCTCACGCTCGCCACTACCGGCTATTTCCTGTTGACGCGGAACGAATCGCCCAGCCTTCCCATCACGGCAACGAAGAACGTCGCCAACTATCCCGTGCGCGTCACGATTCGCCCGCCCAACGCGAAGGTGACGCTGGACGGCGCCGAAATCGGACCGGCGGACGAATCGGGACGGTTGACATTGTCGCTGTCCGGCAGCAGCGACGAAGCCCATTGGCTGGAAGTGGCGGCGAGCGGTTATCACTCGATTCGCCGCCCGCTCTCGATTTACAGCGGGGTGAACGAATTCGCCGTGGAACTCGTGCCCAAGCCCTACGACGTGGCCATCCGCACGATTCCCAACAAGGCCGAAATCTGGATCAACGATGAACTCAAGGGATACAGCCCGCTCACGCTTTCGCTGCTGCCCTGGGAACGTTCCCGGCTGGCGATCAAGCACGCGGGCTACCAGGAGGTCGCGCGGGAACTGGCCCCGCCCGAACAGGGCGATCGGCTGGAGTTGGACCTGCCGCTGACGCCCGCCCCAGTCGTCGCGCAGTCGCCTGCGCCCCCGCCGGCTGCGGTGGTCTCGACAGTGGCGAATGAGGCGGCGCCGCGGGCTGCACAGGCGGACCCGGAACAGGCCGCGCCGGCGACACCAACCGGACCGCGAATCGTGTTTCTCCTGCTCCCTCCAACCGGCGCGGGTGCGGACCACACGATCCTGCTCGAACAGATCGTCGATCAGATTCACAACCTGAAAGACCTTCAGCAGTTCGCCGTCCTGACCTGCACGTCGGACGGCCTGGACAATTGGCCGGGCGGCTCGGAGACCGCGGCGGCGACCAGCGATCAGAAGATCCGGGCTTACGACAAGGTCCGCGCCATCCGGCCGTCCGGTCGCGGGGCGATCGGCCAGGCCCTGGCCGCAGCGCTGGAGTTCCAGCCCAATTCCATCCGCATCTTCGCTGCGGGCGCTCTGGACCCGCGCGAGCTATCGGGCTTTGCTAAGCGGGTCAAGGGCACGCCCATCTCCGTGGACATCGTGCAGACGGCGACGGGTACGAACGACGACGGGCTCGGCGCACTCGTCGCGGCTCAAAAGGGCACGCTGACCGTGCTGGGTCTGGCCTCGACACCGGCGGTGGCACTGCAGGGGTCGGGCGAGTAAGCGCGACGAACCTCGATACTAAAAATCGCCCCCCTTATTCCGTTCGTTTCCGGCCCCAGGGGTTTATTGCTCCCCACAATTCAAAGTGCTCCCACCCGGAGCCCTTCGCCGTTTCGATTGTGGCAGTCTGCGATCTAATAACCCGGCGGGTGTTGTCTTGCGGGCTCACGCGTCATCAGCAGGTCCACTTGCTCGCCATCCGCGAAGAGTCCCAAAAAGCCGGTTCGTGCGGCTCGGCTGTTCGTGAGCTGTTCAAAGGTGGAGCGGTACCCGCCCAGATCGGTGCGGCCCTCCAGCGCCGCACGATGCGGATAGCGGGGCGAAAAGTAGGAGGGTTGCTCGCGCTCCTTGAACGAATCTCGGATCAGCGGCCAGCGAATGTTCCACCAGAGATTGTGCGTGCGCGAGAAATTCGCGTTCGCGCTGGAGTTTTGGATATAGCGCCGGCCGTCGAGGACCTTGAGCGGCCGACCGTCGAATTGAACGTAATTGGAAACCGCCGGATCGAGCGGCCCCCGGGTGCCGGCCTCGGGATAGCGGTCGAAAGGCATCCCCTGACCGACGGGTCCGGCGGTGCTGAAGTAATAGGTCATCTTCCAGCGCCCGCTCCCGCCTGATCGTGGGAAGCCGTCTACCGCCGATGGACACCGCCAACTTCCTTCCGTCACGAACGACTCCAATACGACGCCGACCGTAGTCGGGTAGGACTTGTCGAAGGGGTCGGCGTTGGGATCGGTCAGGTTGATGTCTTCCAGGTACGGGACGCGCTCGTCATGCACCGTGGCGTACGACAGGATCCCGGTCCAGATGCTGCGAAGGTTGTTCATGCAAACGGCCTGGCGGCCGCGTTCGCGGGCCGCCGAGAGGGCCGGCGCCATGATTGAGATCAGGACGCCGATAATCCCGATGACGATCAGCACTTCGATCAACGTGAAGCCGCGGGGGCGATGACTGTATTTCGTCTTCATAGGACTTACCTTCCTAAGGTCCCATCAAATAAGCCTGCGTGAACGGCGCAATGTCCAGGCCGTCCCGCGTGTTGCTGTTGTTCAGATCGCTGCGTGTGACATAACTCGAGTCCGTCTCCGTACCGAGCAGGACGCCAACGAAAAGCGCCGCGTCCGTGTCGTTCACCGACCCGTCGCAGTTAATGTCGCCGTCGCCTAGCGCGCACGCCGACAGGACAATCGTCAGCCGCGGCGCGAGAGCGCCCGGATCGGTCGCCTCTTTCATGAAGAAGGACGGATATCCGGCCTGACCGGCCTGCTGGGTCGTCTCGCGGAGCGAAGTGACACTGACGATGACGCGACCGGCATCGAGCTGCTCCTGGAAATATTGCAGCACGCGGCCGTCGGACAGCCCCAAATCGACATCAAAGGTCACGTCGAACGGCGTCGGCTGCGAACCGGGCGTGTAATTGACCGGCGCGCCGATGGCCCACGGCGCCGGCGTGAACGGACATTGCGAATCGGGCGGGCCGCAGAAAGGCGGCGTCAGGCCCGAGTTGTAATAGCCTCGCACACTGTCTTCGACATGCAGCAATTCCTCCGTGCCATCGCGATAAACAAAGGGAAAAGGATCGCGCGGGGCGGCGAAGAACTGATCGCTTCCCACATAAAAGGAAAACTCCGACCACGTCGAGTACGCGTGCACCGGGCCGAAGCCCGACCCGAACAGCTCGATCGGTCGACCCGCATCCGTGTCGCTGCTCTCGCCATCGGTGTCGCCGGGCTGCCCGCGGGGAATACCGTCTGCGTTGATGAGTTGGTCGCCGCTGATGTCGTAAGTGTACCACTCGTCCACGCTGTGATCGGCGGGCCACTGCGCATTGGGCACACTGGTGAGCGTCACGCGTATGGCGGAGATGGCATAAGACGCCGGACCCTGACCGGTGGGGATCGTTCCCGAAGTGTCCCAGGCGACGACCACGATCCCGTCCCGATTGTTGAACTTGTAATTGAACGGGGGCAGGTCGTAGCCGACGGTCCCAAAGCAGGAGCCGGGTGAACGGTTCGGGGGATCGGGGTTATAGGGATACTGCCATTGATCGTCGCTGGGGACAGCGAAGTCGAACTGTTGGGCAGCCAGTCGACCCACCGCCCCAGCGAAGACCAAAAGCGTGAGTACCGCGATGTCGAGGCGGACTCTCATGAACTACGACCTCCGCCGCTTGAACAGAAGCAGGGCCGGCGCGAGCAAAAGCAACGAAGCCGGTTCCGGCGTAATGGACGCTTTGTCAACGTCAAACGTGTAGCTCTGATTCGTGCCCGCCAGCGAAGCCGGCACCGAGACGCCGATCTGGACATTGCCGACGCTCGAAAACACGGTATTAAACGTGGCGCCCGGACCTTCAAAGACGAATTGGGGATTGCCGGGCATGATGGCGAAAGTCAACGAAGTCCACGTATTCGGCGCAACCGGGACGAAGTTGACGGCCGCCACTCCGGGAAAATTGGCCGAGCCCGCGAAGCGGGTGAAAAAGGTCAGGGCCGTCGGGGCGTTGTGGCGCACGGACACGCTGAACTGGTCGACGCCTTCCGTGATCCAGTCGCCGACAAAGGCGTCACCGCTGGAGTTGTACGCATCGTGGGCGCGAAGGATGGCCGGCGTCGCGTTCGGTGCCGACGAAAGGAAGTTGAACGGCCCGGAGGCGTAGCTGCTGCCGTCCGGTCCGCCCGCGGCGTTCCAGGCCAACGGATTCACGCCGCCGGTTTCCCGCCAGTTTGACGAGGTGGCGCTGAATTCTTCGGTAAACGGGACAAGGGTCGCCTGAACCGGCGACGCTCCAAAAATGCTCGCTGCCGCGAGTACGGTCAAGACATTTAATACTCGAATCTTCACGTATCTTTCCTCCAACATGTTCACTCGAATCGACTGGCGATCCGTGCGGTTCTCCAATTTCAAAAAAGTCGTGTTGCCACGCCGGTCAAAATCTCGGGGACAGACGACGGACGTACGATATCCGGGGTGATTCCGAAAGCTTCACCGCGCTGCCGGTACCGATGGCGATCAGAAATCGCCGGTCGGTGTTTCCCGGGCCCGCGAGGCTTCGAGAATCAACGTTAGATGTGAGTTGGAGGCGGACCGCGGCGCGCGGCGTAGCGACAGGCCGACGCTTGCGGATGGAGAGAGAAGATCGGTTTGAAAATGGATCCGTAGATTCGCAGGATGAACTGCCGGCGCTGTTCCGCGGCATCTTCTTCATCGCTCGAAGCACCGCGCCGCGCGGCGACCAGGAGGATCGCCAGCGCCATGGCCGCAATCGCCATCGGCATCACGTTGGCGGTTATGCTCCAATCGCGCATGGCGTCGGGGACGTTGCGGTCGATGACGCCGGCGTGAATGAAAGCGACGACCAGCATGAAGACGAGAATAGACCGGCGATCCGCAAGGAGCCTGATCGAATAGGCGAAGGCGATTTCGAGAATGAAAAAGGCGTTGGTCAGCGACAAGAGGAGAATCGAAGACCAGGCCGTTCGAGCATCCTCCGGCCCCAGGAGGGTGGCGAACGCCTTGAAGGTGATGGGGGCATGCAAAAGGAAGACCACCGCCCAGAACAACCGCCAATAAGAGCGGCGGCGGCCTGCAGCTTGCGGGGATGGCGATGTCTTCTTCAGACCGAGCATTTCCAAGCCCTTACCTAACACGATTTTGAAGCGCTGTCCAGCCACGATTTCCTCGCGTAATTAGTCCCTAGCAATTTGCGTGCCAGTCGATCAAATTCCCATCGAGGCGAGGCTTATGATTCGGCTATAATTTTGGTTGCTGCCGGTACTTGGATATTTTTGCACATGGGCATGGAGAATTCACCCAAATCAACCCCCTTGGAGGTCGCCTACCAACGACATGAGCGCGGTTGGCGGGATTTCGCTTACTGCTACCCGGTCGTGTCGAGGCGGAGCGGCGGGCTTTCCCTCGGCATCAATCTGAACCCGGACAAGGCCTGCAACTTTGATTGCATCTACTGTCAGGTGGACCGCTCGACGCCCGGCCTGGTGAAAAAAGTCGATCTTGACGACCTGCGATCCGAACTAGAACGGCTCCTGGACCTGGCCGGCAGCAGCGACCTCTACGCCGAGGCGCCGTTTGATGCCATTCGGCCCGATCAGCGACGCATCCGCGATATCGCCTTCAGCGGCGACGGCGAACCGACAACCTGTCCGCTATTCGAGGAGGCAGTCCGAATCGCAGCGGAGGCGCGGCGGTCGCGCGGGCTGGTGGACACCAAGCTCGTCCTCATCACGGACGCCTGCTATCTCACCAAGCCCAACGTCCGGGCGGGCCTGAATATTCTCGATCAAAACAACGGGGAGATCTGGGCCAAGCTCGACGCCGGCACCCAGGAATACTACGAACTCGTCAACCGCCCGAACTACCCGCTGGCTCACGTGTTGGCCAACATTACGGACGCCGCGCGCGTGCGCCCCGTCGTCATACAGTCGCTGTGGATGAAGGTTCGCGGTGAGCCGCCTGCCTTGACCGAGATCAGCGCGTATTGCGACCGGCTTAATGAGATGGTCGCCGCTGGAGGGCGCCTGAAACTCATCCAGCTTTATACCATCGCCCGCCGCACGACGGAGCCGTTTGCCACGCCGCTATCCGACGCCGAACTTGATTCGATCGCCGGTATGGTCCGCGCTCGCGTTTCAGCGTCCGTCGAGACATACTACGGCGTCTCCGTCTGAGCCGATGGTCGCTCGCAACGTGCCGCATACTCATGCACGATACAGGTCTTCTTAACCAAACGGTCCTGCTATTCGGCGCGGCCCTCGTCGTCGCCTGGCTCTTTCGCGTCGTGCGGGCCCCCGCCGTCATTGGTTTTCTCGTCGCCGGCGTAACCATTGGCCCGTCCGGACTGGGGCTCATCACTTCGGATGCCGTCAGCCAATTCGCCGAGATCGGCCTCATCCTCCTGCTCTTTACCGTCGGACTGGAACTCTCGCCGACGCCCCTGATCCGCAACGGTCGGCGGCTCGTGCTCGCCTCGCTTCTCCAGATCGGCGCGACGATTGCACTTGCCGCCGGGGCGATCCGCGCGTGGTCCGACATTCCGACGATCGCGTGCCTCGTTCTGGGCGTGGCCGTCGCCCTGTCCAGCACCGCCATCGTGCTTAACCAACTCAGCGAACGCCGGCAGACGGAGTCCACCGGCGGCGCGATTATCACCGGCATCCTCCTCCTTCAGGATGTCTTTGTCATACTCCTCATGTTCTTTGTGCCCGTGTTGAGGGCGACCGCCGGGGCCGATTGGCGGTCCTCGGCCGTTCGCGGCGTGCTTTCCGTCGGCGGCTTTGCGGTCGCGGTGTTCGGCGCAAGGTACATCCTCCCATTCGCGTTGCAACTGGTCCTTCGGTGGGGAGGTCGGGAGCTTATCACCCTTTTCGCCGTCGTGATGGCCGCTGCGGGGGCATGGCTGGCCAGTCTGGCCGGCTGGTCTCCGCCCTTCGGTGCGTGCATCGCCGGTTTGCTGCTCTCGCAGACGCCCCTTTCTCATCAACTCTTCGCGGAGATCGTCCCCTTCCGCGACGTCTTCAACGCGATCTTCTTCATGTCGATGGGAATGCTCGTCGATCTCCCCGTCGTGGCCGATCATCTGCCATTCATTGCCCTCGCGATCGTGATTACCCTGGTTCTTAAGAGTCTGGTCGCGGGGAGCGCCGTCGTCGCCGCCGGATGGCCGGTGAGGTTCGGGCTGTATGTGGGACTGGGACTGTGCACGGTCAGCGAGTTCGGCTACGTGTTGGCGCGCGAGGCGGATCGATTGGGCATTCTCCCGGAGGGTGTCATGGCCCACGTCGTGGCCTACATGGTGGGGACGATGATGCTCGGAGCCATGATCTTCCCTTTGGCCGATCGGATCGCGGATGGGCTGTCCCGATGGTGGAGGCCGCGACAGGTGCTCCCGCCCACGGCGCCGGGCGACGAGTTGCTGGCCGTCGTAACGGAGCATGTGATCATCGTCGGCTACGGTCTCAATGGCCAGAACCTCGCCCGGGTCCTGCGGGCCACAAAGATCCCCTACTGTGTCATCGAAATGAACCACAGCCTGGCATCGCTGGCCCGCCAGGAGGGTGATCGAGTCCTGGTGGGCGACGCCGCGCGAATTCAGATTCTCCAGTATGCCGGTGTGGATTCGGCCCGCGCACTGGTCATTGCCATCAACGATCAGCAGGCGACGCGGCGAATCGTTGCACAGGCCCGCGCGGCCCGGCAGGATCTGTATATCCTTGCACGGACGCGCTACACGACGGAGTTGGACGCGCTGTATTCCCTCGGCGCGCAGGAAGTCATCCCCGAGGAATTCGAGACCTCCATCGAGATCTTCTCGCACGTTTTGAAGCACCTGGGCATCCCCGACAACGTCATACAAGCGCAGGTCACCATGATTCGCTCGGGACGGTATGGGATGCTGCGCGGCCGGCCCGCCGCCGTCCGGCCCGCCGATCTCATCGGCCTATTGGAAGCGACGGCGACGCAGACGTATCTCCTGGAGTCGGGCAGCCCTGCTTGCGGCCAGACCATTCGCGATATCGATCTCCGCGCAAAGTGCGGCGCGATGATCATCGCCGTCGTCCGCAGCGGCAAACCGCTCACCAACCCCGCCCCGGATTTCCAATTCCAACCCGCCGACGTGCTGGTCCTCGTAGGCGGGCACAAGGAACTTGACGAGGCGAAGGTATTGCTGGCACCAACGCCTCACGACCGGTAATCCGACGTTTGACCATTTTTGGAGATGGACATATACTGTGAATTATGGCCTCCGAGGCGCTAACTGTTACGATTCCGCGTGCAATGGCCGGTGACGTTCCTACGCTATCGCGCGAATTGAATGATCGCATGCATGAGCTTTTGGAGCGAAATGCTGATGCATTGCTTTCGATTACTGAGCAGAGCGAACTCGAGACCCTTGTCAAGATGGCCCAATTCGCGCACGTACTGGCCATGACCGTTCAGGAAACTGATTCAAATTGAGCCGTTCCTCGATTCCCCGTTTTTTGCGTGACGCGGTGGTTGAGCGGGATGGCGGGCGTTGTCGGTATTGCCGGCTCGCGCAATTCGGACACGGCGCCACGTTCCACATCGATCATATAATTCCGAGAAGTAAGGGCGGGGCGACGCATATGGAGAACCTTGCCCTACAGTGTCCCCATTGTAGTTTGCGAAAGGCGAACCGCACGGAAGCGACCGACCCGCAAACGAGCGATCTCGTTCCATTATTTAGCCCGTTGCTCGATCGATGGGATGAACATTTCAAGCTGTCCGCCGACGCGACGTTGGTCGGCTTGAGTTCATCTGGCCGTGCGACGATTGCGGCCTTGGGGTTGAACGAGACGATTCCGCGCTTTGCGCGATTATGTCAGATGACGCTCGGTTTGCTTTGACGTTCGGTGCCTTCGCTATCGGAAAAGTCTTTTTGATGGCCAAATTCTCTATTGAAAACTTCCGCCACTCCGACGGCTATCCTGCAAGCGTCCGCTGGTGGCGGTCCGCAAATCCGCGCGGCGCCGTGCTCTACCTGCACGGCATCCAATCCCACGGCGGCTGGTATGAAACATCCGGCTCGCTGCTCGCCGAGCGTGGTCTGACCGTGCTCATGCCGGACCGGCGCGGCAGTGGGCTCAATCAACAGGAGCGCGGCCACTGCGCGTCCGCGGAGCGGAGCATCGCCGACGTGCGTGAACTGCTCGATGCCCTGCTGCAGGAAACGGGCCGCGATGCCGCTCACGTCGCGGGAGTGAGCTGGGGCGGCAAGTTGGCCGCCGCCGCGACGCCGACGATGCCACAGCAAGTGCGGAGTCTATCCCTCATCGCCCCCGGCATCTTCCCTCGCGTCGATCTGCCCACCATGGAGAAATTCCGCGTCGCCTTTTCGCTGGTCAACCACCGCAAGCGATTGTTCGATATCCCGCTCAACGATCCGCGGCTCTTTACCGGCGATCCCGAGCGCATCCGTTACGTCGAAGGGGACGCGCTCAAGCTGACGCAGGTCTCCGCCGTATTCCTCGTCGCCTCTCGTCAACTGGACCGCAAGGCCCGCCAGTTGGCCGAGTCGCCCTGGCGCGGGCCGGTCCACCTTTTACTGGCCGGTCGCGATCGCATCATCGACAACGAGCTGACCGCCGCGTGGCTCCGCGCGCTGCCGTCGCCCGATCGGCAAATCACGCAATACCCCGACGCGCAGCACACGCTGGAGTTTGAGACGGACCCGTCCCGGTATTTCAAGGATTTGTGCGACTGGATCGTCGAGCGGTGCGACGCCGACACGCGCACGCCAGCGACAACATCATGACCAGGATGCCGGCCGGCTCCGGCACGGAAACATGCCCGGTCTCAAACAGATAGCTGCCGAACCCGCTCGGGTCCAGGGCGAAACCCTCCGTGTTGTCGCCCGGCGTCACACTCAAAAGCAGATCCGTCTCGCCGTCCGCGTCGGCCGTGAAATGCAGTGTCGCCAACAGCACGTCGGTTCCGACGATGCCGTTCGGAAAAGCAATGCCCGCGAGTTTGTCGCCATCCGGGGCGTTGACCGCGAACCACGACGGGCCGATGTCCGGGTCACCCGCGGAAGAGATGACGCCCCCCGTGGCCACGGTGACGTCCAACCCCCAACCCACGACCGGGTTATTGATGTCCGCGACAATATCGATTTCAAAATCGTGGCCGAGGATAATCTCGGAAAGGGCGGGGTCGAATCGAACGCACACATCCTGCATGCAGATATCCGCCACGGCCGCGCGGGGAAACGCCCAAACCGCGCACACCAGGACGAAGGCAAAAAATCTGTAGTTCGCCATGGGCCTCTTCTCCTCCAACCCCGACGGTCCGGCCCGCCGCCTCGCTGCACCCTCTCTAGTATAGGCCGAAAAGGCCGGAAATTGCGAGGGGTTCGCAAGCGGCCTTATAGGCATCGTCCCGCTTTATAGTGGCCGGATTCCTGTCACAAGGTACACTTTAAGCGAAAGATGAGTGGGAATCCCGTGATTCAGGAATGTCCCCAATGCCGCCAGCCGGTTCACGAACTCGCCCGATATTGCGCCCGCTGCGGGTCGCGACTGGAATTCAAGGTGGCCGATCGTCCGCTTCACGGAGATCGCGATACGCCATTACTGGCATCGCCTCCTGGTTTTCTACCGTGTGATGGCTCAAGGGATCTGTATTGCAAATGGGAGGCCGGCTGGGGTGGGACGAAACTACTGGCCACGGAAACGCAGGTGGTCCTGCTGTTTAACGCCGGCCTACCGAGGACAGACGTGAACCTGGAAATCGTCGCTCTCAACACAAAAGGGCAGTCGATCGCGACCCTTCGTCAATCGGTAGCCCAATTGCCCCGCGGCGAGACCGTCCGCCTGGAAGTTCCCTCGTATGAACTACCCGACGAGGTTCACACGTTGACGGTCGCGCTGGCCCGAAATCAGCCGGCCGCGCAAGTCGGAGATCGGCCGTAGCGTCAGGCCTTGTGCCTGACGACGAATGGATAAGCAGACCTCGCCGTCACCCACAAGGGGTGGCGCTACCGTCGCGCGAAAAGGGCTCTACCCCGCGAGTTGTCGCGGGAGAAAGGATGGTCCTCATGACACCCCTGCTCATCATCGGTTTGCCGTTCTTTTTCGTTCTGATCCTCATCCTCTCCGGCTGTTACACCGTGGAGCAGCAGACCCGCGCCGTCATCGAGCGGTTCGGCAAGTTCGTCAAGGTCGCGCATCCCGGGCTCAATCTCAAGATTCCCCTGATCGACAAGGTCGCCGGCCGCGTCTCCCACCGCGTCCGCGAGCTGGAGGTCAAGGTCGAGTCCAAGACCAAGGATGACGTCTTCGTGGACCTCCTCATCGCCGTACAGTTCTTCGTCCGCGAAGATGACGAAGCAGTGATCGCCGCGCATTACAAGCTGACGAACCCCGAGCGGCAGATCAGCTCCTACGTCTTCGACACCGTCCGGGCGCTCGTTCCCGAAATGCCGGTCGATAACGTCTTCGCCGAGAAGGAGAAGATCGCGGCCGCCGTGAAGGATCGCCTGGCCCAAGTCATGCAGGATTTCGGGTTCACCATGCTGCAAAGCTTGGTCAACGACATCCAGCCCGACGAGGCCGTCAAGACGGCGATGAACCAGGTCAACGCGACGGCCCGCCTCAAGGAGGCCGCCAAAAACGAGGCCGAGGCCAAGAAGATTCGCACCATCGCCGAGGCCGAAGCCGAAGCCCGGGCCAAGGAGTTGCAGGGCGTGGGCATCGCCCGCCAGCGGCTGGCCATCGCCCGCGGTCTGAAGGAATCCGTCGACGCCTGCGCCGAGGCGGGCATCTCGCCCGAAGAGGCCACGAAGATGGTCCTCCTCACGCAGCACTACGACACCGTTTCAGCCGTCGGCGCGCGGAGCAAGGCGACGATCATGATGATCCCCTACACCCCGACTGGCATGACCCAGGTCGGCGACCAGATCACGCAAGCGCTCCTGACCACGGCGGAAGTGGAAAAGCCCGCCGAGTCTAAGTCGAGCGGCGTAGTCCGCCCCAAACCCCCGGCCCACCCGGTCGTCGAGAGTTGAACTTGATCGCGCCTACGTCGTCGCCGCGAACTGCGCCGGATCGAGCTTCTTGAACAGCACCTCCGGCGCCGGCCCCAGAGTATGGCCGACCGGGAGCGGCTCGGCCGCATGCGCCCAGGTCCATTGCTCGCGCGGGACGTTCAGCGAGACGCGAATCTTCTCCGCCGCGAACGGCAGGAACGGCTCCAGCAGCACCCCCAGCGTCCGCACCGCCTGGATGCACGTGTGGATCGTCGTCGCCGTGCGCTCCTGGTCCGTCTTGCGGCTGGTCCAGGGGGCCCGCGTGTCGATGTACCGGTTGCAGTCGCGAAAGACCTCCATGATCCGCGACAGCCCCGCCTTGAAGCGGGCCGATTCGAGATGCCCGGCGACCTGGTCCGGCAACGCCTTCACGGTCGCCATCAGAGTCGTTTCCAGCTCCTCCGCCTTGTCCGCCGGAGGGACCCTGCGCCCAAAATCGTCCGTGACAATCTTCTGCCAGCGGTTGATGAAGTTGCCCAGCGTCGCAATCAGCTCCGAGTTGTTGCGCTCGATGAACTCGTCAAGGCTCCACGCCGTCCGCTGATTCTCCGGGGCGTTGATGGTCAGGTAATACCGCAAGGGATCGGCGTCGAAGGACTGGAGATAGTCCTGGATCCAGACCGCCGTGCCGCGCGACTTGCTGATCTTCTCCTCCTCCTTGCCGGGGAATTTGATGTTGAGAAACGCGTTGGCCACGACATTGGCAGGTAGCTGGTAGTGACCGTGGCCCTTGGGGCCGGTGTACACACTGCCCCGCTGCGAAACCTCCTGCGCCGTGAATTGCGTGCCCAGCAGCATCGCCGGCCAGATCAGGGCGTGGAAGACGATGTTGTCCTCGCCGATGAAGTGGACGATCCTGCAGTCCGGGTCCTGCCACCAGTCTGCGTACTTCTGCCAGGCGCCGTCGCGCTGCCCGCACAGCGCCGCCGTAAAGCTGACGTACCCGATCGGCGCATCGAACCAGACGTAGAGGACCTTGCCCTTCGCGTCCGGGTCATCCAGCGGCACCGGCACGCCCCACGTCAGGTCGCGCGTCATCGCCCGCTCCGGCAGGCCCGTCTTGATCGACCCGAGGGCGAAGTTCGTCACGATCGGCCGCCAGTCCAGCGAGGTCAGGCTGAACCAGTCGGCGAGCATCCCCTGGAACTTGTCGAGCTGGAGATACCAATGCGTCGTCTGCCGCCGCTCGGGCGTCGTACCGGTGATCGTACTCTTGGGATCGATCAAACAGAGGGGGTCGATGCCATTGCCGCACTGCTCGCACTGATCGCCCAGCGCCGCCGGGTTGCCGCAGGGCTTGCCGTCGGGCAGCTTGTGGTAGCACTTGCCCGTGACGTAGCGATCGGGCAGGAACTTTCCCGCCTTTGCGTCGTAGAGCTGCTCGGTCGTCTTTTTGACGAAGTGGCCGTTGTCGTGAATCTTGCGAAAGAACTCCTGGCTGAGCCGGTTGTGCGTCTCGACGAATTCGGGCTGGTGCGTCCCGCCGTAGATGTCGAAGTGGATTCCGAGCCCTTCGAAATCCGCCGCCTGTTGCTTGTTGTACCGCGCGGAAAGCTCGGCCGGCGTCGTGTTCTCCTTGCCCGCGGCGACCTCGATGGCCACGCCATTGTCATCGCTGCCGCAGATAAACCGCACGTCCTCCCCGCGCGAGCGGAGGTAGCGGACGTAAATGTCCGCGGGCAGGTAGGCCCCGGCCACATGACCGACGTGCAGGCGGCCGTTCGAATACGGCAGGGCGGCGGTCACCAAAAATCGACGTGGAGACATAGCCCGAATCTTAAGGGGTTGGACGGCAATGCGACAGGGTCCGAACACCGCAGGATAGCGGGCGTAGTGTAACATAGGCGAGCGACGAGTGCGGGCCAGCGAGGTGATTGAAATGGAACACCAACTCTTCCAGGTCGACGCGTTTACGTCCAAAGTCTTCGGCGGCAATCCCGCCGCGGTGATCCCGCTCGAACAATGGCTGCCGGATGCGACGCTTCAGGCGATCGCCCTGGAGAACAATCTGCCGGAGACGGCCTATTTCATCCCGGCCGCGGCGACCGAATCGGTGGACTTTCACCTCCGCTGGTTCACGCCCGAAGTCGAGATGGACCTGTGCGGTCATGCCACGCTGGCGGCGGCCCATGTCCTCATGCGACACCTGGGTTATGAAAAGAAGCAGGTGCGTTTCGGCTCGCAAAGCGGGTCGCTCGCGGTCGAGCGCGACGGAGATCGACTGGTGTTGGACTTCCCCTCGCGAGTGCCCGAGCCGCGCGAAGTGACGCCGGCGTTTTCCGAAGCGCTCGGGGCGCGGCCGAAAGAACTGCACTTAGCGCGTGATTGGTTGGCGGTCTATGGCACCGAGGAAGAGGTGCGATCGCTCCGGCCCGACTTCGCCAAAGTCAGCGCCCTCGGCGCCTTCGCCGTCATCGTCACTGCCCCCGGCAAGAACTCCGATTTTGTCTCGCGATTCTTTGCGCCGGGCGCCGGAGTACCCGAAGACCCCGTGACCGGCTCGGCGCACTGCACGCTCATCCCGTACTGGTCGCGGCGGCTCGGCAAGAAGTCGCTGCACGCTCTGCAAGTCTCAAAGCGCGGCGGCGAACTTTTTTGTGAGGATGCCGGAGAGCGCGTCAAGATCGGCGGTCACGCCGTCACCTATCTGGAAGGCACGATCCGGATATAATGCGCCCTCGGCCGATGAAACGCCGAATGCCGAATGAAGGAGCCCGTCCATGGATGCGAAGCACGGAACCCGCCCGATGGTCGTCGAGGAGATCCCCGGCAAGAAGGCCTACTGCCAGTGCGGCCACAGCGAGAAGCTGCCTTACTGCGACGGCGCGCACTCCCGACTGGGAACCGGCCTCAAGCCGATCGTGCTGGACATTCCGGACGCCGGCACGAAGGCGGTCTGCCAGTGCCATCAAAGCGGCAACAAACCGTGGTGCGACGGGACGCACAGCAAGATCGGCAAGTCCTGATCACGACAGGACGGGGCGATAGTACTTTTTCCACACCGCGTACAAAACCGCCATCGCCGCCAGGAATGCGAGCGTCCACAGGCTGTCGCGGCCGTCCTTCTCCCAATCCGAGTGGATGATACTCACGCCGATCAGGATCTCGATCGCGATAAGAAAAAGGGCGACCGGGATGCCCAGCGGAGTCTGATAGACATTCGCGGGGAACTCGCGACCCATGCGCCGATCGCGCAGGCGGAAGACGATCAGACTCAGGTAGGTCATCCCAAACAACACGGTGCTGGCGAGAAAGTAAATCCGCAGGATTTGTTCGAACGAGCGGTACCAGACAAACGTCGCCGCCAGGGCCGCGCCGACCGCGATGGCTGCGACCGGAGCCTGATGTCGCGACATCCTGCCGAGCGCGGCGAACGTCAGCCCGTCGCGGGCCAGCGCGTAAGTCACGCGGACATTGGCGAGCAGGACGGCGCTGATGGCGCCGAGACAGATCAGCGCGCTGGCCAGGAGAATCAGCCGCGAGATCAACGGATGCCCGGCATAAACGACGGCGGGGACGCTGCGGACCCCCGCCATCTGCTGCGGCGCAACCGCGCAGAGCAGCGCGTAGTTGTAGAGGAGATAGATCGCCGTCAGGAGGAGCGCCGAGCCGCACAGGGCGCGGGGCAATGCCCGGCGGACGTCCTTAACCTCCTCGGCGAGCTTGGCGGAATCCGTCGCGCCGGTGTAGGACCAAAAGGCGGGCATGAGTGCGAGCAGGAAGGGCTCCAGCGACACAGATTGCCCGTCGGGCATTGGTGAAGGCGCCATCGGTGTCGCGCGGCCTGCGACGATGCACGCGCCGACGGCGATCGCCACGAGCGCGAGCGCCTTGAGCGTGGTGAGGATGTTCTGCGTGACGGCCCCCGTCCGGAGTCCCGACGCGTTCACGATGGCGACGGCGGCGATGGCCGTACAACCCAGCACGGGCGAGGCCCAGCGTCCTTTCATGCCGAGCAGTTCCGCGGCAAAGTCGCCGAAGAGCGCGGCGATGGTCCCCGCGCCCCCGCCGACGATAAAGACGGTGAACGACCAGCCGAAGAAGAACGCCGCGAATTCGCCGTAGGCCGCGCGGAGGTATTGGTATTCGCCGCCAGCCCGCGGCAGGCGCGTGGCCAATTCGGCGGTCACCAATGTCTGAAGGAGTGTGATTGCCCCGGCAAGCAGCCACACCGCCAGGATCGTCCACGGGGAATGCAGGGTCCGGGCGACTTCACCCGGCGCGGCGAAGATACCCGAGCCAATGGCCCCGCCGACGCCGACGGCGATGATGCTGATCGGGCCGAGGATGCGGCGCAGTCCTCCGGGTGTATGGACATCAGGAGGCAGCGCAGGGTGTGGCATGCGTCGTTTTATAACCGCACACGACCGTTGAAACATGGCGGCGATGAACGGATAGGCGGCGGGCCCTTAGGGTCCCGCGGGGTCGGCCGTTTCCGACGACGGCATGGAAGCAGGAATTTTATTGAGATCGTCGGCTATCCGCCGGGTTGTGGCATGACTCGGACCCAGCGTACGCTCCGATACCTCGAGGGCAATTTTCAAGTGTCGCTCCGCTTCATCCAGCTTCATGGCCTGTAGCAGTGTGCGGCCCAAAGTTGCCCGGAGGCTCGTTCCGACTATGTGCCCCGCCGGGAGTTTCTCTTCCGCCAGCGCCAAGGCGTCAGTCAGGAGTGAAAGGGCCTCCGGCAATTGATCCCGCGCGGCGAAGGTCGCCCCGGCGTTATTGGCGATGAGCAGAGACAACGGGTGCGCGGGTCCCAGCGCCTCGCGGGCGGTTTCCAACGCATGATTCGCCAGTATCGACGCTTCCTCAAGTGCAGGGCCTGGTCCCCGGGCAAGAAGGACTTTGAGAAGATTGTTCATCGACAAGAGTGTGTCGGGGTGCGCTTCTCCAAAAATACGTCTCCGGATTTCAAGAACTTGGCGCTGTGTGGATTCGGCCTCGTCGAGTCGCCGGGCCCCCGGTTCCTCGACATACAGGTTAGCGAGGCTGCTCAGGGTGGTGAGCGTTTGGGCGTGTTCGGCGCCGAGAACTCGGCGGCGCACCTCGAGCACTTGGCGATAAAGAGCCTCGGCCTGCGGATCGCCTTTGCGCGCATAGAGATTTGCCAGGTTGTTCATCCAGACCAGTACGCTGGGGTGTTCATCACCAAGAAGGGCGCGGCCGCGCCGCAGGACGCTCTGTGCGAGCGGCTCGGCCTCGGCGAATCGACCTTGCTCGGAGAGAAGGAGCGAGAGGTTGTTGGTGGTGACGAGAGTGTCGAAGTGGTTTTCGCCGAGTTTGCGGGTCAGGCCGTCGAGCGCTTCGCGAAAGACTGTCTCCGCTTCGGTGAGTTTGCCCTGGTCATGGAGAAGACGACCGTAGCTGTTAAGGTTGCGGAGGGTGTCGGGGTGGTCGGGGCCGAGTACCTCGCGGGTGAGGCGGAGCAATTCTTCGTAGAACGGCGTGGCTTCGTCAAGCTTGCCACGGGCCTTGAGCAGCATGGCGAGGTAGTTCATCGTGCCAATGGTCAGCGGGGCGCGGTCGCCGAGGGTGCGGCGCTGTATGGCGAGGATGTCGCGGAATTCCGTCTCGGCGGCGTCGAAATTGCCCATGTCCTGCGAGATGGCGGCGAGGATTTTTCGTGTGGTGAGGGTGGCGGGGTCTTCTTCGCCGAAAACGCGCCGAGAGCGTTCCAATGCCTCTTGCAGGAACATCTGCGCCTCGCCGGACTTGCCGCGCTTGCGCAGGAGATTGGCCAGGTTGTGCAGGACATCGATGGTGAAGGGATGTTCGGCGCCTTGCGATGCTCGGGTGGAGTCGAGGCATTTGCGGAAGAGGGTCTCGGCTTCGTCGTAGCGGCTTTGATCTTCCAGGGCGGTGGCCAGGCCGTTTTCCGCAACCAAAACGTCGGGGTGATGAGTCGGGAGTGCGAGCGCGGAACGGTCCAGAGCGGCGCGATACTCCCGCTCCGCTTGTTCGGCGAGGCCCAGCGAGAGATAGGTTTGGCCGATGGTAGAGTGGATGGTGATGGCAACCTGCGGATCCTGATTCAGCTCCGTAGCGGCACGGGCGGAAGCGGCGTCGAGCAATTCACGAACGGTGAGTTCGCGGCCCTGGGCCGTGTTCGGGTCGGCGGCGGCGAGCATGTCCTGCAGGAAGTCTGTGGTGATCTCGGCCTTGCGGGTCTCGACGTTGGCTTTATTCAGCGCGCTCTTTTCCCGGCCGTAGAGGACGCCCAGGGCAACTGCCGACGCCGCGACGAGCAGCACGAATCCCGCTGCGACCGCGGTCTGTACGCGATAACGCCGAAGGGTCTTGCGGAGGACATACCAGCCGCTGTCGCGTTTGGCTTCGATGGCCTCGCCGCGGAGATAATGCTCGAGGTCGCCGGCGAGATGCCCGGCGGTCTGGTAGCGCCGTTCCGGCTCCTTGGCGATGCACTTAAGGATGATGGTTTCCAGCTCGTCATCGACGGCCGGGTTGTAGCGGCGCGGAGAAACCGGCGATTCGCGGAGGATGCGGTCAAGAATCTCGCGGGTCGTGCCCGTGATGTCGTGGGGCAGGCGGCCGGTCACCCCGCGATAGAGGACGACTCCGAGCGAATAGACGTCGGAGCGCATGTCGATCTTATCGGGGCGGCCTTCAGCCTGCTCGGGGCTGCACCACGGGAGCGAACCGATGAACTGCCCGGCGATGGTCACGTCGCTCGACGGCCGGCCTGATACGCCGTCGGAGAGCTTGGCCAATCCGAAGTCGAGGACGCGCGGGCGGCCCGATCTATCCACGCGAATGTTGGAGGGCTTCAGGTCGCGGTGGATTACGCCGCGAAGGTGTGCAGCGTTGACGGCCTGGCACATCGAGATGAAGAGCTGAAGGACCCGGGTGATGCCCGTGCGGGAGGAGACGGGCAGATGATCCATGAACGTGTCCAGCGCAGAGCCGGCGACGTAGTCCATCACAAAGTAATGGCGGCCGTCAACGATGCCGCTTTCGTGGATGGTCACGATGTCGGGGTGATTCAAGCTGGCGAGGATTTCGACTTCGCGCTGGAAGCGTGACCGCTCGGATTCGCCCGAGAAGGGGCCTTCGCGCAAGACTTTGATGGCAACCTCGCGGTGGGTGAATTTCTGGACTGCACGATAGACGACACCCTGGCCGCCGCGGTGGATTTCCTCTCCCAGATCGTAGCCGGGCAGTGCAACAGGAAACGGTTGGGGCGCCACTGCTCTGTCTGCTGCGCGACCACCGAGCTTTTGCAGGTTGAGGATTCCGCTCGATCCGGTGGCGCGGCCGCGGGCCGCTTCGACGTTGCGGAGTTCGGAGAGCAGTTCGTTCAGATCGGGCATCAGTTCAGGATGGGCCGCGAGGATGGCCTCGTCGGAGAGGTCTTCGCCGGAGAGGCGTCGGGCAATGACATCTTCAATCACCGGAAGGAGCCGGGCCTGGCGCGCGTCTACAGTGGTATCGATGGATGATGATCTGCGCGGCATGGCGGACGATCTCCGATGAGCGAAAGATGCCTCCTGCTATCATAAACGCCGAAGAGGCGCCGCGCGCTCCACGGCATCGCATTGACCAGCTGCGCCCCGGCCCTCGCCTAAAGGGAGAGGGAGACTAGCCCGTGCTCAGGAAACGGGATTGGGTGCCCAAGAGCTCGCGCAGGCGCGACTTGGCTTTGTGGCAGAGGTTATGCACGGCCCGCTCGGTGCGATTCATGTTCGCCGCGGCGTCTTTCACGGAGAGCCCCTGCAAATAGACCAGCGAGACCGCGTGTTGATAGTCGTCCGGGAGCAGGGACAGGGCCTCGCGCACGGCCACGACGGCCTCGGCGCCGGCGGCGCAGCGGCTGGGGCTTTTCTCGTCGCCCGACATGAGATCGAGCAACATCACCATGGATTCGCCGATGCCCGGCGAGATGGCATGGACCTGCACTTTTTCGCCGCCGTGCTTGTCGGCCCCGCGGATCTTAATGGCGTCGCGAAGCTTGCGGAGAGCGATGGTGCGGACCCAGCGGCCGAACGAATCGGCCCCTTGCGGGACGAAATCGCCGATGTGGCGGAAGACTTCGGCATAGGCGTCCTGAACGAGGTCGTCGGCATCGATTCCGCCGCGCAGATTCGAGGGAATGCGCCCGGCGAGGTAGTCGCGGACGCTGCGACGGTGTGTGGTCAAAAGAAGCGTCAATGCCACCGCGTCACCCGCGATCGCGCGCTGGACAGCATCGGTTGCAGGATCGCTGGGGTCCATGAGCGGCGTACCGTTCTACAAGAATGACCGGTCGCCGCTATGTCTGCGACCGGAACACATGGGATTATACCATCCCGCTATTCCCACGAACTCCTCGCTGAATCCATTTTCTCATAAGCACTTGCGGCAATTCCCGGCAGCCCGACGGGGGCGGCAGAATACAAGGCGTTGGAGCGCGCCGAAGGGGTATGTCCTTTACTAATTCGTGGGCGACGGTGGAAGCAACCCCAGGGTGGCGCCGACGAGCCCGTTCGAATTGAGAACTCCGCCCGGAGAAATCACATGCGAATCATCAGACCAATCATCGTAGCCTTGGCGGGTGTCACGACGTGCGTCATGAATACTGCCCTGGCGGGCGGCGGATTGTCGTTTCAGGCGGTTAGCTTGTCCGGCCAAGCGGCGCCCGGGATCCCCGGCCGTTTTTTTTCCTATTATTACCCACCCGTGATCAGTAACAGCGGGCGAGTCGCATTTGCCGGCTGGCTGACCGGCGTCACCTCGAACGACCAGGGTCTCTGGTCCGGGCTGCCGGGGTCGATTCAGCTCGTAGCGAGAGAAGGAAGCGCGGCGCCCGGAACAACCGGCGTCTTCACCGGAAACGGGTGGCTCTTCCCATGGGTGAATTCATCCGGCATAGTCGCTTTTTCCGCAGCGCTCACCGGAGCGGGGATTGACTCAACGAACAACACGGGGATCTGGGTGGGGGCGCCAGGCGCCATTGCCCCGGCGGCACGGGCAGGCAATGGCGCGCCGGGCACACCGGCAGGAGTCGTTTTCTCAGGTGGCATGCAAAACTGGCTGATGCTCAACGACGCGGGCCAGATCGTTTTCCGCGCCAATCTGACCGGCCCCGGGGTGGACAGCTCGAACGACGCAGGAATCTGGGCCGGCGCGCCAGGCGCGTTACAGCTCGTCGCCCGCGAGGGGGATACCGCCCCCGGCACCGGTGGCGTGTTCGATCTGTTTAACTACCAGTTTGAGGCTTACCCCCTTCCCGTGATGAACGCGGCCGGAGAAGTAGTCTTTGCGGGGCATTGCACCAGCGGCCGTGGAATCTGGCGCTGGAGTGGAGGCGTACTTGAACTCCTCGCGCTCACCAATACCGCTGCTCCGGGAACAGGCGTCTTGTTTGAATACCTATACGATCCGTGGATGAATGCGTCGGGCCAGGTGGCGTTCGGGGCTTCGCTGATGGGGGATGGCGTCGATTTCATGAATAACAGAGGCGTCTGGTCGGGGGCGCCGGGAGCGGTGGAACTGGTGGTTCGCAAGGGCAGCGCGGCGCCTGGCGCCGTCGGGCGGTACTTGACGCTGAACGGCACCAACGTCGGCCTTATTTCGATACAAGACGATGGCGCCATCACTCTTATTTCCGGGCTGATGTACAGCGACGGCTCGATCGCTCCCGGCACCGGTCTCTGGCGATACGGAGGCGGAGGGGGCGGAAGTGCCATGGTCATTCCAGAGACGCCTGCTACCGGCCTTTCCGGAGCGACCATAGGCAGTGTTTCATTCTTCGGTCCTCACCCGTCGGCGAGCATGCCATTCATGACATATTTGAGCGGTACGGGTGTGAATGGCGGGAACGATGAGAGTCTCTGGCTCAAAGATGCGGGAAGCAGCCCGCTCCTGATCGTGCGCGAAGGCGATCTTTTCGATGTCGGTGGTGGCGATATGAGGGCCATCAGCGGCGGCTACATCCATGCATCCCTCAACGGCGGTCAGGGACGCTGCTATAACTCGAACCGGCAGATGGTAATCGGGTTGACTTTCGAGGGCGGCACGACGGGCGTCTTCACCGCGAATGTTCCCGTACAGCCGAAGACAGGCGACATGAACTGCGACGGAAAAGTGGACGGCCTGGATGTTGACGGCTTTGCGCAAGCAATGCTGGATCCGTCGGGCTACGCCGCTGAGCATCCAAGCTGCAATGCCCTCAACGGCGACATCAATCTGGACAGCCTGACAGACCCAGCCGACACGGAGCAGTTTGTGTCGTGTGTTCTGAACGGCGGCTGCCCCTGAGCGCTTGACCGCCGCGGAACGAGCGGCGCCCGACGGCGATAATGACGGCTCGCCGAACACATGCGACAACTGGAACGGACTGGCCAAACCGACCCAGGCCCACGCCGATGGCGACCACGCTGATCGGCCCAAGTATGCGGCGAAGCGCGGGCGACCGCGGAAGGGTGGCGTAGTCCAGCGCCTCAGGTCGATCAGGCAAACGCGAATCCATCCCGCGCTTTATACCCGCACAAAGCGGCCCTATCATGAGGATAATGAGCGACGAAACTGAAATCTCCGATGGGATTGCGGAGTACGGCCCTGCATGGCAGGCCGCCATCGATTATGGCATCGACGTAAGCCAGACGGAGTACCTGCTATCGCTGAGCCTGTTGGAGCGTGTACAACGACACGATCAGGCCTTGGAATTTGTCCGCGTCCTTCGACAGGCCGCTATTGACCACTACGGATATGATCCTCGACTTCCTGAACCGCCTCCACCGCCAGCGCGTTGATTTCGTCCTGGTCGGCGGCTCGGCGGCTGTCGTTCACGGCGTCTCGCTCGTTACCGAGGACATCGACTTATGCGCTCCGCTCGATCCGCTCAATCTACAGCGGATTCTTGAGGCACTGGGCGATCTCGAACCGCGTTGGCGAATGACGCCCGATCGCCGCCCCATTCCCTTGGATGCGCGCCAACTCGCGGGCTACAGGAATCTGTATCTCGTGACCCGACTAGGACAGATTGACATCCTCAGCGAGATCAGCGGAATCGGCGGCTTTGAAGCGGTCAAAGGCAACTCGGAACTCGCGGATGTTGGGGGAGTGTCGTGCCGTATCCTGAGCGTTGATGGTCTCATTCGCTCCAAGCGTGCGCTGGGCCGCCCCAAAGATCTGCAGGCCGCCATTGAACTTGAGGCCATACGCGATCGCAGGCCAGGCGGCGGAAACGTCAACAAATAAACTTCTCGCCCGTCAGCCGTTCGTACGCTTCGATGTACCGGGCGCTGGTCGCTTCGATCACGTCGGGCGGGAGTCGCGGCGCGGGATCGGTCTTGTCCCACTCGCCCTTGGCGCACAGACCTTCGAGATAATTGCGGACGAACTGTTTGTCGAAGCTCTCCTGATCGCGGCCGGGTTGATATTTGTCCGCAGGCCAGAAGCGGCTGGAATCCGGAGTGCAGGCCTCGTCGATGAGGATGAGGCCGTCCGTCGTGCGGCCGAATTCGAACTTCGTGTCCGCGAGGATGATCCCGCGCGATTGCGCGTAGTTCGCCGCCTGCGTGTAGAGCGAGAGCGTCTTGTCGCGCAGCTCCTTCATGACGGCCACGCCGACCATCTCGCAGGCCTGTTCAAAGGAAATATTGATGTCGTGGCCGTTCTCCTCCTTGGTCGCGGGCGTGAAGATCGGCTCCGGCAGCCGATCGCACTGCTTCAGGCCGGGGGGTAACTGGACACCGCAGACCATTCCGCTCGACTGGTACTCCTTCCATCCGCTGCCCGCGAGGTAACCGCGGGCGACGCATTCGATCGGCACGACCTGGGCCTTTTTGCATAACATTGCTCGGCCGCGCAGGTCTGTCGCCAGCGCCTCGAACCCCGGCGGGGCCTGACGGTCAACGACTTCGATGAGATGGTGGCGGCAGATGGGGGCGAACCGTTCAAACCAGAAGCGGCTCAGGCTGGTCAGGACGCGTCCTTTATAGGGAATCGGATCAGGCAGGACGCAGTCGAAGGCACTGAGCCGGTCGGTCGTGACGATCAACAAGCGCTCGCCCAGGTCGTAGATGTCGCGGACCTTTCCACGGCGAACGGCACGGCCCGGGACGTTCGTCTCGCGGATGACGGATGCGTTGGTCATGCTTTTCGATCCTCCTGACCGGCCGCGTTGGGCCAGCGTGCGGCGCACCTTGGCCGGGGTTGCGCGGACTGTCAAGTGGCGGCAGGTTTCCGTTTCTTACGTGGGCCAGAAGGCTTGCGATCCATCCTCAAGAGCAACTTCTTCGGCGCGATCAGACGGTAGCTGGTCAGGACCAGGCCGGCGATTTCGTTCCAGTCGATGCGGCCTTTGAGCGTCATCGTGACCCATCCGAAGCGGCCGACGTAATCGGCGTAGGCAAATCGCGGGTCGCGGAGCAGCTCCTTCTGCCGCGCCTTGCCGACCTTGACGCCGATCGTCGGCAGGGTCTCCACGCGGTTCGTGAGACCGCCCAACTTCTGTGTCGTCTTGTCCCCGTAACCGACAAAAATCTTGCCGTTCACGCGAAAGGTGGGATGACCCCACGCTTTGACTTCCGTCGTGGCGGGCAGTGAGAGACAGAGCTTGCGGAGCCGGGGGAGGATAGGGTTGGCTTTCATGGCCATGATCTTACGGCGGCCAGAGTTGGCCGGCGATGAGTTCGATGGAGTTGTTGGCAGGGTCGCGAAAGTAGAGCGAGATCGCGCCGTTCTCCCAAGTCGTTTCCCTTTCGATGGGCACGTGGTAGGCGGCCAGGTGTTGGCGCCAGGCGTCCACGTCGAGGGGGTCGATGGAAAAGGCGCAGTGACCGGGGCCGGTCGCGCCGTGCGTGGGGACTTGCGGCTGGGGCTCCTTCGTCAGTGCGGGATTGAAGACCAGCAAGACGCTTTGGGCATTGACGCGGAACGTTAGACCGCGCGGGGACATTTCGGAGACCTTTCGCAGGCCGAGGACGGCTGTATAGAAGCGCTCCATCGCGGCGAGGTCGATCGCGTAGAGGCAGGTTTCATGGATGCGGGAGAGCGGGGGCATGAATCTATTCTAGGGATTAAGGGAAGGCACGGGCGCGCCTGCGAATAGTTTGGACGCGCAATTGACCGCAAACGAGCGCAAAATCTCCACCGACGGCGCATCTGAACACCGATCGCGGCCAAAGGCGCGGTGAGGCGGGGTAGCGAGGTCGAGCCCATCGATTCAAAGAAAAAAACATGTTGAATTTGCCTGATAAAGTTGAAATTCCTCACGCAATGCGAGGACTCCGCGCGGCGATCGAGGACCTTTTTCCTCGACGCCCGTCCTAACAATACCCTAACATCATAGGCGCGAGGCTGGGGAAAGGCAAGGGGAATCCGGAAAGATATTCTCGGTTGCGTACATCGTGGTTCGTCGGGGTCAGTCTACGAGCGGCGTTACCTTGGGCCGCGAGAAGACAAAGGTAAGGTAGGCGGCGAGAAATGCAACGCCCGCGCGGATAAACGTGTGGATGCCGTTGTCCCACCAGATCGCCGGCAGGGCGCGAATGATGGATACCAATTCCACGCCACCGACTTCACGACGAACGGTCCAAGTCCAGTAGGCCAGCTCTCCCAACAAGATCGCCGCGAGGCAGTAAACCAGGCCGACGCCGCCTGCAAAGAGATCGCCTCGACTGGGGATGCGGCGGATGAGCCAGGCGACGGGCCAGGCCACGGCGGCCCCGGCCAGGGCAACGACCACTATCTCGACAATGTGGGGCACGAAGACCCGGAGTTTCTTTCCTGGATCGACGAAAAGGCCGAGCAGGGAATCCCAGGCGATCCAGATTCCGGCCCAAATCAGGGCACCGATTACAACGCAGGGAAGTGCGATCAGGAGGAGACCGGCTACCCCGGCGGACGTAAGCTGCGTTTGCTCGTCGCGGAGCGCCATGCGTCGCGCGAGGCAGTCCTCGCAGATCTGAGTCAGACGGTCTTCCATGAGGGTCGGCCCATCAACCGGGTTGTTGAGGCATTCGTGGCAGCGGTTGCCGCCGGGGACCACGCGCAGTTGTAGGAGCCGGTCGATGATTCGTTCGACAATATTGCGAAGCTCGATCGTACCCAACACCTTGTCAGCATCATAGAGAAAGAGGATGGTCCTGCGTTGATCCACGACAATTCGAGCATCGCGGCTGGCGACCAGCGCGTCGATGGTCTCGCCCCAAGAGCCAGCGTTTCCATTCGGCGCTGCATGAGGACAAGAGGGATACTTGATTTGAAGAGTCAGGACCGCCGGAGATGTTACGACTTCGCCGTGGTCGAGCTTTTGTGGCGGGCTTTCCTTCTGGGATACAGCGATGGAAAAGTCGCGAAAGCGCCCGGCGTAAACGTTGGACCCTACGCATGGAAGATCGAGGGAGCAGATTTGCTCTTCTAAGGTAGACATCGAATCAAAATTGTAAACTAGACAGGGTTTTCAAGGGAGGGCGTGCGAGAAAGGATTCTCGCACGAGCGAGGGGCTGGATCGACTATACGACGGCGGAGACCGTTATTGCGGAGCTTGGCGGGGTGGATGTTTTTCGCAACACTGATTTTTTTGAAAGTTACGAAACAGATTTTTCACGCGCTGAGTCATTCAGCTTAACGCGAAGGGGCTGCGGCCCCAGATTCTCTCGGGCTGCGCCAGCGACATCCCCGCCGGTCAGAATTGCGAGTATGCATTGATTGGGAAGTGTGTCCGGAATTGCAATAATCTCTTCCCAGTCTTCACCGGGATCTTTTCCCTTTGTGTCAAGGATAGGACCCGCTTGAGAGCCTAAGAACTGAGACGATGTCAAACAATACGATCCGTTTAGCAGATAAGCTTGTGTGCGTCCACGGTGTTTTCCCCATATTCCATGTACTCGAAAACTGCACAATAATTCGTCTTGTTCTCTTCGGAAAATTGAGTAATCTTGAAACCAGTCAGCTGGAAACTTTCTTTTAGGTGTCTTCTTAACCTCTTCCTTTTCTCGCTTCCTGAAGTCGTCGCAGATGACCTCTAGCATATTGAGGTCAGAATCAGGAAGGGTCTTTAGATCAAAAAGTGCGTTCCAGGTTTCGCATGTGAATGAATCTGCAATAGAGATGATTTGAAAGCAAAATCTGGGTTTGCAAGCGTATGTTGGAAATGGAATGATCTCCGGCAAGTCTGCTGGTTGACTCTGAAACAAGCGACAACAAACAATGTTGTTGGCTAAAGCTTTCAACTGTGCAGATTTTGTGTACCCATATCGAGAATAAATAACGCCGCAAGTAGCTGCTGTAGAGCGGATTTCTCCTTGAAGCGTTTCAATGTGAGTAACACTAATGGGACGCCCATGATCCTTACAACTGACTAAGACTGATATTGGATAGTGACCACCTATCTCGGCTTCCATCCAAACATCGACTTGTCGCAGTTGGCCGGTATCCCTGTCAGGAACTTTGTGATCGAAAAAAACTTTGCATCCCGGGTCAAGAGCGGCTGCGAACTTGTAAACGGCTTCTTCAAGAGCCCTGCCCGGTAGCTTTGCCCCATGAGTGCGTTTCTTACTTCTTACCTTTTTGTGTCGCGAGGATTGCAAAGACCATCTTTCTCGGAATTAATTGGGGAAAAGGTCGCATTCTCGCACGCGCCGTTGATAGGCAACCGCGTCCTCGCCCCATTTCAACGTGCCGGTGAATCGCGACAGGTCAACAGGCTTACCATTCGCCCGGTCGAGATTCAGGAGCTTTTCGATTTCAAGCCAATCGGCGTAGTCGATCTGTACGGCCACGGGCTGCATCTTATCGTCGGTCAGGATTTTCGGATGAATCTCGTGCATACGCTCAACTCCCAACCCAGGCCCTTCAAAACTACCCAACCCATTATATCACAGACAACATTAGCGAATGACATCATCCCCGCGTCGTCACGAACTCCCCCCCCGCTCCGCCGGGTTGCCAGCGGGACATGATCATCCGCTGCTGCGTGTAGAAGGCGATGCCTTCCTTGCCCTGCATGTGCAGGTCGCCGAAGAAGCTGGCCTTCGCGCCGGTGAAGGGGAACATGGCCATCGGGGCGGGGACGCCGACGTTGATGCCGATCATGCCGGCGCCGGCGCGGTGCTTGAACTCTCGGGCGGCGTGACCGTCGCGGGTGTAGATGACCGCCCCGTTGCCGAACGGGCTCTTGTTCGTCTGCTCGATGGCTTCGTCGAGCGTGGCGACGCGCGAGACGCTGAGTACCGGGCCGAAGAGTTCGCATTTCGCGGCGTGCATCTCCGGGGAGACATGGTCGAAGATCGTGGGGCCGAGGTAGAAACCGTTGGGGGCGTCGGCGACTTTGATCGAGCGACCGTCGCGGGCGAGCTTCGCGCCTTCTTTCGCGCCTTTTTCGATGTTGGCGAGAATCCCGTCGAGGTGCTGGCGCGTGACGACGGGGCCCATGTCCACTTCATGCGGCCGATCGGTGCGGCCGACTGTCATGCGATCGGCGTTCGCGACAAGCGTCTTCACCACGGGGTCGGCGGCCTTGCCGACGGCGATGGCGAGGCTGCCCGCCATGCAGCGCTGACCGGAGCAGCCGAAGGCGCTGGATTGCAGGGCGGCGACGGATTTTTCGATGTCGGCGTCGGGCATGATGAGGATATGGTTCTTCGCGCCGCCGTTGGCCTGGACGCGCTTGCCGTGCTTCGTGCCGGTCTCCCAGATGTATTTGGCGATCGGCGTGGAACCGACGAAGCTGACGGCCTGCACGAGCGGGTGAGTCAGCAGCGCATCGACCGCCTCCTTGTCGCCATGGACGACGTTGAAGACGCCCGGGGGCAGACCGGCCTCGACGAGCAGCTCGGCGAGGCGCATCGCGGAGTGTGGAACTTTTTCACTGGGCTTGAGGACAAAGGTGTTGCCGCAGGTGATGGCGATGGGGAACATCCACAGCGGGACCATGAAGGGGAAGTTGAAGGGCGTGATGCCGGCACAAACGCCAAGGGGGTAGTGAAAAGTCTCGCAGTCCACGTCCTGCGCCAGGTTGTGGACGGTGTCGCCCATGGAGAGCGTGGGGATGCTGCACGCGAACTCGACCATCTCAATACCGCGGCGGACGGAGCCGACGGACTCGGCATGAGTCTTACCATGTTCGAGCGAAATCGTGCGGGCGAGGTTGTCGGCGTTTTTCTCGAGAAGCGCGACGAGGCGGAACATGACGCGGGCCCGCTCGACGACGGGCGTGTCACGCCACTTCGGGAAGGCGTCGTGCGCGGCGCGGACGACGGCGTCGACCTCGGCGGCGGTGCAGAACGGGACCTCGGCGATCTGTTCGCCGGTCGAAGGGTTGAAGACGGGCCCGCGGCGGGTGGACCTAGACTCCATGTATTCGCCGCTTGCGAAAACGCGGACGCTTTGGATTCGTGGAAGAGCAGCGGTGGCGGGCATCGTGTCGCTCCCAAAGTAGTATCTTCGTTTCGGACGCATTATCATACGCGGAATGTCAGCGACGAAAAAGGGGCGACTGGTTGCTACCGGAATGCCCGGCGCAGGATTGCACCAAGGCCGCGTAATGAAAGTAAGATACTCGGTATGTATTGCATCGCTGTTTCTCGTGCTCGCAAGCTGCTCAAATCGCGACGCGACTCCGGAAGCGATACCGTCCACGATGCCAAAAGCCGATTTAGAGAATCGCGACAGCGCGACTCAATCGTTGGTCAACCCTGAGGCGAGCCCCAGTACCGGGACTCCCGTCCTAATACTTCACGAAACGTTTGGAAACGCGAGGGGGTCTCAGACACAAGAATACGATCTTGCGTTCTGGCAGGACGGCTACGTGCTTCGCTGGAGATGTCGCGATTTTTCAGTTCTCAGCGTCGAATCGGCGGTGGCGAACAAAGGCATGATAGCCGAACTCATGGAGCGTGTCGAAACAGCGGGCTTTTTTGATCTCCAGGCCAAAATCTGGACGCCGCCTGATGCCGGATATTGGGAAATTGGCGCGCGCTATGGTGGCCGCATGAACTTCGTGGGATGGGACGAAGTCAAGAATCCCAATTATGGCGCGAACATACGGCCAACGGCCGAGTACAAGAAGCTGCAGCGAACTTGGAAGTCGATACGAAAAGCGATTCGTGACTCGTTGCCGATGGTTTGGACGCCGGTCGTTGATGACGCTGGCCTGAGAGGATTGAATCGAAGCGAGGTATTCCAGACCGCCTGGCTGCGCTTTGAGACCTGGAAGAATCGTTAGTCTTGCCGAACGAATGACGGCCGCTCTGGGGTTTCGCCTGCTCGTCGCAGATGCGCATGATCGCCACGGCGATTCTGCACGCGCCGCAGCGGGCCCCACAAAGTTAGTGTGATCGCGACAGGCGGCGAATTTGGCGATCGTGCAGCTTGGTGAGCATCACCATCGAGATCATGGCGCCGACGAAGGCCAGGGCCATGTCCCATTGGGCGTCCCACTGGTCGCCCTGGGTGCCGAGGAAGGCAGTCGAGCCGGAGCCGAAGGAGACGGCGGCGATCCATTCGATGAGTTCGTACAAAGCGGCCTGCGCCAGGCAAAAGCACGTTACCAGGAAAAACACCCATCCGCCGGACTTGAGCGGGGTGCGGCGGAGCAGGATCTCTCTCATGGGAATGGCCGGGCAGAAGCCCTGAGCGAAATGTCCCACGCGATCATAGTAATTTCGTTCCAAGCCATACCAATCTTTCAACCAGTTGAACGCGGGTACCTCGGAATAGGTGTAATGCCCGCCGATGAGCGTGCCAACGGCGACCACCCATAAGAGACAATAGGAAAGCGAGGTAAACGGGAATCTGCGATAGGTGAAAACGAGGATGGGTACGCCGATGAGGGCCGGCACCACTTCCAGCCACCACGTGAAGCGGTCGGCAGGGCCGATGCCCGACCACACGAACATGGCCGCGAAGGTGAGCAGCAGGATGCGGGGCAGCGTAAGCTTCATCGAATTCGACTCATTCTCAATCGTCGATATTGCGCTGTGGACACGAATCTCTAACCGGGTTTTTTCTTCCGCCGAGCGAACTTCAGGCCGGACCAGGTGTCATCGATGGCGCAGATCTTGTAGTCCACGAGCCCGGCTTTGAGGCCCGTCGTGCGGACGATGGATTCGCTGAGGTCGGACGCGACGCCCGAGGTTTTCTTGGGCCAGACGATCCAGATCGCGCCGCCCTCCGCGATAGCCTTTTTCGCCGCCCCAATTCGACTCTCCAACTCGTTGCGTTTCTTGACGAACCAGATGACGACGTCGGCGAGGCCGCGATCGCCGCGGCGGATGCGGGACGTGCCGTCCTTGGAGCGGATGAGGGCCTCGAATCCCTTGGGCGCATGCAGCAGGATGACCGAGCGATCGCCGTCCACGCCGAGTTTTTTCGGCAGCGGAGTGCCCGAGTATCCGCTGGTACTCCGCGGCACGACGAGCTTTTCCGGTTTTTCATCGATGGCCCGGCGGACCGCGGTCGCGACCCTGCTCCAGGTCGTATAGACGGCGTCGGGCAGATCCCCACGTACACGTGCGATCTTGTCGGGCGCGCCGTCGACAAAGACGAGCGGGACGCGGCGCGTGTTCTTCTGCTGGCGGAGTGCCATCGCGACGGCACGACCGTGTGACGGCAATCGCGACAGGTCGATCACAAACGCCGCCGGTGGAGTGTCGCGCAGCGCGCGCATGGAGTCGCCATCCAGTACGGCGCAGGGCTTGACCCGATAACCTGCGCTGCGCAGGCGCGCGGCGCGCTCGGCCATCTCGCCCGTTTTCCAATGAATTAATACGGCCGTGCGCATAATTTCCCGCGTTGGATACGCGCCGACGCCATATTACATCGAATTCAGTCCGGTTTCATCGTGAATACAGGATGGCCCGCAATACTTGTTATGTCGCGAATGCCGTGCTGCGGACGGCCGGCTCGCGGGGAGTACGACCATGATTACCATCCTTTTGGTCATTCTGCTGATTATGGTGATCGGCTCGTTGCCGGTTTACCCCTACAGCCGCCAATGGGGTTACGCCCCCGGCGGGCTGGTCGGAACGATCCTGCTGGTATTGCTGATTTTCTATCTGTTGGGGTACCGATTCTGATCTTCGCGCGATCGGCGCCCCGGACATTGGTTCGGGGCGCCGATCCGCAACAGGATGAAAGGAGAAGGACGATGAACGCGTTGCGATCCATCTTGGTGGTAGCGTGCGGCACAGCCCTTTTCGCGGCGGGCTGTGGATACGAATCGAGCACTCGACGAACGGGTGAGACCACGGTGCATGGCGATGATGGCGAAAAACTGACCATCGCCCAGCCGAAGATCCAGGACATCACCCGGGGCGGCACGGAGACCGTGACGATCAATCTCCGGCGGGACAATTTCAGTGACCCCGTCAACGTGAGTATTTCCGATCTGCCTTCCGGCGTCGAGGCCGTGGATGCGCCGCGCTCCACGAGCGGGGACGAGGTGGAGATCGTTCTGCGAGCGCGGGATGACGCGGACCTGGTGTCCAACCACGTCGTGCTCGTCTCGGCCGAAGGCCCCGACGGCATCCGCGCGACCGAATCCTTCCGGTTGACGGTGAAGGAGAAGGACTAACGGTGTGAGTCGGGCTCGCGTGTCGCGAGCGTCCCGGCGAGTGATGTGGTTCTCATACGGCATTAGGCCGTAGGGAGGTCATTATGTTGAGAAACCTGGCATTGTGTTGCGTAAGCGTGTGTTTCCTGGCGGCGGGATGCGAGAAAACGACCGTCGAGGGTCCGGCCGGCAAGAAGCTGACGTTGGTCAAGCCGATGGATTCGAAGATCGTCCGGGGCAGCACGGAAAAAGTATCTGTCGTGGTGACGCGGCAGAACTTCGACGCGCCCGTGACGGTGCGCTTCAGCGACCTGCCCAATGGCGTGAAAGTCGCCGAGGGCGCTAATGAGATCGAAGGCAACGAGCGCACGTTCGTGCTGACCGCGACGGACACCGCCGATCTGGTCAAGGAGCATACGGCCATGGTGACGGTGACCGGCCCGGATGGAATGAGCGCGACGGAACAGTTCAAGATCACGGTTCAGGAAAAGAGCTAACCCCTGACGCGCCGCCGCTTCGCCGCGAGTGGAAGATGACGGCGGCGATGCGGCGCGTCCAGGGTCCAACGGCTCACATAGCCGTCCGACTGGGGACCGCCGGGTGAACGCGAGTTTGCCTGTGCGGTCCCTGTGTTTTCGGCCAGATCTCGCCACGTGCCATCGAAACGTCTCGCCTATAGAATGGGGCTTTGCTCATTCGGAGGAATCCCCATGCCACGCATTGTCCGAGGCGGTCTGATTCAGGCGACGTTGTCCGAGCCGGGTACGGCGCCGATTGAGAAGATCAAGAAGTCGATGGTCGATAAGCACGTCGGCCTGATCGAACAGGCGGCGAAGAAGGGGGCGCAGGTCGTCTGCCTCCAGGAACTGTTCTACGGCCCCTACTTCTGCTGCGACCAGGACACCAAGTGGTACAGCCTCGTCGAAAAGATCCCCGAGGGGCCGACGGTCAAGCTGATGTGCGATCTGGCCAGGCGGCTCAAGATCGTACTCGTCGTCCCCATGTACGAGGAGGACCTGCCGGGCGTCTATTACAACTCCGCTGCGGTCATTGACGCCGACGGCAAGTATCTCGGCAAGTATCGCAAGATGCACATCCCGCACGTCGCGCCGGGCTTCTGGGAGAAGTTTTTCTTCCGGCCGGGCAATCTCGGCTATCCCGTCTTCGACACGGCCGTCGGCAAGGTCGGCGTCTATATCTGTTATGACCGGCATTTTCCGGATGGGGCGCGGTGCCTGGGGCTGAACGGGGCGGAGATCGTCTTCAACCCGTCGGCGACGGTCGCGGGACTCTCCGAGTATCTGTGGAAGCTGGAACAGCCGGCGCACGCCGTGGCAAATCAGTATTACGTCGGTGCAATTAATCGCCCCGGCGTCGAGGAACCGTGGCGGATCGGGGAGTTCTACGGTCAGAGTTACTTCTGCGACCCGCGCGGCCAGATCGTCGCACAGGGCAAGCGGTTGGAGGATGACATCGTGGTGGCGGATTTGAATCTCGACCTGATCCGCGAGGTGCGGAATACGTGGCAGTTCTTCCGCGATCGCCGACCGGAGAGTTATGGGGAGATTGTGAAGCTGTAGACCGAGTGCTAAGGTAGAGCAGATGAAGGTCAGGGAGGTGCTAAAGATTCTACGGAAGGATGGCTGGGGCATCGACCGTATTCGTGGAAGCCATCGGCAATTTCGGCACCCGACGAAAAAAGGAACGGTAACAGTTGCGGGTCATATGAACGAAGATATTAACCCCAAGACGCTGAAGAGCATCTGGCGCCAAGCCCAATTGGAGGAACGGCGATGAAAAAATACACCGTCATCTATGAACGCGGAAAGCGTAACTGGTCGGCGTATCTCCCCGACCTTCCGGGCTGTGTCGCCACCGGCAAGACAAGGGCCATCGTTGAAAAACGAATCAAGGAGGCCGTGGCGTTACACATCGAGAGTATGCGGTTTCATGGAGAGCGTGTTCCCGCTCCCACGACCGAGGCCGGTACACTGCGACTGTCAGCATAGCATTGCATTTTGGATGTCACGCGTTTGCCATTACCTTTCCCTTTTCATTTCAATTTTGAGTTCGGCTGTTTCGCCGGCGTCAGGTCAGTGGCTTCAATTCGGCGGGCCGCGGCGCGACTTTAGGTGTGATTCCGTCGAACTCGCACTCGAATGGCCCAAGGACGGGCCCAAGCGGATTTGGTCACGGGCCTTCGGCGACGGATATTCCGGCATCGTCGTCGACGGGGGAAGACTCATTTCCATGTACCGCGAAGGTGACGAGGAGTTCATCGTGTCCCTCGACACGGAGAGTGGCGACAAGATATGGGAATGCCGCTATACAGACCCGATCGACAAAGCCCAATTCGCGTCGCGTTACGGTTATGGCCCGCGTTCTACGCCGTTAATTGTTGGAACCCAAGTATATGCGGTCAGCTTCAACGGGCGACTTTCGTGCCTGGAAAAGAGTACCGGAGTTCTCAAATGGTCGGTCGAACTTGTGAAGCAATTCAAAGGCCAGCTACCGCGTTGGGGTTATGCGAACAGTCCGATCGCCCATGAAGAGACCATTATCCTTCCCGTCGGGGGACCGGGCGCGGCCTTCGTCGCATTTGATCAAGCTACCGGCCGCACGCGTTGGAGGCGGCACGATTTCGAGAACAGCTACGGCTCGCCCATTCTCATCGACGTCGATGGGCAGGCTCAACTCGTTTGTCTGATGGCCAAAGAAGTTGTCGGCCTGAGCCCGAAGTCCGGAGACCTCCTCTGGCGCCACCACCACGAAGGGCAATGGCGGAACAATGTACCCAATCCGATCTGGGGAACGGACCAAACGCTTCTTGTGTCATCGGAGGGCGTGGCGGGAACACGCCTCCTTAAGATCGTGCAATCGACGTCAAGAGCGGGAACATTGTCTGGCAGACCCGCGACGTCGGCCGCGCGGGACTGCTTCGCGTAGGCGGGAAGTTGCTCATGCTTGAAGAGTCGGGCCACTTACTCTTGGCGACGCCCGGAGAGAAGGGGCTCGCCCTTCATGCCCGCACGAAGTTGCTTGAGGAACCGGCGTGGACGATTCCGACGCTTGTTGGCGGGCGGCTATTCTTGCGGGATCGCAAATCGATCATGGCGATCGAGTTGCCTTGAGCCTATCAAAGTCCAAAAGCATAAAGCAAACTCGTCGCGATCACATCCGCCGTGATCAGGGCGACGATGCACTTCACAACCGTGTTCGTCGTCGCGCGGCCGACGCCTTCGGCGCCGCCGGAGACATTGAGGCCTTCGTAGCAGGCGATGATCGCGATAAGGAGGCCGAAGAGCGGGCCCTTGATGATGCCGGAGAGGAAGTCGCGCGGCAGGATCGCCACTTGCGTCGTCGTCAGGTACACGCCCGCGTCGATGTCGAGGATCTGCGTGCCCACGAGCATCCCGCCCGCCACGCCGACGATGTCCGCGATGACCGTGAGCATGGTGAGCATCAGCACGGTCGCAATAACGCGGGGCAGGACGAGAAAGCGGATGGGATTCAGCGCGCTGGCGCGAAGGGCCTTGATCTCCTCACCCTCGACCATGGTGCCGAGTTCGGCGGCGATGCTGGCGCCGGCAAAGCCGGAAAGGACGATTCCCGAGATGAGCGGCCCGAGTTCGCGGGCCATGGCGATCGCGACGATCGTGGCGATCTGCTGAATCTGGCCATACTTCTCCATCGTCGGGGCCATCTGCAGGGCGAGGATCATCCCGATGAAGAGTTGCACAAGGGCGACGATGGGGATGCTGCGGATGCCGACGCGGACCATCTGGGCGAGGACGTTGCGCCCGCCGAGGGGGACTTCGCGCTTGACGCCGGCGCGGAACAGCCAGGTCGCCGTATCGCCGAGGAGATAGCCGAGGCCCCCGATGAACTCCACGAGTCCGCGGGTTTTCTTGACCTGGTTCTGCGCGCCTTCGCCGACCACCTCGACGGCACGGACGAGAACGTCCTGGACGGGGGTTGGGCTGGATGGGGGTGCGTCCGCCATGGCGACGATTGTAATGCGGAACGCGGGAATGGACAGGATTTGCGAGATCGTACGGATCTGCGGGTGAGGCGGCAGGCCTCGGGGACTCGACCTGCCGTTACAAGTTCACGGCCTGCCTGCTGGCAGGCCGTGCCACCCCGCTACGCGCGGACGGCGTCCGCCTCGTTCTGGCAGATGATGAAAAACTTGTCGAGCTTGGTGATCTCGAAGACGCTGCGGACGCGGTCGGACAGGCCGAAGAAGATCATCTTGCCCTTGTAGCCGTTTACGCGGCGGAAGACCTCCACAAACGTGCCGATGCCCGAAGAGTCGATGTAAGGCACGGCGGAAAGATCGAGGACGAGCCGCTTGGGTCGGTCGCCGGCCACTTGCACCAGGGCCGCATGCAGCGCGGGGGATTGATGCAGATCGACATCGCCGGAGAGCGACACGACCGTCGCATCCTCCACCTTGCGAACATCTTTAACGAGGCTGCTGTTGCTGTCGGCCATCGAAGAACCTCTTGCCGCTCCCATTGCCCTGCGGAACAGTCGTCTACGGTCTTTCTTCTACAACGAGTCCGCCTTTATGTTGCCACAAAATCCCGCGTGCTAATGGCCGGCCGCGGCGAGCGTGCCGGGGCCGATGTATTTGACCATCCGCAGGAGCATTCCGCCATCCGGCGGACAACTGTAGTCGTACTCGTCCATCACCGACTGGATAATATGCACGCCGAGGCCGCCGGGGCGGATATCCGACAAATCACGGCTGCGAATCGTGCTCGGATCGACCTGCCGGCCCCGATCGCGCACTTGAACGGCGATTCCCGCCCGACCGTCCGACGACCGGACGGGCTCGAGCGTGATGGCGATGGGCTGATTCGGATCGCCATCGTAGCCGTGCTTGATGACGTTGGCCAGGGCCTCGTCAATGGCCAGCATAAGCGCGTGGGCGTCGTTTTCGCCGAAGCCTTCCAGGCGAGCCATCTTCTCGACGGCACCGCGCACGATGGGCAGACTGCGGGCGTTGGACGTGATGTTCAGCTCGACGGTGCGGGATTCATCCATGGAGTATTTATCGGTAGGCGTTACGGTCGGGCGGCAATGCCCGTTTGATTCCCCAGGCTGTTGCCGCTGGATCGCGGCGCAGGAGGCTCCGTTGCCGCGGTGAACTCGCCTTTGCGTACGAAGTCGCGCCAGCGAACGATGGCGGCGGCGCGCTCGCGGCTCGGCTGGGAGTAGTCGTAGCCGAAGCGGCGGCCGGTGATTTTCTCCAGGGCGATGATGCTGAAGAAACGGACGCCGGCATCCTCGTCCTCCAGGCGATCGACCAACAGCGGGACGGCGCCGGCGTCCTTGGCTTCGCCTGCGGCCTTGACGGCCATGATGCGCTCCGTGGCGTTGTCCGACGAGAGATTCGCGCGATAGGGGCGGCTACTGACGCAACCGCTCACGAGGCAGACCATTACAAGTCCTGCGATTAGGGTCCTTCGCTCCATGGGTGAGATCGTACCGTAGAAATGTCAGCGCGGCAAAACGGCCTGTGCGGCCCTGACGCGCTCTGGGGCCTGATAGAACGGTGCGAACGGCATCCTCAATAGCTGAGGAAGGCCGCTTCCCATGCAATTGGCCGAGGCGGCGAGTCGGGCTAACATGGTGGCGAGGATCGGGGTCTAATATCCCAGGGTTTAATTCGGGGAAGGAGTCCGACATGAATCGGCTAGGTGGCACGTTGAGATTGGGCGGTGTTGCGGCCCTGAGCGCATGCCTCGGAGTCTTGGTGGCGGTGCAGCCGGCCGCCTCGAAAGAAAAGCAAGTCGTCACCGTGTCGTACATGCTGTCGCCGGGCCGGTCGCTGCCCCCCGATATCAAGGCCGTAGCGGTCATCGATTCGGGCGTTGAGAGCATCGACGGGATCAAGGGCAACTCGCGGGAAAAGAAATGGTCGCTGATCGCGGCGGACATCATCGAAGCCATGCTGCAGGGAGAATCCGAGGGCGGTCCATCCGTCTTGACGGTCGTGCAGCGCCGGGCAACGAAACAGATCCTCGACGAACAGGACTTGCAACTGGCGGGGATCGTCGAGGGCGACGCGGCCATGCGGGCCGGCAAGCTTCTCGCCGTGCAGGGGCTGATTGCCAGCACGATCCGCATTCAGATCGAGACAAGGCGGACGGCAAAATCGACGATCGATTGGACAGGAATACTGGGAGGACCGCTCGGAGGCGCGCCGCCGCCGAGGCGCGAGGTTCATTATCGTCCGGGACCCGGCGGGCCGCGCGGCCCGTATGAGAATCCGTATCGGCGCCGTAGAGTCGAGCGATCGCCGGGAGGCGGCGGGTTCGGCATTCCGAGCCGGGAGGTCGAGGAAATCAGCCGGAATCTGACCGTGCAATGTTCGTTTCGGTTGATTGATGCAACGACCGGGGCGACCGTCGTGCAATTTTCTCCGCCGGTCTTTCAGAAGACGGACAAGAAGAGCCCGGATTTTTTGTTTGGCGGGATGATCGACCAGGGCGATCTGGATCCGGTGGATCATTTCATCGGGGAACTGGTGGAGCGGGCCTGCCGCGAGTTCGTGGGAATGATGGCGCCGACGCGCGTGGCGTATACCTATGAAATCGTCGGTCGCGGCAAAGAGGGCGAGTCGGCGGTGCGCGCAATCCGGTCGGACGATTATGCGTCGGCGGTCCGGCTTTTCGAAGCGGCGCATCAGGACGAACCGGAAGAATGCGACACGGTCTTTGCGCTGGGGGTCACGAACGAATTGGCCGGAGATTTTCCCCGGGCACTCGAGTGCTATCGCAAGCTGGTGGCGATGGAAGATGTGGATGAAGACGACCTGCCGATGTATTTGGAGGCGAAGCAGCGTCTGACGGCGCATCTTCCGCGGATCATTCGAACGCAAGGCGATGCGGTTCCGAAAGGTCCTTAAGGCGCAGAGGAACTGAGGATCTTCTTGAAGGTCTACTTCGACATTTGTTGTCTCAAGCGGCCATTTGACGAACAGGTCCAACCGCGCATTGTTGTCGAGACGGCAGCGGTCCTTTCGCTTCTTGAAGCTGCATCTGAAGGGAAAATTCAGCCGATTCGGTCGGTCGCGCATGATCTGGAGAATTCGTGGAATCCGGATGCCAAGAGGGCGGCCGCGGTACAGGAATGGCTAATCCAACAGAATCCGATAATCAAGACTCCGTCGTCGGTCCGCCAGCAGACTGAAGTATTCATGTCGCACGAACTGGGAGAATTTGACGCGTTTCATCTCGCCTGGGCCGAGTACCACCAAGCGAGTGTTTTAGTCACTACGGATGATAACTTTATTAAGCGAGCAGGGCGGCTGGGTGATACAATAAAGGTCAGGGTGATGGATCCGATTTCGCTTTTCAGAGAGTTGAACCCATGACCACCATCTCCAATCCAGTTGAACTCCGTCGCCGTGGACTCGAAGTGTTGGTTCGCGAGCTGGGATTTGTTAACGCCATGCGGTTCATGCTTCAATATGAATCCGGTGTCGGCGATTACACTCGCGAACGACAAAAAATGATCCCGCACTTGGGTATTGACAAGCTGATCGAGGAAGCAAACCGGCTTGTTCCACCCGAAAAGTGAAAAATAACCGGCAAGTCATCCCGTCGGGTCCGCCGCGGGAAGTAGCTTCAAATCCACCAGAGCGTTGAAAGCGGCGCGTTGTTCGGCGTCTTTTTTGCTGGGCCCCCAGGCACTGGTGTAACGCCGTCCGGCGATGTTGACGGCGATTTCGAAGCACTTGCTGTGATCGGGGCCCTTCTCGTCGAGCATCTCATAGGAAGGCGTCGCGCCGCTGATCCGCTGCGCGTATTGCTGAAGCTGCGACTTGTAATTGTACTGATGCTCGCTGGCCACGGAGTCCTCGATCGCCGAGACCATGTGCCGGAGGATGAAGTCGGTGACGGGCTCCAACCCGCCGTCGAGGGCGATGGCCGCGATGAGGGATTCATAAACGGCGGCGGAGAGGGAGAGGGGCAGCTTGTTGCGGGCGGCGATTCCGTTTCCGAGGAACATAAACTGCGGCAGACCGAGCTTCTCGGAGATCTCCGCGCACGTCTTTCGGGAGACGACCGCCGACTTGATCTTGGTCAGCTCGCCCTCGAGATATTCCTGGTAATGATCAAAGAGATAGCGGCAAACGACCATGCCGAGGATCGCGTCACCCAGGAATTCGAGACGCTCGTTACTTTGCAGGCGCGTCGGGGCAATGGAGGCGTGCGTCAGCGCGCACGCGAGGATGGCGGGGTCTTTGAAACGATAACCGATCGCCGCCTGGCAGCGATCCAATACTTCCGGATTCATGATTCGACCTGTCGCACGATTTGCTCCAGGCCGATGGCGAAAACCGCGCGGGCGAGAGGCCGTGGGCGATTTTCGTCATAAGCCTAGAAGGACGAGCGGACCTCGACGCGAACACGACGACGCCGCCCGGCCAACCTAAACATTACTATAACAATCGGTAGCCTTCGGCGTCAACTCCATTTACACTCATTTCATGACGACGACTCAGGAAATAGCGACGGAAACACTCCCCTTTTTGACGCGGGACATCGCGGCCGTCCCCGGCTCCATCAAGCGGCGCTATGAGGACTTTCGCGTTGAGGAGATTCCCGCCTATGAGCCCTGCGGCAGCGGCGATCATTGTTATTTCGTCATTGAAAAAGCGGGTCTGGCAACGATGCGCGCGGTCAATGACATTGCCCGGGCGCTGGGGGTGCTGTCGCGCGATATCGGGCTGGCGGGGCTGAAAGATGCACGGGCCGTGACGCGGCAGATGCTGAGCGTCGAGCACGTCGATCCGGCGAAGGTGGCGGCACTGGAGATTCCGCGGATCAAAGTGCTGTCAGTCTCGCGGCACCGAAACAAGTTGAAGATCGGCCATTTGCGGGGCAACCGGTTCCGGATCAAGTTGCGCGAAAGTGATGCGGGGCGCCTGGGGGATATCCGTGCGGTGTTGGACGTCCTGCATCACCGCGGGGTGCCGAATTATTTCGGATCGCAGCGGTTCGGCTCGCGCGGGGATACGTGGCAGTTGGGGCGCGGGGTCTTGCGGAATGATCCCCAGACGGTCATTGATCTGATGTTGGGCCGCCCGACGGCTCACGATACGGGCGAAGTGCTCAAGGCGCGGCAGCTCTATGAAGAGGGCAAGTTCGCCGCGTCGGCGAAGGCGTGGCCGTATGGCTTTCGCGATAACGCGCGGGCTTGCCGGGTGATGGAGAAGACGCATGGCAATCATCGGCGGGCGATGTTTGCCGTTGACCTGCGGCTGAAGAAGTTCTTCGTCAGCGCGTACCAGTCGCATCTGTTCAATCGGTTTCTGGCCGAGCGGATCGGAGAGATCGACAAGGTGATCGAGGGCGACCTCGCCTACAAGCATGAGAACGGCGCGGTCTTTCACGTCGAGGATGCGGCGGCGGAGTCACCGCGGGCGGCGGCGTTCGAGATCTCGGCGACGGGGCCGATCTTCGGCTATCGCATGACCGAAGCGTCGGGCGAGCCAGGCCGCGTGGAGCAGTCGATCCTCGCGGCGGAGGGTCTTTCGCTCGACGAGTTCCGCTTTATCAAAGGCATGAAGGTTCATGGGGCGCGGCGACCGGTGCGCTTTGCGTTGGACGAACTGGGCGTCGACTCCGGGACCGACGATCACGGGCCCTATGTGGAGCTGGCGTTCACGCTCGCGGCGGGTTGCTACGCGACGATGATCCTGCGTGAAATCTGCAAGGACAAGTTAGCAGAAGGTCTCGACGAATCTGACGAATGACGGTGGGAATCCTGAGCGAGTCATTCTGGTCGATTCGGGACATCTGGCACGAGCGGCAAGAGACGGCACCTCGCCGCGTTTTCGCGAACGCTGATGACCGCACCGGCAGTCAACTCCGCCGGCCATCGCTCCATCACCGCACGAAGGTGGCCCAGGACATTGGCCGGCGTCATTCGGCGCAACCGAAACGAAATAATGCTGGGGCCTTTCCCATGAAGGAGTGCGAGTAATCTGCTGAAATCCAGATCATGCGCTAGCAATACCCTTTTTTCGGCCGCTGCTTTTTGCAAAACAGCGTTGTCCTCCATCCGATGGAATCCTTGCTCGAAAAGATGGACCGCGTCATGGCCGTCGGCGCGAAGCGAGACGATGACGTCCACCGAAATGCCCATATCAGCCAGAAACCGCATCGGCAGTCTCGTCAAACGGCATGATCTCCTCGTTCACCGCACAGGAGGCATAGGAAAGACACTGCGCGATGTCCTCCGGCTCCAGATAGGGATAACTGCGGATGATCTCCTCCTTGGTCATCCCGGCCGCGACCAGGTTCACCACGAGCGCAACCGTAATTCGCATGCCGCGCACGCAGGGCTTGCCCTGCATGAGCTGGGGATCAATCGTTATTCGGTCAAACGGGTGCATGTCGTCAGGCTCCGGTCCCACGTTGGTGGCATATCTCGGATACTCAGCATCAAAGTATATCTCGAACCCGCATCACCAGCCATACATTCGTGCACGATATACCCGTGCATTTTGTGAGTCACGTTATGCGGGGCTGGGCGCCGGTGGCTTCCCGGGCGCGAGGTCAGCCGTACACATCGGGCACTTGCGGGCGTTGACGTGGATCGCGGAGAGGCAGAAGGGACATTCTTTCGACGTCGGCTGACCGGGCGCGGGGGCGGGGCCGGCGCGCAGGAGGATTGACTTGATCAGCTTGGCGATCACGAAGAAGAGGGCAGCGGCGATCAGCAGGAAGTTGACGATCTCGCCGATGAAGAGACCCGCCTCGATGCGGCCGATCTTCCAGCCGCGGTAGCTTTCCGTGACCGGCCCGACGTAGCTGATGAGCGGCATGATGACATTTTTGACGAGGGCGTTGACGACGTTGTTGAACGCGGTGCCGATGACGACGGCGACGGCGAGGTCGATCACATTGCCTTTGAAGGCGAAGCCCTTGAACTCCTGCCAGACCTTTCTAAGTCGCTCCATGGCGGTTACTCCCTTCATAGACGTCTCGATGTCGTTGAATCGACGTTTCGTGCAAAAATGCTAGGAAGTAGGCCGTTGGCGAACAAGGAAGGGTTCGCTTGGGATAAATATCCGTGATCGTTGGAGCGATCAGGATGGGCGGAGAATCGCAAATTGGCGGAGGAACATCAGCGCAGCGACCATCAAGTCGCTCAAGCGTATCGGTCACCGCCGAATTCGCCAAAGGATCAGAAGATCCCGGCGAATCTCTAATTGGGTAACGCGAACGACACCGCCGGACGCTTGGGGTTTCTCGTGGGCACTTTCTACGCCACCAGTTCCGTCGCCTCGGTCTTGAAGCGGCGGCGGAGGCGGTGGATCACGTCCTTATGAATCTGGCTGACGCGAGACTCGGAAAGGTCGAGGACCAGGCCGATCTCGGCCATGGTGAGGCCCTCGGTGTAATAAAGCACGAGAACCAGTCGCTCCTCGCGATTGAGCCCTTTGGTGATGTAGTCCGTAAGTAGTTGCCTGGAAACACGTTCCGACGGATCGACGGCCTGAGTGTCCGCGACATCCCAGCCGCTGGGGGAACCGCGATGGAAGCCATCGTCGTCACCCTGGACGGCGGAAAGGTGGACCTCGTGACCCAGGCGCGAGAGGCGGGCGAGTTCCGAGTAGCGATCTCGGCTCATGCCCATCTTTGAGGCGAGTTCCTCGTCGGTCGGCGGCCGGCCAAGGTCGGAGTCGAGCACATCGCGGTTCTGCATGCGGACCTTTTCAAAGCTGCGGACGGTCCGCGACTGACCGTCGAGCGAGCGGAGCCAGTCCATGACCGCGCCGTGGATGCGCTGCTGGCAGAAGGTCTCGAACTTGGCCTTGTGGCAGGGGTCGTAGGCCTGGACGGCTTCGAGCAGGCCGTCGTAACCGGCGGAGCAGATCTCGTCGTAGCTGATCTGGGCCGGGAGTTTCTGCGAGAGCCGGGCCGCCTGCATGTGAACGAGGGGCCGGTAATGCTCCACGAGCTTGTTACGTAGCTTGATAGAGCGAGCCGTGAGGTATTTCTTCCAAAGGGAATCTATCTCGCGCCGGGCAGCCGTCTTCATGGGAACATTCCTTTGTTCACGCCGGGCTCGACGCTCGCGCAAGCGTTGAAGCCCGAGACCGTCCTTGTTCCGACCAGGCGAGTCGAGAGCGATCAGTAGTTTCGAGTTCGGCATCCATGCCGATCAAAGAGAAGCGAAGTTGACCTTACCTCCCTGTAAGCTAAATGCGGCGTGAGGAATGCTACCGAGGTCGCGGGGCGATTGCCAGACTTTTTTTTAAGATTTGGAAAAAATTTTTGAACTCGCCGGAATAGGAGTCGTAAGCGCGACCTCGACGCGCCGAGATTGCCGCCGATGCGGGACCCCTTTTCGATCCGCCGGCGCTCCGCGCGATCGATGCTTCCGGGGCCTACTTGATTATCAATACTATGAGGAGGATCAGAATGACGACGAGCTCACCGATGACGGCCAGGATGAGCGGGAGGTTGGCGGCTCGCGGGGCGGAAAGCGGCAGCTCTTGCGCCTCGTCCGGATAGCTTTGCGCCGCCGCCCCGCCGCGGTCGGCAAGCGTCTCCAGCATCTTGTCGTTGTAGCCGCTGCGGGCCTGTAACGGGGCCTCCCCGCGGGAGACCCGTTCCAGATCGACGAGCAGGTCGGTCGTGCTGAGGTACCGCTGGTCGCGGTCCTTGGCCATGGCCCGCTCGACAATCTCCGCCAGACCGGTGGAAAGGCTGGTGTTGAGGTGGTCCGGGGGGATCAGCGGCTCCTTAAGGTGCTTATGCATGATCGCCGAGGGCGTGGCCCCTTCGAACGGGACCTTGCCCGTGATCATGTGATAGAAAGTGGCCCCGAGGGAGTAGATATCCGCCCGGAAGTCCACATCCACGACGCCGCGAATCTGCTCGGGGGAGATGTAATACGGGGTCCCGTAGGCGCGCCCCTTTTCGGCCTCGGCGGCTTCGACGTCGCTCGCCTGCCGGGCGAGACCCATGTCGGCGAGCTTGGCCGTGCCATCCTTGGTGATCATGATGTTCTTGGGCTTAACGTCGCGGTGGATAAAGCCCTTGGCGTGGGCGTGTTCAAGGGCCTGGGCGACCTGGGTGACGATGCTAAGGGCGGCCTTTTCGTTATAGACGCGCTGGGCGATGAGCTCGTCGTACACGGTCTTGCCGTCGATGTATTCCATCACGAAATAGTGGTAGCCGGCGAACTCTCCGACGTCGATGGCCTGCACGATGTTGTTGTGGTTCAGCTTGGCGGCGGCGCGGCCCTCAGCATAAAAGCGCTTAACGAACTCCGGATCCTCGCTGAGCCGCTTGGGGAGGATCTTGATGGCCACGATGCGGTCGAGGGAAAGCTGTTTGGCCTTGTAGACGCTGGCCATCGCCCCCGCGCCGACCTTCTGCATGATCTGAAACCCGGGAATCTGCTGAATCCCGGCGGACATCGAATCATCCGCGGGGTTGGCGAGACGCTTGAGCTGGCTCGCAGTCACGATCCCGTGACGGACGAGGACCTCGGCAAGCTGCATCGGCGTGCCGGCGGCGTTGAGCTTCTGCTGCTTGGCCAGGGCCGCTTTGATTTCCTCCGCCGTGGCCAGACGCGCATCCACGACGGCGCGCGACAGGTAACTGTCGCTGCCCGTGCCGGTCTTTTGCCCCACGGCAATGGGTTCAGTGGCCATCTCGCACCCTATAGTCGGGACGAGCCGAGGAATACAACGGCCCGCTCTGCGATCCTATCTTACTCTATATCCGCCAAGGGGTTAAGTCAATCGCGTTACGGCGGGGCTGTGAAAATCTGACCGGCCGAGTCCCCTGGCATGGGAATTGCACTTCCGCTCCTGCGTGGACGCATCAAGGCCGCACGACGGGGGCATCAACACCTTGCTACTTCGATTGATGGCATCGATGCCCGGCATTCGTCGCCACCGGTCCATTCCTGACGCTGCAACTATGAGGAGACACCAACAATGGACACGAGGAGCCCGAGACGTGGCCGAGACATCATGAATCGCTGGTGGGTGGTGGTCGGGGCTGTTCTCATCCAACTCAGCCTCGGGGCGATCTACGCATGGTCGGTCTTCACCAAGGCCTTGATGAAGCCGCCCTTCAACTTCTCCGAGACCCGCACCCAGGTCATTTTCTCGTTCGCGCTGGCGACGTTTGCCTTGTTCACCATCCTCGCGGGCCGTTGGCAGGTCCGATACGGACCGACGTGCGTGGTCCGCTGGGGCGGGGCGCTTCTGGCCGTCGGTTACGTCGCCGCCGGGCTCGTCGAGCGAGTCCTGCCCGGCCACCTTTTTGCCGGGATGCTGGTAACCATCGGGCTGATAGGCGGCGCGGGAATCGGCATGGCCTACGTCGTGCCCATCGCCTGCGGCGTGAAATGGTTCCCGGACAAGAAGGGGCTTGTGACCGGGTTGGCGGTCGCGGGGTTTGGTTTCGGCGCGCTGATCTGGATCAAGCTGGCCGCGCCGGGGGTAGGATCGCTCCTGGTACGGCTGGGAGGCGTGTCGAACGTTCTCATTGTTTATGGCCTGATCTACTTCCTGCTGGTGATGATCGGTTCGGTGTGGGTGAAGAACCCACCGGCTGGCTGGGCGCCGGAGGGCTGGTGCGCGACGCCGGCGATGGCCGCGCAACGTGCCACGCCGGACTTTGAGACCGGACAGATGCTGGCCACTCCGCAATTTTGGATGCTGTGGGTGATGTACGTGTGCGCGGCGCTGCCGGGGCTGATGGTCATCGGGATCATCCAGCTTTTCGCAAGCGACGCGCTGCAGGCGCGGTCGGGCGTGAGCGTGGAATTGGCCGCGGCCACGGCAGCCACGGCGGCGGGCGTATTCCTGCCCATCCTGAACGGTCTCGGGCGCATCGCGTGGGGCTATATCTCCGACGCTATCGGGCGCAAGGCGGCGATGGTGCTCATGTTCCTGCTGCAAGGCGGGACACAGCTCGCATTTTTCTACATGGGCGGGACGACGGCGCTGCTGTTCATCGGAACGGCCAGCGTCGGCTTCAATTTCGGCGGAGCGCTGGCGCTCTTTCCGGTGGTCACGGCGGACCTCTTCGGCAGCAGGAACGTCGGTCGGAATTATGGTTGGATGTTCACTGCGTACGGCGTCGCGGGAATCGCCGGGCCGATCATGGCGGGCGTGTTCAAGACGGCGGGCCGGGCGGCCGTCGAGGGCGCGGCGGATTCGGCGGCGGCGCTGAATGCGGCGATGAACTCGTGGTACCCGGCGTTCGTGATTGCCGGAGTGGCGTGCCTGGTCGCGGCGATGATCGGGTTGATGCTCAAAACGCCGAGTGTGCGAGAGGCCCCGCTGGGTCGGGCGCGGTTGGCGTAGTGTTGCCGCGACCATCGACCAAATAGCCCGCATCATTTGAGAGTTTGGGTGGCACGGTCTCGCAGCAGCGAGGCCGTGTTTGCAGCCGCACCCTAAAGCCAGGGCCTGACTTCGCCAGACCGTGCCACCCCGATGGCAAGTTCTCGCCGTCAGAATGGGAGTTCGATGGATGGCTGGGCGGCGAGGCGTTCCAGTCGGGCAGGGTCCACTTCGACTCCAAGACCCGGGCCGGTCATCGGTTTCCAGCAACCGCCGAGACCGAAGCGAAGGGAGCGGCGAGTGATGTCCTCGGCGAGAAGGAAGCGTCCGAAACTCCCCTCTGCAAAGCGGACGTGGGGGACGAGTTGAAGGAACCAGCGACCGGCGGCGGAGAGGACGCTGGTCTCGCCGACCATGCAGCCGAGCTGGAGGTCGAGGTGGTGCCGGCGGGCGAGGACGGCGAGACGGAGCGCGGGGATGAGACCGCCATTCTTGCTGATGCGGATGTTGAACCAGGAGGCGGCGCGATGGACGATGAGGGCCTCGGCGTCGTCAGGGGTGACGAGGGATTCGTCGGCCATTAAGGGGAGGACGGTGCATTTGGCGAGGTCCGCCCAGTCTTGCAGATTGCCTTTGGGCAGCGGCTGTTCGACACAGGCGATGGGAAGCGATTCCCAGGCAAGGAGTCGGCGCGTCGCTTCGTCGAGCGACCAACCGCCATTGGCGTCGAGGCGGAGGGTCGTGCGCTCGCGGGTGAGGCTGCGGCCTAGGGCGCGGACGCAGGCGCGGACGCGGGCGTCGTCCTCGTCGTCGCCGACCTTGATCTTGAAATCGCAAAGCCGGGCCCATCGCATCCGTCGGATCGTGCGGGCGGCGCGGTCAGGCTCGCCCGCGGACACCACGCCGCTGAAGCGGACGGTGGCGCTGCTGCCGGGCGGACCGAGAAGCGTTTCGTCTACATAGCCGGCGACGTGCGCGAGTGAACGGTCAAAGGCTCGGCTATAGGCATCAAGGAGGGCCAGCTCGACGGCGGCGCGAGCGGCGGTGATGACCTCGTCGGCGTCGGTGGTGTAGGGCAGATTCGCGGCAGCCTCGATCGCCTCGCCGAAGTTCCTGGGGCGCGTATCGACGAGGATGGGCAGAAAGACGTCCTGAATCGCGGCGATAACGCTTTCGGTCGACTCACCGGTCACATACTCGCGCGGATGCGTCTCGCCGTAACCGATCGTGCGGTCAGCCAGTTCGATGGCGACGACAAGCGGGTTGGCGGCATTCCGCTCGGCGGCGGCGTGGCGAAAGCGAACGCGCAGCGGGATGGCAAGTTGGTGGATGGTGAGGCGGGCGATGGGGAGGGCGTCGGGCACGGGGCGATTGTAATTGCGAATAGCTGATAGCGAATAGCGAAAGTGCAGAAAGGCAACGACGGGACTGCTTATCGTCTCACGAGCGGAAGCTTCCGTATTCGAACACGCGCCGGACGAACCGTGAGAGCGGCACCCGCGTGCAACTCGGCCTCGAAGGATCGCAAGATGCCGCAAAGTATCGTTGTCAGTTTCTCCGCTTGAAGCCCCTCGATACGGATTCGGATGACGGATGGCTGCGCGGCCGCCGAGACGGCCAAGAGAGCGTGAAAGTCGGCATCAAGCGTAACAACAATCCGCTCTTCGGTGCATGCCCGCTCGAGTATCGCCGCGTCATTCGCCTCGGCAAGACCCACGTCGCCCGCGTGAACGGCATCGTGCGACTCCCGGCGAAGGAGGGCAACGGCCCCGCGCGGCAATCCTTGATCCAGAAGCAGCTTCACGAAATTCCGGCCACGTCGACGACCTGATCATCCAGATTTGCGGCGGCAAACTCCAGCGCCTGGCGGACATCTTCTTCTTCGAGTTCCGGGTACTCTCGATAGAGCTCGGCCCGATCCGGATACGCGGCCACGGCCTCCACGACACGCCGCACGGTCAGGCGCAGACCGCGAATGCAAGGCTGGCCGTTCATCTTGGCGGGCTCACAGGTAATTCTGTCGAATCGACCGTTGGTCATTCGCGTTTCTCCGGGACGTGCTTTCCTCGGCGTCCGTTGGATTGTAATGGCGGGTGGGAGCCGATTTCAATCTGGACAATCGCGCGCGAGGCAGCGTGGCGAAAGCGAACGCGTAGGGGGATGGCGAGTGGGCGGATGGTGAGGCGGGTGATGGGAAGCGGGTCGGGCGCGGAGCGATTGTAACGAAGTATGAATGGCGATTAGCAAATGTGGAGGGTCGGAATTCCTAATTCCTAATCCCGAATTCCCCATTGGCTCATCCCACAATATCCGAGCCGGTTCCACCCCGGGAAAAAAAACTCTTACTTCGCGCCTCGGAGTCTCTGTGCCCCTGTGGTGAACCCATCCGCCATCGCAGGGGCTTATTCAACCTTGATAACGTCGTTGTGCCGAAGCGGGCCGTCGACCTCTTCCAGCGATACCCGTATCCATCGATTCGTCAGCGACGCCGCGTCGGGAATCTCAAATTCCCGAACGGCGGACTGCCCCGGTGGCAAGTGCCGGATCGTCGAGGCCTGGCGCGGGCGGTTCGGCGCGATGACCAGACCGCGCAGGTTGAGCGTGTTGTCGCCGCGGTTCGTCACGCGCTGCACGATCCGCAGGCCGCGCCCTTCCGCCCGTGTCATCACGTTGACATCCACCGCGCTCGAGCCGACGGCGATCGGCGCGCGGAGCGTCATGGCCGCCTCACCCGCGCCCGAACCGGTGAACACGCCCGTCAGCACATACGCTCCCGCCGCCTGATTGCTTGGAATCCGCAGCGAAAGCGGCGTCGCCAACTCGCCGCCCGGCGCGAGATCGACGCTGACAAACGCGGGCATCGCCTGCCACGACGGCGGCGGCACCACCCGCAATCGCCCGATGAGCCGCGCGCGGCCGTGATTGCGAAGCTTGAGCGTGATCGCGGGGGCGTCGACCGTCGGCGCGATCGTCGCCGGGCTGACCGCAAAACTGGCCATGGTCCGCACCCGCTCTGGCGAGACCGGCGCGAACACGATCGGCAGCGCGCCCATCTCAAACCGCCTTCCGCCGGCAGCCATCGCCGGCTCCCCGATTCGGCCGTCGAGGTCGATGACCCGTGCCGACGGCCCGAGGTCCGTCACGATTGTCCGGGGCGACGGCTCATCGCCGTCCGTCCAGACCACGAGCGCTCCCGTGTCGGTCTCTTCATTCCCAAAGAGCCACGCCGACACGCCTTCGTCCAGCCACACGCGGCCGAGCGGGTCCAATCCGCCCAGCGTCTGTCGCAAGGTGCGAAAGACGACATATTCCTCGCTTGGCGAGACGATCGTTTCGCCGCCGCCCCGTCCGATCGTCCACGGCTGCGGCACGAAGACCGCCTCCACGCCGGCTTGCAGCGTCATGACAATCCGGCGGGCATATTCGCGAAGCCGGATGGATCGCGGATAAACGGCCGCGTCCGGCGCGGCCAGCGTAGCCCAGCGTCGCAGAGGTGCGCCGTCGGGCGACGCCGCAAGCTGTTCGAGGAGTTGATCCGCCTGAAGATGGGCGTCTACGAGAATCGACGCGATGTCCCCGGCCGCCGGATCGACCGTCGTCCCGGCCCTCGCATCCTTCGGCAGGGCAATTTGCAGCGTCCCAACCAGAGGTCGCATCTCCTCGCGCAGTCGAGTGAGCGCGTCCCCCAATGACGGCGGATCTTCCAAAACGGTTTCGCTCTCCGTTCCCACCTGCCATGCGTCGACGCGCCCGCCGTAGCGACTAAAGAGAAACCCCAAGTACGGCCGCCAGATATTCGCCGGGCCGCGCAGGACGTCGACCACGCTCATCCCGCGATGCCCGAGTTTCTCCGCGAGGCTCGCGGGCGGTGCGGCGAGCACCCCGACCACTCGCGTGCGCGGGCCCAGGTCGCGGATGAACTCATCGACTTCCCGATCGGCCATCACCACGGCCGAATCGTCCATGTCCGCCCGCCACAACGGCAACCGGACATAGTCGGGGGCCAACAGTCCGACCAGCCGTTGGATGATGCGAGAATTCCCGCCGCACTCGGGTTCAAGAACGAGTCCGAAGCTTACCCCGCCGGTACGCCGGGTTGTACTCAGCGCCTGCTCTAGGCGCGCAAACGGCCGGTCCAGCGTCACAATTTCGTCGCCCTGATCCGAGACCGTCAGCCGGACAACGTAGCGGCCGGGCGGCAGGTCGCCGAACTCCGAAACGCAGGATTCTCCCTGCGGGTCCACGACGGGAATGGACTGCTGTGTGAGCGAACCGCCCTCGCCATCCCGAAGTTCCAGCGTGGCCTCCAGGTGGCCGCCGTCAATATCAGCCACGCGAACCTCGCACGCCGCGATGTCATCGGCGGCAAACACACCACCGGGCGCATCCAACCGCAGCGACACGGCCGGCAGACGCACGACCTCGATGTCGTCAAACCACGCCGTCGCCTGGGGATCGCGGTTCTCAATCGGACGAAGCGGGGCCGCATCCCCGTTCGGCTGCTCCAGATGGCAGGAGATCGCGATCCACCGGGCCCTCTCAAACCCGCCCGGCAGGAGCAGCGAGATTCTCTGCCAGGCGCCGTCCCCGGTCCTGCCCCGCGCGGAAGCGCTGCGCACGCCGCTCGTCTCGATCCGCTGCAGCGCGTGGTCGAGAAAACAGGCGCTAAGATACGCCTCGCTGTGGACAACGCCCTCCGCCCGTATCCAGACCGAGATGCGATAGTCGCTGTTGGGGTGGACGGGAATGTCCCGGGCGAGGTAGCGGCACGCAAGACTCCCTCCCTGCAGGCCCAACCGCATGGAGGGCGGCGCCTGATGCCCAACGTCTGCGTCAAACCGCGGTTCAAGAAATCGCGGATAGCCCGGTCCCGCCAATTGCCGCCAGTTCATCGGTGTCCGCTCGAAATTGCCGAGCTTCCGCTCATCGAAGTCGAAGCGCTTCACCACACGATCTTCAATCCGCGACGAAACCAATGAGGGGGAAGACGGCGCGATCGGCCCGGTCAGCCCGATGGCAAGGATGAACCCGAAGTATTGCACGGCGTTCGCTCCGTATCCCGCGCAGAATTCCCGCCGCATGCGCGGAGAGAGCGCGGTACAGATCGTTTATCGGGACGAAGCGCAGTTCGATTCATCTGCCGGCGTCGAAATCGCAAGGCCCGATATTCTGCGGAGCGAATGATGGGAAACCCGCAAGGTGGATAAACGACGGGAGATGCGCCGATAACCGACGGGGCGCGGCGATTCGCTCTTGCCGGCGCCCGCGCGGAGCAATTCGGATGACACAGAATTGTCGGTGGGTACGTCGACTTCGAAAGTCCCTGGGAATCGCCGCATCAGGATTCCTCCTGAGCGGCCCGGCCTGCATGGACAGCGACATTGCCAAGCGCTTCCGCGAAGGCTACGCGCCGGGCCTGGTCGAGGGCCTCAGCACCTTCATCACCGACCCGGCGAACGCCGAAGCCGGTCTCCAACAAACTGGAGCCGCCCTGTTCGAAGGCATCGGCGCCATCCTCCAACCTCGAACCGGATCGTCGGCCGCTGATTCCAATTGACGTCCGATAACTAAATAAATCCGTTCGCAATTGTCGGCCCTCCTGTCACTGCCAAAAGGACAGGATTGACCGTAACCATACCGGTACTTCAGGTGTCCAAGATAATAGAGGGCATTATTTAGCCTTGAGGGAACACAGTATTGGAGTTTTTAACGTAACTCCGTATAATAAATAATGTTATGGTGTTTTCGCTGACTGGCATCCATCGGTAGTTGCGTGCAGAAGTATCCGGATACGCTAAAAAAAAACGTGAAATCCGCGAATTCGCCACGCTTTGGTATGGGCATTGATGAGAGAACAAAAGTCCGCCCCACCGGTATACCAGATAGGGGCAATTAGAAATGGGCAATGGGGCCCAGTTGGCTGGAAGTAGATCCCGGGCGAGCCGGGATGGGATGAGTTTGATGTTGCGAGTCACGACAAAGCGATCCGACCGGCGCGCTCTGAAGAGCTGGATGTCTCCGCCGCCCTACATCACCAATGTAGAGCTGCGGCAGCGCGGCATCGAAGAGCGGCTGTTTGCGAACTGGCCTGGCCCCGCGGCGGGGTCCGGTCGCGTGCGCCACGATGAAGAGACGTTGCTGTTCAAGCAGCTTCACTTCTGCGGTTACCGTCTGAGCAAGCTGTACAAGTCCGCGAACCGCGCCCCGAGCGCGGCGATTCGCCGGCAGTATGGATTCTGGGTGCAGCGCTATCACCAGATCCGCACGCGCCTGACCGAGGGCAACTTGGGTCTGGTCTACGATCTGATCGGCCGCAGCCGGTTTGAAAACCTCGATCGCGAGGAAATGACCAGCGAAGGCATGATGGCCCTCCTGCGGGCGGTCGATACGTTCGATCCGTGGCGGGGCTTCCGGTTCAGCACCTATGCCTGCAACGCGATCCTCCGCGCTTTTGCGCGGGCCGCGATGCAGGATTCCAAGCGGCGCAGCAAGGTCGCCGGTCCGTGGGATCCGGAGTTCGAGGAGAGCGACGCTCCCGAGAGCCGGCACGACGATCAGCGCGCTCTGTTCGAAGAGCGCCTGCAGCGGATCCTCGACTTGGATCATGCGGCGCTGACCGAAGTGGAGAAGTCCGTCCTGTCCCGTCGCTTCCCGGCCCAGGAGGGCCGCGAGCGGCAGACGCTGGAGGACATCGGCCGCCAGATGCGCGTCAGCAAGGAGCGCGTGCGGCAGATTCAGCTCTCCGCCATCAGCAAGCTCCGCCGCGCGATCGGCGCGGACAGCCTGCTGCAGTAGCATCCGTGCTGGAGCCTGCCCGCCGTGGCAGGAAACGGTCGAAGTGCCGCATGCCAGCGCTTACATGTCCCTCCCGACGCCCCGGCACTTTCGCCGGGGCGTCTTTTTTTGTGGCGTGGCACTGGCTATTGTGTGGCACCGGCTATAAGCCGGTGATTCTCCGCCGGAGGGCGAACGAAGGTCACTAGGCGTTTTCAACGCTTAGAAATCGGTGGCTGTGGGGCTGTTGAGAAAGTCGGGTTTCGCCGCTCGAACCCCTCGCGGCGCATACAAGAGCCGCTGTCCTTTGGGCACCCAACGAGTTTTTCAACAGCCCCGCTGTCCCTAATATCTTAACAACATGTCCAAATATCAATTACGAGTTTTTGATCCGAGGAAAGGCGATTCTTTTGATTATCGTATTTCTCGGCACGAGTACTTCCACAGCCATGCCTCTGGATTCTTCGTTTTGAATAGCTGGCCGGACACTAGGATCTGGAGTTCCAAATTAGATTCACATGTCACCCGCGCGCCGAGCTATTGGGAATTGTTTGTGCGAGCGGTTCAAGAGACAAGTCGACTTCTCTTACTAATCGTCGATCGACGAGAGTCGGCAATTCAATCTGACCCCGCTGTGTCTGGACTCAAATTACTTTCCACGGACGTATCGCTGTTGGTCTATTCCGAACCGTCTATAGAGAGGATTCAATTGTTTTTTGACCTTCAACAAAAATATCAGACTTATGGAGAATGGATATTCGCTGGTTGTAACGACAATCTCAAGTTGCCCAATCGCATTGCCAATTGGAGCGAATTAGCTCAGCCATCGAGCTTAGAATTGATATTGCCTCAGCACGAAAAACTGGGTTGTTTCCTCTATCGTAATGGTGAAACTAGCGAAATAATATTTGGATCGAGACTTTTTCGTGACTTGGACGTGCTCGTTGAGCGGTCGAGGACAGGGTAGACGATTGGGAAGCACAAAGATGAAGAAAACGTATCAGGATTGCTCTGTGATGATTCGGGACAGGCACTAATAAAAATGCCGGGAATCCCACGCCGTGGCGTGGTCGTGCCAAAAAAAACCCGCCCCTCCCGACTTGCCTTTTTCCAAATCCAGCGCTATGTTAGGTAATAGTTCGGTATATCGAAGATCGCGGCGCGCCTGCCAACAACGGCCGCCGACCGGAGGGATTTCGCGCCGTGTTCGCTAAACAGCAATCCCGTCCATCAAGTGAAAATCTCGGCCCAATTTTCGCTCGTTCTCGCTCGTTTTCGGCTCAAAAAAAGATTTATTTCTGCGCTCTCCCCTGCTCACCTGTCACCTGCTCGCCTGCTCTGCAGCCCGTTCCGCCCTGTTCCATCTTGTTCCACCAACAAAAAAACCGCCGCCGCCGTCCCAGCAAATCCCAGCCAGTGGCAGCCTCTCACCTTAACTCCTCCTCCGCGCCCCTGCGCCTCTGCGAGAGATACTGCTTTGACTTTTCGGCCCTTTGACTCTTCCATGCCCGCATGTCCGACCAACGCGAGCCTCCTTGGCTGACCAGCCTTGTCGCCCATGAGCCCAAGGCGCCCTACATGGCGCCCTACATGGCCTACCTGCTGCTCTTAATGCTCAACGACGTCTTTCCCACGTCGCTGCGCTGGCTGGCGATCCTCCTCCACATCGCCCTGGCGAGCTACGTTACCTGGCTCTTTCGCCATCACCTCCCGCCCCTGGGCCGGCCGCATTGGATCCTCGCCATCGTCGTCGGTCTCATCGCCGCCTGGGGCTGGGTCGCCGGTCAGCACGCCGTCAACGGCGTCGTCATCGCCGGTCACGACCTCGGAGGTTGGCTCCCCTTCTATCCCGGCTCGGCCAAACCCTATAACCCGCATGTCGATTACGGCGACGGCGCGGCGTTCTGGGTGTACGTCTCCGCGAAGATCACCCGCGCCTGCACGATCGTCCCGATCGTCGAGGAGATCTTCTGGCGCGGCTTCATCCTCCGCGCCTTCGTGAACTGGGACCGCTTTGAAAAGGTCCCGTGGGGGCAATTCGCCTGGCGGGCGATGATCGGCTCCGCGCTGATTTCAGTGATCCAGCATCCCGCCAACTGGATCGTCAGCATCGGCTGCTGGCTGCTCTTCAACGCTCTGTTCTATTGGAAGAAAAGCTTGCTGTGCCTGATGATCACCCACGCCGTGACCAATCTCGCGCTCTATATCTACGTGGTCCGCGCGGGCGATTGGCAATTCTGGTAGCGCCGGCGGGGATTTCGATCCGCCCGATAACGCCCCGCGATTGACCCTGACGGTCCAAAGGATTAAACTATTGAGTAACGGTCCATCGGTCGGTCGCAAGCCGATCCGGCCCGTGGCCTACCCTGCCCCTTGGTGCCGCCATGCTGAGAAAACTGCCTCTTTACGCAATTTGTCTGTTCGCCGCCGCGCCGTTCGCCTGCACGAAATCCGAGGACGATCTTCGTCCCGCCCAGCGCGCGGCGGGCGGGCTGATGCCCGACACGGATCCGAAGTTCGAGGCCGAATACGTCGCGGATCAGAGCCAGGTCAAGCTCGTCGCCCCGCGGACAGTTTCCTACGAACCGCTCGATACATTCCGGGGCAAGGCGGAACCTGCGGCCAAGGCCGATGCGCCCGCTGACGCAGAACCCGCGAAGTCGACGGCCCGCGCCGCGCCGGGGCCGCGCGGCACGCCCAGCGCCCCTCCATCAGCCGGCGGTGGTAACTTCTGGAGCCGCGTCGGCATGAAGGCGCTCATGGGCGGCGGCGCCGCGCCGCCCGGTCCGCCCCCCGCCAGCCCGGGTCAACCCGCGCCGAAGGAAGACGAGCCGGCCGCTGAGGAAGAGGCCGCAGACAACGAGGACGCGACCGAGGAAGAAGAGGCTGACGCCGACGAAGAAGAACCTGCGGAGGACGAGGAGGCCGACTCGGACGAAGAAGAATCAGAAGACGAGGGTTCGGAAGAGGAACCTAAAGAAGATACACCCGACAAAGAGCCGAAGGACACAGACAACCGCGATTGACCGGTGCACTACGGTCTCCCCCAATCTATAGATCGCGGATAACATCCGCGTCGTGGCGCGCAAGCATTCCAACTTCATCTGCGAATCCTGTGGCCGCGTCCATGCGCAGTGGATGGGCAAGTGCCCGGACTGCGGCGAGTGGAACACGCTTGTCGAGCAGGTCGTTGAGGGCACTGCCGAGGATAAGCATCGACCCGTTGTCTCGGCCGAGCAGCCGATCCTGGCGGCGATCAAAGACGTTCAGCCGGATGCGACACGGCGATACCCGTCCGGCATCGCCGAGTTCGACCGCGTGCTCGGCGGTGGGATTGTGCCGGGCTCGGCGATCCTGATCGGCGGCGATCCGGGCATCGGCAAGTCCACGCTGCTTCTGCAAGTCGGCCACGCGCTCGCCACGGCCGGCAAGAAGGCGATCTACGTCAGCAGCGAGGAATCACTGGGGCAGATTCGCCTGCGGGCCGCGCGGCTCAACTTCGCCGATTCGCCCATGCTTACCGCCGCGCAGGCCAACCTCGACATCATTTCCAACCTGATCCAGCAACAAAAGCCCGACCTCGTCGTAGTAGACTCCGTGCAGATGGTCTATCGCCCCGACATGACGGCCGCCCCCGGATCGGTCACGCAACTTCGCGACGCCGCGGCGCGGCTGATCTGGCTGGCCAAGCAGATGGGCTTCGCGCTCGTGCTCGTAGGGCATGTCACGAAGGAGGGCGCCATCGCCGGGCCGATGATCCTGGAGCACCTCGTCGATTGCGTGGCGTACTTCGAGGGCGACCGATTCCATTCCCACCGGCTGATCCGGGCCGTCAAGAATCGCTTCGGCTCGACGGACGAACTGGGCATCTTCGAGATGACCGACGCGGGACTGATCCCCATCGCCGATCCGTCGAAGCTCTTTCTGCAATCCGGTCGCCAGGCGCGGCCCGGCTCGGTCGTGTTGGCGGCGTGCGAGGGTACGCGAACGCTTCTGGTCGAAGTGCAGGCGCTCTGCGCGCAATCCGTCTTTGGCTCGGCCAAGCGCAAGGCCACGGGCGTGGACGCCGGGCGCGTTTCCATGATCCTCGCGGTCATCGAGAAACACGCGGACTGCGTGGTGGGCGATCAGGACGTCTTCGTCAATGTGGTGGGCGGCGTCCGCGTGAACGAGCCCGCCGCCGATCTGGCCATCGCGCTTGCGGTGGTTGGGGCCATGACGAATCGAAGCCTGCCGGCCACGACCGTCGTGTGTGGAGAGCTGGGACTGGGCGCGGAGCTTCGCCCCGTGCATCATCTGCGGCAGCGCATCACCGAGGCCGCGCGCGTCGGCTTCAAACAATTCATCCTTCCCAGGGGCGAGCAGAAACCCGCCCCGGCGACGAAGGACGCCGCCATCGAACTCCTCGCCTGCGAAAGCCTGAGCCATGCCCTTCGACAGCTCGCCTGACCTGCTGGTCGATGACTCGCTCCCCGCGCGCCGCACCAGCGCGTTGCTGGCGATCGTGGCCGGCGCCGCCCTCATCGGCAACTGCCTGCTCAACTCGCCATCCCGCTTTTCCGAACAGCAACTGCACGACGCGTCCCCGCTGCATTGGGTCGTGTGGCTCCTCGCGCTGGGTGGGCAATTCCCGACTGCCCGCGGCGTGGAAATCCGCAATCTGATCTTCTACTCCGCCGCCGCGATCCTGGCGATTCTCGCCGGCGCGCGGCTCGCCCTGTCTGGAGTTCGCCCGCGCATGTCGGAAGATGACCTGTGGGACTTTCGCCGCCGCGCGTCCAGCCCTTATTTCTGGTGGTTTCTGCTCTTGATCGTCAGCGCCCTGAGTTCCTGGTATGCCCACGCCCCTGCCGTATGCAAAGGCCAGACGATTGCCCGGCTTCTCCAGGCCGCCTGGTGGTTTCCGCTTGCGGCGCTACTGGTCTCCAAACATGTCCGCATGGTCGCCATCACGCTCGTCGCCGCGTTGGCGACCACCGCGGCCATCGGAATCTGGTATCAACTCGCCCGCGTCATGCCCAACCTACCCGCTGCGCGGCTTCAATACCCGATGGGTAACGAATTGTGGCTGGCGGCATGCCTCTTGCCCGGTGTGTTTGTCGCACTGGGACTGGTCGCGGCGAGGCCGCGGACGGTCTGGCTGGGTGCGGCGGTCCTCGCCTTGCTGGTAATGGCCGCCGCATTGGCCTTGACGCGCTCGCGCTCCGCCGCCGCCGGTCTCGTTGCGGGGTTCGTGGCGGCGGGACTGTGTCTCGCACCACCGAAATGGCGCAAGCCCGCCATTCTGACGATTTGCCTCCTCGGAATCGCCGGCGCGCTCTATTTTCAGAAGCAATTCTCCGGCGGACTTCGCTCCCACTCCTTTCGCTCGCGAATCGGCTACGAGTGGCCCTACGCCCTGCACCTCTTTTCGCTGAAGCCGATCGCCGGTCACGGCGACGGCGCGTATTCCCTCCTGGCCGGACAGTTCGCCCGCATGGATCAGCTCGACGATCCCGGCATCATGCGCAGCGATGAAAACGTCTGGAGCGGCCACGCCCACAACGAATTCCTGCAACTGCTTTGCGACCTCGGCATCCTGGGCACGCTGGCCTTCGCCGCGGCCATCGGCACCACGCTCTACCACGCTTTCCGTACCGTGACCGCGTCCTCTCTGCCCGGCGAATCCCCCGGCAACCGGTGGCTTGTCATCGGCCTGATCGGCGCGCTCGCCGCCTCGACCGTCGAGGCCTGTGGAACTCCGGCCATCCGCGAGCCCGGCGCGACGCCGATCGTTCTGACGGTCTGGGCATGTCTCTGGGCGCTCGTCCGGCGAAGCCGCCCGGCCGTGCCGACCGACGAGCGGGACAAACCCTTCAGCGAAGCGGCGCTGCGTCTGACGGGCCTGGTCGCGGTCCTGGGCGCAGCCGCTTTGGGCTGGCACGGTATCCAGGACTGGCGCGCCGCCCGCGCCCGCTTCGAGTCCGAAGCCGCGTTGAATGAGATGCAGTTTGTTCGTTCCGCCCAACAGGCCGACTTCGCCGCCGCGCATCTTCTTGATCCCTTCCAAAAAAACCTCGCCCGCATGATCGCGACCTGGGCCCGGTCGCTGGAATTCGATCGGCGCCTGGCCCATTCAGCCGCCGCGCCCGGCGACGACGAACTCGACGTCGCCCACGAGGCCCTCACCCGACTGAACCAGCTCAAACAGGATACCCCTCGATTCCTGCGCGTATCACGGATCGAATCCGCGCTCTGCCTCAACCTGGCCCGAGCCTATGAGCGGCGCGGCGAGCGGGCGAGTCGAGATGAATATCAGGAGAAGTTCATTGCCGCGCTGGAAGCGAGCCGGGCCGATGAGCCGTTTCTCGCAGATCGCGTCGCGGCGTTGTGGCGGGCCAAGCCGACGGCGACGGTAATGGATCGCTTGAACTGGCTCCGTGCGCTCATTCGGGTCGGGGAGATGGACCCTCAGGTCCTGCAACTCTTCAGCAGCCTGGATCGGGCCCCGGGCTTTGCCCAGGCCTTGGAAGATCTTTACCAGATCGCCGCGCGGGACGAAAACCGGACGCCGGACGATTGGGAAGACCGACTTTCTCCGGAAACTTTGCGGCTGGCCGCCCTCGCCAAGGCCCTGTCCGGCAGTCCGGCCGACGCAGCTCGGCTCGCCGACCGGGCCGTGTCGCTGTATGAAAAGGCGGGGCCTCGCCTCTTCGGTGGAACCGCCGCCGCGTTGCACGAGTCCGTTCATTATCGCTTTGCCGCCGACCCGACGACTTTGACGGAGGAAAATCTCGATCGACTGGCCCGCGCGCATACGCTGTTGGGCTCCCCGGCGACCCGCGAGTCGACTCTCGCCGGTTCCCTCGGCGAAACCAGGCTTCACCTCCTGCTCGCCGCGGGACGGGAAAAGGACGCAGAGGCACAGATACCCCGACTCGAATCGACCTCTCCCGATGCGCCACTGCCGACACAACTGGCCCAGGCCTATGTCCGGCTGGCGAGTTCGTTCGCCGAGGAGCCCGGTCGTTATCCCAATGTCCAGCGATGGTGCCGCCGAGCGGAGGAATTGGCCCCGACGATTCCCGATCCCCACGCCGTTCTGATCCGCGCGGCGCTCCGCGCCGGGGACGAATCCACGGCCCAGTCCGCCGCCCGGAAAATACTGGATTTGGAGCCTGATCGGTTAAAGGCTGCTGAATATCTCACGGGCCTGCGGCAGCGGTACCCCGGCCTCGCACTTTGGGCGGACTTGGCGAAGAGTTATCCCGGGCTTTTCTCCCCGGTGACCTCCAAGCCGACCACGTCACAGCCGTGATTCCCCTTGGGACTTGTTTGCTGCCCGCCGATGCGTACAATCCCACTTTTGGGGCCCTTCCTATGCATCCCAAAATCATCGGCGATGCGGTCACCTTCGATGATGTCTTGCTCGTGCCCGCCCGCAGCGCGGTCGTCCCCCGCGACGCCGACGTCCGCACACAACTGACCCGCAACATCACCGTCAACATCCCCCTGGTCTCCGCGCCGATGGACACAGTCACCGAGGCGAGCCTGGCGATCGCGCTGGCGCAGGAGGGCGGCATCGGCATCATCCACAAGAATCTGTCCATCGAGGCACAGTGCCGCGAGGTGGACAAGGTCAAGCGCAGCGCACATGGCGTGATTCTCGATCCGGTCACGCTCCGACCGACGGACACAGTGGACCAGGCGGCCGAGGTGATGCGGTTGCATAACGTTTCCGGCGTGCCGATCACGCAGGAGGATGGCACGCTGGCCGGCATCCTAACGCGGCGGGACATGAAGTTCATGGAGCATGGGCCGCGGGAAACGCAAAAAAGTCAGAGCATCAAGAAGTCAAAATATGCGGAGCTTCGCATCGACGATGTGATGACCAAGGAGAACCTCGTCACCGCACCACCGAATACGTCGCTCGATGAGGCGAACAATATCCTCCAGCGCCACAAGGTCGAAAAGCTGCTCCTCGTCGATGACGACAACCGCCTGGTCGGGCTCATCACGATCAAGGACATCGACAAGAACCGGCAGTATCCCGAAAGTTGCCGGGACGAGCGCGGACGACTCCGTGTCGGAGCGGCCGTCGGCGTCAACGATCTCGATCGCGTCGCCGCCCTGATCGAAAACGGCGTCGATGTCATCGCCATCGACAGCGCCCACGGCCACAGCGAAAACGTCATCCAGACAGTCCGCGCGGTCCGCAAGCGCTACGACATCGACATCATCGCAGGCAACATCGCCACGGGCGAAGCCGCGACGGACTTGATCGACGCCGGGGCGGACGCCCTCAAGGTCGGCATCGGTCCCGGCTCCATCTGCACGACGCGCGTCGTTTCCGGAGTCGGTATGCCCCAGATCACGGCGATCTTTGCCGTCGCCGACGTCGCCACCGACGCAGGCATCCCCGTGATCGCCGACGGCGGAATCCGCTTCTCCGGCGACATCACCAAGGCCCTCGCCGCCGGGGCCCATAGCGTCATGATGGGGTCGCTTTTTGCCGGACTGGAGGAGTCTCCCGGCAGTACCGTCTTCTGGCGGGGCCGCCGTTTCAAGGAATATCGCGGCATGGGCTCGCTCGGGGCGATGGTGTCGGGCAGTGCTGACCGATATTCTCAGAAGGGCGAGAGCGGTCGCGACAAGCTCGTCCCCGAGGGCGTCGAGGGCCGCGTGCCCTATCGCGGCCGGCTGGCGGAACTGACGTACCAGCTCGTCGGCGGCCTGCGGGCCGGGATGGGCTACTGCGGCGCGGCCAGTGTCGAGGATTTGCGGCGGACCGCGCGGTTTATGCGCGTCTCGTCCGCGGGTATGGCCGAGTCGCATCCGCACAATCTGGTGATCACCGAGGAAGCCCCGAACTACGCCGTCGAACACGTCGTTGAGGTATAGAGAACGATGAACCGTCGAAACGTCGAAACGTCGAAACTGGGAATTCACCACCGAGGCACCGAGGCGCAGAGAACCCTTTCATTGATAACTCCAAGTTCAGCTCGGCGTCTCTGTGCCTCTGTGGTGAGCGTTTTCCTCTTTGCCACCGGCTGCGCGCATCTCAACAACCCCTACGAAGACTCCAGCGCCATGATTGACGAGGAGATGACGACACCCAGCACGCAAACCTACCTGGCCGGCGGCGCGCCCACAGGCCGGCCGTTCGGCCGCACCTGGTCCAGCTCGCAGGTGCTGTACACGAACGGTGCCGTCACACACTGGCCGCTCTGGTTTGAGGACCCGTTCGAGGACAAGGGCAACGGCTACCAGCCGGTCGCGGACCGCGACGCGCCGGATAACGTCTTCTGCTGGAACTGGGTGGATTATCTGCACATCGGCTACGGCCCCGGCCGCGAGCTGGTGAACATTGCCGGCTACCCCGCCAGCGCCGCCGTGACGCCGCCGGGCACGCTGATGGAAAGCGACGGCCGCTTGAGCAAGGGCCTGCTCGGTTATGACCACGACGCCCAGCGCGCCGACTCCGCCACGCGCGAGCCGCCGCATGTCCACCCCGTCGATCGGCGTGACCACACCGACGAAGAGCACCATGAACCGCCGGCGGTGACACAGCCGGAAGAGCATTAGTGGAGCATGGGCCTCCGGCCCGTGCGAATCATCTTGAATCCGCGAGTTCAATCGGTCGTAGCAAGAAACGGCTACAAACTCGAACTCACCTTTTCGAACGGTGAAGTTGGAGTTTACGATTGCACGCCGTTACTCGATTTCGGGGTCTTCACAGAGCTGCGCGACGTTGATTATTTCAAACGGGCCATCGCGGAGAGCGGCACCGTAGTCTGGCCGAACGAGCAGGATATTTGCCCGGATACGCTGTACGAAGATTCGAAAAACCTGGCTTCAACATAGGCCCACCTACGCGAAGTTTTCGGCCGCGAGCGTGCGGCCATTCGGAGAGGCTGCTTTCCGGAACGCCCGCAACGCAGATTGCTTCAAAAGCGAATCGGGATCACTTGTGAATCCTCGCGAGCAACTTTGGGCCATAGTGTTTAGCCGTGGTTATATTGTGTAGCGTAGCCTGGTTAACACCGTGTAAACCAAACCGACTCCACTTTATATATAGCTTATCATCAGTAATGGCGCTCTTGGGCTAACTCTCTACTCGTCTGGCCTAATGAGCAGGATTCGTGTTACAACATGATGAATGAAGCGTGTAAATCTCCAATTCAAAAAAAGGACAGATAATTACCGCACATTTTCTCTACCCGAAGCGAAGCACGAAGTACGGCGTTAACACGGTGTTGAATTAACATCGAGACCGGGCGTGCGCGCCGGCGAGGAACAAGTTTCAACTGCCATGAACGCGGCACTTCTTGACAGTAATTCACGATGTGTTATAATGGGCCCCGCAAGCAGGAAGAATCGGTTCTTCCTAATTGCTCGGTGTCGTTGCGACGACTTCGATGGTCGAGAAGGCTACGGTGTTGGATATCGCTGGCGGTTTACTTGAGGTAAACTTTGTCGAGTCCAGAACGTCGTTAGTTAGTATTCGCCGCTCGATCTTTCGAAATATAGGTTCGTTGGTTTGCCCCGTGCAAACCTCCGGAACCCAAGCAACGACTCAATTAAGCGATCGCCGGTGTTGCGACTAGGCGATCGAGCACGACGCTAGCTCGGGGCTGTCCAAAGCCGGTTTGCAATGGACCTAATGCTCCAGAGACTGTGTTGGTTCGCGCCGAATTTCCCTTAAGTAAGTCGGTTCCAAATCGAGGCGGGGTGTCCCCGTCTCAAGTTCTTTTTTTCGAAAGGAGTATTTCAACATGCGCGCTCGAAACATCCAGCTTGGAATCAGTCTGCGAGATATACGAACAGAATGGCTGAACTTCGGTGGCCGTGTTGAGGCCGTCCGAGCGACGGGTGAAGAGAGATATTCGCATCGGTTTATCGAGCGCCCCATCACGGTGAACAAGCGCAGAAAGGATGCGCCGCGGAAGCTTGTTTTCGCTCTCCGCCGAATTGCAGCCATACGCCGCGCCGCCTAACGGTCTTCAACCACTCTCAAAAACAAAAGGAGCTACCGATGAAACAGCCGGATTTTCAAAAGGCCCTCATGAAAGCGCAGTTCAAGTGCCGCAACTGTAACCATACTTGGTTTTCCTTTGACGCCCGTCGCCCCAAGCAGTGCCCCGTTTGCACTGAGGCTCAAATAGCGAGAGTGAGCGGCGAGGGCATTCGCAGGAGAATGTACTGGGATCGCTTGGAGTCGGTCCTAACGTCTCTAACTTATCGCGAGCGGGAAGTGATCAAGCTCCGCTACGGCATTGGAGATGGGTACATCTACACGCTCAGACAGGTCGGGAGGATATTCAAGCTCTCTCACGCGCGCATCCACCAAATCGAGGCCAAGGCCATCCGCAAGCTTACTCATCCGGTGCGCGCGGAAAAACTCAGAAGAGCGGGGTTACTGACCCATTACGCCCGACTGACGATGCCGAAAGGAATGGCGGCTTTGATAAGGCGAATCTCCGACGGCATGCGAACCCGTCACGCCGGCTAGCGACTCTTATTCGGCGGCGGCATCGGTTTGAGGCCTAGCTTCTCGCGGTATTTGTCCGCAACCGTGCGGGCTTACTCGGCGAGATGAAGTACATCGCTACCAAACTCGGCGCTGAGCCGTTCACGAACGCGGCGAACGTCGTCGAAAGAGGATTCTTCGCGATTATTCTGTTGGGACACGTTCTGTCGCCCCTTCGAGGCTTTGTTTTTTGTTAACGCCGCTGACCAGGGGCTCGCGCCCCTGGCTACTGTCGGCTGCCCCTAGCGGGGCAAAGAAAAACACTACTCCACAAAATTCGGCTGCCAGATAGAGCCGCCCAGGCCGTAGATTTGCCGCGTGTCGAAGTACCCGTGCGAGGCATGCCCGTCGGCGAAGCCCACCGACCACGATGAGAACTTGCGATGCCAGCCTTGTCGCTGGGGCAGCGCCGGGGGAAGGTCCTTGTAGCCGCTGTACGGCGCGGCGTTGTAGGTCGCGCTGTAAAAGCCCTGCTCCACCCACATGACAAACCGCGAGGCCGTCCCGCCATTCAAATGTTTGCCCAGCCGGGCGGACAATTCCGCGTTTTGCGGCGGGTTATGGATCGCCGACGAGAAATCCTGACCGACATAGCCCTGCAGCCAGCGGGTATTGAGCGTGTAACTGCTGCCGTTGGCCTCCCAGCTCGACCGCATCTCCTCCTCCACCCACTCACCCGGCTCGCCGATGATCGCCGTCGAGTTCGACCGGTCGCCCTGGCAGATGAAGGTCTTGATGATGTCGAAGCCGCGCTGGTCGAAGTCGAAAGGCGCCGCCTGCGCCGTGCGGTCAATGTACTTGTTGAGCGGGCGTATCTGCGCGGGGTACTGGCTGGAGTCCACGCCAAGGTCCATGGGATCGGGCTTGGGCGCGCGGAAACCGCCGAACGCCCACGGCGTGACGACCGTCGGCTGGTACATTCTGTGCGGGGGGATCTGATACCACGGCACCAGCGGGGTTCCGTCGTTGTCCTCGAAATACATGATCGTCGCGGTGCCGATGGTGCGCAGGTTGGCCAGGCACTTGATCGCCTTGGCCTCCTCGCGCGAGGCGCGCAGGTACGTCATGAGCAGGGCCACGAGCAGGGCGATGATCGCCAGCACGACGAGCAATTCGATCAGGGTAAACGCCGAGCGCCGTCCCCCGGGCGGTTGCGAGTTTTTCCGACTCAGGTTCATACGAGCCGTTCGCCTTTAATCATCGAACCTTGGCCGCCGGTTTGGCCGCCGCCGATTTGTCCGGCGGACGAGGCAATTCCTCCCTGGACCGATCGCTGTCCGCCACGACCGTGGGACTCCCGGGAGAACACTTTGGACATTGCCCGCTCTCGCCGGGCACGTCGCGACCGAAGTAGATCGTCCGGCATTGGGGGCAGACCATCGCCAGATACGCCTGCTTCTGACGGCATTGCGGACACTTCAGCGGGGCCCAATGTTGCGGATCACGGTCGGCTTGCTGTGCAACCTGGCGGGCGGTCAGGAGGAAATCGTGAGCGCAGGACTTGCAAAGCCACTGCGTGTGCGAGTCGTCGCCGGCCGAAAGTGGATCGGCCTGGCCGCCCTGCAGGAAGAGGGCCAGCCCCACGCCGCAAGCGACCACGACGAGAATGCTGATTCTAAGTTTCATGAGCTTGGGACTCCGGGCAAGGTTCCCAAGGGATGGCTGCCGCCGGTGATTCTATCCGAAACAGGGGCGGCACGTCTAGAGCGCCCATTACGCGGAGATGACCGTCTCTTTCACGACCTCCTCAATCGTCGTGACGCCGTCGTAGATGGCGAGGAGGCCGCTTTCGCGAAGGGTACGCATCCCGTTGCGCAGGGCGGCTTCGTGGAGGATGCCGGTGGAGGCGCCGTTCATGACCAGCGTGCGGATTTCGTCGGTAAAGACCATGATTTCGAAGAGACCAACCCGCCCGCGGTAGCCGGTGCCATTGCAGAAATCGCAACCCTTGCCGAAATAGAACGAGCGGCCCTGGACGTCCTCGGGCTTGAGCTGCAATTCGTAGAGCTGTTCTTCGGTCGGCGTGTAAGCCTGCTTGCAGTTCTTACAGACGCGGCGGCAAAGGCGCTGGGCCACGACCGCCTCGAACGTCGCGGTAATCAAAAACGGCTCAACGCCGAGGTCGAGCAAGCGGGCCACGGAGCTGGCGGCGTCGTTGGTGTGCAGCGTCGTCAAAACCAGGTGACCGGTCAGCGACGCCTGGATGGCGATCTGCGCCGTCTCCAGGTCGCGAATTTCACCGACGAGGATGACGTCCGGGTCCTGTCGCAGAAAGCTGCGCAGGCAGCGGGCGAAGGTCATTCCGATGTCGGTGTTGACCTGGCACTGGATAAGCCCATCGATGTCATATTCGACGGGGTCCTCGGCGGTGAGGATTTTGATCGTCGGGTCGTTCAGGGCGCTGAGGCAGGCGTAGAGCGTCGTGGTCTTGCCGGAACCGGTGGGGCCGGTGTTGATAATGACGCCGTGCGGCCGGTCGATCAGCTTCTTCATGAGATCGAGGTCGTCCTCGCGCAGGCCGATCTTGTCCAGTTCGAGCTGGACGTTTGACCGGTCGAGAATACGCAACACCACCGACTCGCCGAACATCGTCGGCAGGACGGCGACGCGAAGGTCGACGGAGTTGCCGGCGACGGTGAGGCTGATGCGGCCGTCCTGAGGCATGCGCCGCTCGGCGATGTCGAGATTGGCCATAACTTTGATACGGCTGGCGATGGCCATGGCGAGGAAGCGCGGCGGCGGAATCATGTCGTAGAGCACGCCGTCGATGCGATAGCGCAGCTTGTATTCGTTCTCAAACGGCTCGAAGTGAATGTCGCTGGAGTGGTCCCGGATGGCCTTGAGCAGAATGAAGTTCAGAAGCTGCTTGACCGGGTTGGACTGGATCAGTTCGTTCAAGTCTTCCAGGTCGATCGATTCGCCGCGTCCCTCGAACTTGGCCAGATCGGGGCTATTGCCCAAGTCGTCCAGCAGATCGTTGATCGATTCGCCGGTCCCCTCGGGGTAATAGCGGGCCAGCGACGCCGTGATCTGTTCGTCGGTCGCGATCAGCGCCTTGATGCTGTAGCCCAGCAGCTTGCGCAGGTCGTCCGTCGCCTGAAAATTGTCCGGCGAGGCGATGGCGATGCTGAGCGTCTTCGTCGCCGCGTCGAAATCGACCGGTACGATCCGGTAGGTGTTGGCCATCTGGTTCGGCACGAGCTTGACCGTCTCGGGGTTGACGTCAATCGTGTCGAGGTTGACCGGCTCCATGCCGATCTGTGCGGCAAGGGCGACCTGGAGGTCGGACTCCTTGATGTAGCCCATGTCGACGAGAATCCGCCCGAGCGGACCGCGATTGGTCTTTTGAACGGCGAGGGCCTCGTGAACCTGCTTGCGGTTCACCTTGCCCATCTTGCTCAAGATGCGGCCGATGAGACGACCCTTGTATTCGCGGGTCGATGAGGATGCGGGGGCGACGGCGGACATTGCAGACTCCAGGGAGCATAGGTCCAATAGGACCCATACAGCCTATTTCTTCTCCTCTTCGGGCGGCACCTCGTCCTTGATGGTGATGATCGCCTCGCCGGCCTCGTGCAGTTTGCCGGCCTTCTCCAGCTTCTCCTGTAACTCGCCCGGCTGCCGGGCCTTATCGAGCATTTCCGCGGCGTCGATCATGCCCTTCTCATACAGCGACCAGAGGTGCTCATCGAGAAGCTGCATCCCGTACTTCTTCCCGGTCTGGATGGCCGAGTCGATGCGGAAGGTCTTGTTCTCGCGGATCAGGTTGGCAATCGCCGGCGTCACCACGAGAAACTCGTAGGCGGCGACCATGCCCGAGGGCTTTCGCGGCATGAGCGCCTGCGAAAGGATCGCGATCAGCGACGTGGAAAGCTGCACGCGAATCTGGTCCTGCTGCTCGTGCGGAAAGGCGTCGATAATTCGGTTCACGGTACCCTGGCAACCGGTGGTGTGCAGCGTCGAGAAGACCAAGTGGCCCGTTTCGGCGGCGAGAATGGCGTTGGAGATCGTCTCCAAATCGCGCATTTCACCGACGAGAATCACGTCCGGATCGGACCGAAGCACGCGGCGCAGGGCCTCGGCGAAGCTCGGCACGTCGTTGCCCACTTCGCGCTGATTGATCAGGCTTTTCTTGTGCGAATGGTAGTATTCGATCGGATCCTCGACGGTCACGATGTGGCGATCCATCTCGTTATTGATGTAATTGAGCATCGACGCCAGCGTCGTCGTCTTGCCGGAGCCGGTCGGTCCGGTCACGAGGAAAAGACCGCGAGGCCGGCGGCACAGGGCCCGGCAGATGGGCGGCAGGCCGATTTCCTCGAAGGTGAGGAACTTGCTGGGAATCAATCGCAAGACAATCGAGACGTTGCCCTTCTGGCGAAAGATGGAAACGCGGAAGCGGCCCGCATCGCCGAAGGCGAAACCAAAGTCCGTGCCGCCCTCTTCCTGCAGCTCCTGCTGGTTGCGGTCCGGCGTGATGGACTTCATCAGCGCGACGCTGTCCTCCGGCTCGAGCACCTTCGTCTCCAGTTGCCGGAGGCGGCCATGGAGCCGAAGCACGGGCGGACGGCCGACGGACAAATGGATATCCGACGCACCCTTCTTGATGCACGTTTCGAGAATTCGATCAATGTGAATCGTTGCCATAGTTGTAGGGCGGGCGCTGCCCGCCGTGTTTAATCGTCCTTGCTCCATCGGCGGGTGGAACCCGCCCTACCCCCAACTACTCTGCCAGGATCTCCGCCTGGGTGATGCGCGATATCTCTTCCGTCGTCGTGACGCCCCGCAGAATCTTACGATGACCGTCCTGAAGGAGCGACGTCATACCCGCGGCCTTGGCCGCCTTGCGGATCTCCTGCGCGCCCGCGCGATTGAACGCCAGCTCGCGCAGTTCGTGGTTCATCGTGAGCATTTCAAAAATGCCCTGTCGGCCGCGATAGCCGCTGTTGTTGCAGTGCGAGCAGCCGACCGCCTTGTACAGCGTCTTGCCTGCGATCATCTCCTCCGTCATGCCGCAGACGCGCAGCAGCCCCACGTCGGGGTGCTCGTCGGGCTGCTTGCACTCCTTGCACAATATGCGAACCAGCCGCTGGGCCATGATCGCCTGGATGCTGCTGGCGATGAGGAACGGCTTGATACCCATGTCGATCAACCGTGTGATCGCGCTCGGCGCGTCATTCGTGTGCAACGTGGAAAAGACGAGGTGACCGGTCAGCGCCGCCTGAATGGCGATTTCGCCGACGACGAGGTCGCGAATTTCACCGACCAGGATGATGTTCGGCGCCTGGCGAAGCATCGACCGAAGGATCTTGTCAAAGCCCAGGCCGATGTCATCGCGGACCTGGCATTGGTTCATGCCGGGAAACACGTATTCGACGGGGTCTTCCGCCGTGATGATCTTCTTGTCCGGTCGATTCAACTCCTGCAACGCCGCGTACAACGTCGTCGTCTTGCCGGAGCCGGTCGGGCCCGTTACGAGGAAGATGCCGTTGGGCCGCGAGATGATTTTCTGAAAACGCTCGTAGTCTTCGGACTCAAACCCAAGCGCTTGGATGCCGATGTTGGCCGAGTCGGGCCGCAAGATACGAAGGACGATCGATTCGCCGTGTACGCCCGGGCAGCACGAGACGCGGAAGTCGATGTCCTTGCCGCTGATCCGCATCTTAATGCGGCCGTCCTGGGGCACGCGGCGCTCGGAAATATCCACGCCCGCCATGATTTTCATGCGGGTCGTGACCGCGTTCTGCAGGCGCTTGGGGACATTCTCCCGCTCCACGCAGACGCCGTCGGTACGATAGCGCACGCGCACGCGGTCGGTCATCGGCTCCACGTGGATGTCGCTCGCCCGCGTCCGCACCGCCTCGCTGATCATCATGTTGATGAGCTTGATAATAGGGGCGTCAGCCTCGTCCACGCCGGCCTTCTTCGCCGCCTCCTTGGCTTCCTGGTCGAGCGATGCGTCCACCGAGGCATCCAGGCTCTTGGACAATTCGTCGAGCGAGCGATCCGCGCCGGAAAGATACTTTTCGATATACGCCTTGATCCGCCCCTTGGGGGCGAGGACCGGTTCAACATCGCTTACACCGAGGCGGAAGCGAAGCATGTCCAGCGTATCCAGGTCCAGCGGGTCGTGGATGATGACCTTGAGCCGACCGTTGTCGCTGCTCATGGGGAGAATCAAGTTTGCTTTGATGAGTTTTTCGGGGACCAGCGCGAGGGCGTCGGCGCTGATCGTCTGCCGCGAAACTTCCACGTAGGCCAGGCCATGCTGCTCGGCCAGCGCCTGAGCGACCGCTTCTTCGGATGCCAATTCCAATTCGACCAGGGCCTCTCCAATGCGCTTCCGATTGTTCAGACCGAACTCCGCGGCGCGATCGGCATCGGCCTTGGAGACCAGCCCCTTCTCCTGCAGGATCTCGCCGAGTTTTTGTCGTTTACGAGCCATAGTCGTGTGTGGCACAGCCCCTCTCGGCTGTGATTCATCCGCGACGCATTCCGCGCTCGCGACAAACCACCCGGGCCGCTCGCCCTCGGGGTAGGAGGTCCGATTTCGCTCAGCAGTCGGCCGCGGTCATCCTGGGGGAAATCATGCGCGCTGGGTGCAGGTATGTTCCCTTACCAGGCGATTTTAGCAGAGTTCCTTGAGGAATGTCTATGTCGGGCCCGGGGGCGGATAGGGACGGGCTACGCCTGTGATTTAGGACTCATTTCATTCCGGACTTTCTGAGTGCCGCGGGCAGGAAGTCGATCAGGTCGGTGGCCATGAGCGAGACGCGGCCCCGTTCGCGGGCCGCCAAATCGCCCGCCAAACCATGAACATGGACGCCAAGTGCGGCAGCATCAAGGGTTGAAAGGCCCTGGGCGACGAATGCCGCGATGACGCCGGTCAGCACGTCACCGGTACCGCCCGTGGCCATGCCGGGGTTGCCGGTACGGTTGACATAGAGCGAGGCCCCATCCGTAACAATCGTCCCCGCCCCCTTGAGGACGACGACAATCTGGTGCTGGGGAAACCCCGAACCGCCGAACATCTCGCGGGCGGTGCGGGCAGCGAAGCCGAGGCGGTCCTGCTGGACCGCTGAGGTGGAGACGCTGTGTAGCCGGGCCATCTCGCCGGCGTGCGGCGTGAGGATGGTGCGATAATGCCGCGTGTTATCCCAGCCCGCGCGTCGGTCTTCGCCGGCCAGGCGAATGGCGTGCAGCGCGTCGGCATCGAGAACAGCCGGCACATTCGCCGTGCCAAAGGAACTGACCAGGCTGACCACTTGGGCGTCAAAGCGGCGGTCGCTACGGCCGAGGCCGGGACCGACGGCCACGACCGAAGGCGCCCCGCCGCGATCGAAGACACGATGGGCCCGGAGCGTTTCGAGCGTCAGATGCGGGACGAGCAGACCCTCGGGCCCTTCGGGCAGCGCGATCGAGGTCGCACAAGGACAGAGTGTGGCGACGGCGAGTTGGACCGAGCGCGGAACGGCAACGACAACGAGCCCCGCGCCGGCGCGCAGGGCGGCATTGGCGGCAAGGGCGGGCGCCCCAATCATTCCCCGCGAACCGCCGATAATCAGGACACGACCAAAGTCGCCTTTATGGGCGTCTTTTTTTCGAGGGGGCAGCTTCGCCGGCCGAGTGATTTTCCGCAGGCGAAGAGCGGGTTTTCGAGGCGTCTTGCTTTCGGACTTTTTTGTGCGTTTGGCCATCGTGGATCGCGGGATATTTCGTCACTCCTCCATGACGCGCCGCCCCACCAGGCTGGTGGCGACGGCGATCAACTCGACGGCATCCACCGGTTTGGCGACGTGCATCTGGTAGCCCGCCTGCAACGTCCGGACCCGATCTTCTAATCGTGCAAAGGCCGTCAGCGAAATGGACGGAACCTGGCCCCCGCGCTCCCGGGGTCGGCCGCGAACCGCGCGCATGAACGCAAAGCCGTCCTGATTGGGCATCCCCAGATCGCTGATCACCAGATGGGGAACGACTTGGTCGAGTATACCTAGCGCAACGGGGCCCGATTCCGCCAGGAGCACCTCGGCTCCGTGTTGCTCCAGGAGCCGTTTGATCAACTCTCTCGCATCCGCCTCATCATCCACCACGAGTATCCTGATTCCCTTGAGCGAATCCCCGTGCAGTTGAATGGGCCGCGACATGCCCGCCACCGGATGAAAGAACCCTTCGGCAGCTCCGTCCCTCCGAACCGGCGACAACGGTAAAGTGACGATAAACGTCGCGCCCAGTCCGTCACCGGGGCTCTTCACCCGGACCGTTCCGCCGTGCAGTTCCACCAGGTGCCGCACGATGGACAACCCCAGACCGAGTCCGCCCTGGGGGCGCGCCGGCGAGGGGTCTTGTTGTCGAAACCGGTCGAAGACGTAAGGGAGAAATTCTGTCTTGATGCCTTGCCCGGTGTCGGCCACGCTCAGTTCGAGATGAGAATTGACTCGCTCCAGCGTCACCTGGATCTGCCCGCGCGCCGGTGTGAATTTGATCGCGTTTGTCAGCAGGTTCCAGACAATCTGTTGCAAGCGGTTGGGATCGCCGCTGATCGCGCCCACCCCTGAGTCCAGCACCTTTTGCAGGCGAAGCCCCTTGGCTTCGATCGCCGGGGCGACCGAATCGATCGCCGCTTCGATGACCGGGATGAGGTCCACCGACTGGACGTCCAGGCGCACCTTGCCCGCGATAATCCGGCTCATGTCCAGGAGGTCATCAATGATCTTCGTTTGCGCCCGGGCATTGCGCTCGATTGTCTCCAGGCCGCGCCGCTGTTCTTCGTCCGTCCCGCCCGCCTTGCGCAGAACCTGGGCCCATCCGAGGATCGCGTTGAGCGGCGTGCGCAGCTCGTGCGAGAGAGTGGCGAGAAACTCGTCCTTCATTCGATTAGCGCGTTCCGCCTCCCCGCGGGCGAATTGCTCGCTGGCCAGGAGTTGCTGGCGCTCCTCCTCGGCCCGCCGGCGTTCGTGAATCTCCATTTCCAGGGCGCGGTTGATCTCCGCCAGCTCCGATGTCCGCGCCTCTACCCGCCGCGCGAGATCGTTTCTCGAGAGTTGCAGCTCCGCTTCCGCCGCCTCCCGCACGCGAACCTGCTTGGCCAACTCCTCGTTTGCGAGGCGCAACTGCGCCGGGCTGGGCAGCAGGAGCGCCTTGGGAATGAGCCGCCACAGAAGTATCGCGGTCAGGATCGACACGATCGCCGTCGCGAGCTTGACCACGCCGTCCAGGCGGTAAACGGGCTGCCACATGTCCCAGACCCCGAAGATGTGCGTCGTCCCGCAGGCCAGGATGAACGCCGCGAACATGAGGAACATCCAGTTGAATTCAAGGTCGCGCCGCCTTCGAACGAAGTACACCAGCGCGATGGGAATTGAGTAATAGGCGACGGCGATCAGCGCGTCGGAAATGACATGCAACCAGACGACATCGGCCTCTTGTCGCATGCACAGCCGCCGCGGCATGAAGACCTCGAAGAAGTTGGAAAAGAACCCACCGCCCTCCTGGGCCAGGAGCGATGGGACAGAGCTATAGGCGAGCGATTCCATGCAGCGATTCTTCGCTGAACGAAGACTTTGTCCGATGCCAATTCCGAATCCGCAATCCTCGAACGAGAAGTTATTTTATGCAATGAGGGTGTCAGGGCAATAGTCCGGTGAGACGCGAGGCGCGGGGTCCGTCAACGGGCGCCTCTACCATGTCGCCCAATTAGGTCGATGCGTCTCCGCTCCCCCAGACGGCGTAAATCGCTTGTAACGGCCTGCGCAGAATGCTAAGATGATCGCGCACATCGCCGGATGCGAGGGAGAGAATCGATGTCAAGAAGCGGCAGGTCCCCTGTCACGTTAATGGCTGTGCTGGTCTCCACGGCTTCGGCGGGTGCGTGGCCGCCGACCGTGATCGATTTCGACACCTACCCCGACGGCTCGATGGTCCAGCCCAGCGATCGCTTCACGACGCAGTATTCCACCGTCGGCGTCGAGTTCACCGATGGCGGCGCGACCGGCCCGGCGCCGTCGGGAAACCCGTGTTCGATCTCACCGCCCAATCACGCATACGCCACGACGATCGTCGCCTATTTCGTCGACCCCTGCACCGGCATCCAGTCGGCCACCGACTACGCCGGGACGCAGCAGGATTCCTGCTGGGCTCCGGGCGAGGGGATCGACATGTATTGGTATGACGCCAACGGGAATCTGCTGGACCATCAATTCAACTCCGGCGGCGGCAACTTCGTGGCCCTCAGCACTCCGCAACCCGTTATCGCCCGCTTGGAGATGCAGTGCATCCTGCAGGGCATCGACAATTTCACATTCAGCGAGCCGGTCGCCGTGCTCCGGGGCGATATGGACTGCAACGGCCTGTTGGAAATCGAAGACGTCGAGCCGTTCGTCCTCGCGCTCATCAACGCCCCGGCGTACATGGCGGCCTACGCAACGTGTGACATCCGCCGGGCCGACATGAACTGCGACCGGAAGGAGGACGGCCTGGACGTGCAGGGATTCACCGACGCGCTGGTGCCGTAGGGTCACAAGAATTCGACGTGCGTCTCGCCAACTCACGAATGTTGTGGCAATTTAAGCTCCGCCCGCCCGCCACACGTCCACCATTGTTCCATGCAGGTCAGGCCCGAACTTCCCCTGACGGCGCTTCCATTTATCCAATCCCATAGCCGCTTGAGGGGTCAGGAACAACGGCGCCGAATCCACCGGCGCTGTTTGGGCGAAGACGCAGCATCACCAGCGCGCGTTGCCATGCAGCTCGATACCATTTCGGTCTCGCGATGCTCAACGGAGTGGGTGGCCCCGACGTCATCGCGTCCTTCGAATACACAATCAGCCCCGCTTCCTGCCAGCGAAGTAGAACGTGTGGTAGGTCGGAGGGCAGTTCGGTTCTTTCGTGGCGCACAACAAGGACCTTGGATATCCCTTTGGACAGCAGAATGTTCGCCGACGGAAAATCCTGCGGAAAGACCATCCAACGATTGTCGTACACGCCCGGCTGGAGGGGAGTGCCTGCCGATAGCCGGAGGCTGTCCAACAGGAACACCGGCGGGGCGTCGGCTGCCAGTGCTGACCCGTAAAGTTGCGACGCTCCAAGGATGAGCCCGCGAACGATCTCATCAACAGAAACCACCGCGTTCTTTCCAGGCGTGGTATTGAATAACGGGATGGGTCGAAATCCCCTCGCTGCAAAGGCAAGGCCCGTAAAAATGGACGACGCGCCCGGGAGCTCCAATATTATCGCATACCGATCGGAGGCGCTGGGCGCCCAGGATAGTTCCGGAAGCTCGATTTGAGAGCCGAGAGGAATCTCTTCGATGAACGACGGGATGTGAATGAATAACGCCGGCTTGGCCCATGCCGACCAAGGGCTTGTTTCGGGAGCCCAGACCGCAAATAACTCGTCAGGAAGCATAAGCAACCATTTTCGGGGTTCCTATTGATCGCGATTATTCGTTTCAATTAGAACAACAATGTCTTTTGCCCGGTCGTCAATAATAGGACGAGACGAAATGCGTCCGTAGCAACCCGCGACGCGACCATCAATGACAAACACTCCGATCGAAGGGTACTCCAATCCGTTCAACGTTTCGACGGGGGTAATGCAGAATCGTTTCTGGGCGACCCAATGAGCCGGATGCCTTTTGCACGTGGCATGTATCTTCGCCAGCTCTTGCGGTGGTGTAACACCATGTATCCCAATCAAAGCGCCCACACGTCCGAGCGCCGGTTTCACAATCCATGACTCATCTGCCATCCTCTCGCGGTCTACAACGCGGGTTTCGGGTAGAAGTTTACTCCAGAGGGACAGCTTCGTCTTCAAGTCTTTCCAAACAAGCGGAAACCGTTTGGTTTGCGTCACGATTGCACTCGCCGGATTGACGATTGAAGGAGATTCGTTCGAGAAAAACCGTCGCGGCTTGCAAGTTCTCGGCAAGTTGGGGAGCCACTCCGACGGAAAAAACCGTACCATGAGATCGACTCGGTGTTCTCGATTCCGGCTCCGCACATACGCAGCACCTAATTCCCATCGAATGTCCGCTGGGCTTGCCAGCATCGGCCGCATACCCTCCGCTTCAAAACATCGACTCAGATACACCATGACCTGCCGATCATCCGTGTACGCGGTCGCGTGGACCATAGCGATCGCTTCGAAGGGCGCGTCGTTGGCCCGGATTACTTGAGCGAGGTAGCGCGCAGGATCGCCGAGCGTCGTCTTACCGGGGAAGTGTTCAGCGACAAGGGACGGAAATGCGGACGATTCAATAAATCCGCCCGGGACATCCGAATTCACCTCTGAAATCATCCAACCCAGGGGGGTGTGATGAAAGTCGAATCGCATTAGACGAGGCGGGTGCTGCGTCGCGTCCGAGCATGTTTCTGCCAATGCGTTCCTAATGAAGCGCGACAGGCCGAGAGATTGATGGAGACGTGGAGATTGTACGATTTCTGCCTCGGCGGCTAGGGTTTCACAATAGAGATTCTCCGCATGTCGAGTTAACAAGTTCCATTCGTTCCCTGCCAGCAGAAGCGGTCGGTTAGATAAGACGGCGACGTCACCGACCTGGGGATCCCATTTACAAAACTCGAAGATCATCCGCCGGCGAATTCTGGAAAACTCCGCAGGACTGATCTCGTGCAGTAGTCGATACGGGGCGTTCACCGCCAGTCCCCAAGCCAGTAGAGGGAAACGGCAGACACTGCGAGGTATAGGAACGCGGGAATAACACCGCAGAGCAAAATATTCGGGCCGGGTCTTTCAGGCGAAGGCGCGGCACTCTTGCCAATGACGCACTCCAAGGCGACCAGTGCGAACGAGTGCCAACCATTTCTCAAGAAATCAATGAGCGTGGCTTCCGTTGAATGCCAATCGCCGGAAACCGCACGGCCGAGTACCGCGCCAATGGCGCATAAAAACGCGGCGAAGCGAATCCCTGTTGCGATGGACCGATCAATTGTGACCTGATCGGCAATTCCCGCGGCGAGTTGTACCATACTCCATTCCAGGAAGAACGCCCCCGTAGCCAGTCCGGCACAGAAAAGGACGACCCACCAACCGGGACCATCGCCGAAATTCCCGCCTGCGTAGCAAAAACTCAGGCCGATGATCGCGCCCCCAATCACCCAGGCTGCCGCCGAGTTCCTTCTCTCGGCGACATCCTCACGAACGCCAATGCCGCACCACCGACTAACGTGAACGAACAACCCGATCCATGCAGCTCCCAAAACCATGTAGAAAAAAGTGTAAACGCCGGAAGATCTGACATCTGAAGCGGAATATAGCCTTAGCAGGAAAAAGAGCGCGAAGAGCGCCGCGACAGGAATCACCCCAAGATAAGACGATACTTTGGCCGGCTTTCCCAAGATCTTTGGAGTGAAAAGGCGAGCGTACCAAAAGCCCCATGTCAGTATGGAGCCGACGGAGGCCCCAATGAGAACCACCTTCTCGTCGTCGGACACGTCTCCGGGCCTCCTAAGGTTAGAACTGACGGGCGGATTTTGAATACCTCGGTCATCGTAACGCAAGGCGTGTGTTTCACACATGCTGTGGCGGTTCGATCTTCGCCACCTCTCCCGCCGCAAGCTTCTGCTGGTATTCCTTCCACGTCATACTCGGCATGCCGCCGGGCACATTCTTCATCGTGATGCACCCCTCGACCGGGCAGACCAGCGAGCACATGTTGCAGCCGACGCACATATCCTGCTTGATCGTGAAGACACCGACGTAGCCCTCGCCCATGCCGGGCAGGACCTCGACGTCGCCGCTTCTGACGAAGGACATGTTGGGGTTGACGAGCTTGGTGCCGTTGCCGTTGCCATTGGAGGCTTGAGGCTTGAGACCTGAGGCTTGAGGGGAAGCGGCGGCGGCTCCGTAGCGCCGCACGAACTCCTCCTCCGGAACCTTTTCCCACTTGATCGACTGATGGCAGCCGTCTTCGCAGGCGATGTAGCACAGGCCGCAGTGGATGCATTTCTCCTGCGCAATCTCCGCGACGACCTTATTGCCCAGGTCCAGATCGCCCCAGTCGCAGATATTCGGCCCCGCCTTGCCCGCGAAATCGCTGATCCGCCGGAATCCCTTCTCCCGCATCCAGTTCTTCAGACCGCTCTCCATGTGCTCGACGATGCGGAAGCCGTAGTGCATGACCGCCGTGCAGACCTGCACGCTCGACGCCCCGACGAGCAGAAATTCGACCGCATCCTGCCACGCCTGAATCCCGCCGATGCCGCTAATGGGAGTCCGCCAGCCGGGATCGTTGTAAATGCTCGACACCATGTTCAGCGCGATGGGCTTGACTGCCGGGCCGCAGTAGCCGCCGTGCGAGCCCTTCCCCGCGACGGCCGGCTTCGGCGCAAACGTGTTGAGGTCGATCCCCATGATTGAGTTGATCGTGTTGATCAGGCTGACCGCGTCGGCCCCGCCCTTCTGCGCCGCGCGGGCGATCCCGCGAACGTCCGTGATGTTCGGCGTGAGCTTCACCATCACGGGGATCTTCGCCACCTCCTTGCACCAGCGCGTGATCATCTCCGTGTACTCGGGCACCTGCCCGACCGCCGCGCCCATGCCGCGCTCGCTCATGCCGTGCGGGCAGCCGAAGTTCAGCTCGATCCCGTCGCAGCCGGTGTCCTGCGTCCGCTTGACGATGTCATGCCACGTCTCCTGCTTCGACTCGACCATGAGCGAGACGAAAAGGGCGTGGTTCGGGAAGTCCCGCTTGACCTCGCGAATCTCCCGCAGGTTCACCTCCAGCGGTCGGTCAGTAATCAGCTCGATGTTATTGAGCCCGACGACCTTGCGACCGTCGTAATCGATCGCGCCGTAGCGGCTAGAGACATTGACGATCGGCTCGTGGTTGATCGTCTTCCACACCGCCCCGCCCCACCCGGCCTCAAAGGCCCGGCGAACCTGGTACGCACTGTTGGTCGGCGGCGCGGACGCCAACCAGAAGGGGTTGGGGGCCTTCACGCCGCAGAAGGTGATGGAAAGGTCGGGGGTCATAGCGATCTCCTGTTAAGGGCGACACCCATCGCTCCATGAGCACCACATATTCTAACCAAATCTTCGAACCCAGAATGGGGGTTCTGCGTAGGGATGTCCTGGGCGATGGATCGCCTCGCATTTCGGAGCCGCGATCAAGGAGGATCACCATGGACTACAACATTCGCTTCAACTTTGCCAGAACCGCCGCCATCGTCTTCGCCGCGGCCGTTGTCAGCGTCGCCACCAGCGCCGTCGTCGCCTCGCGGGCCTATGTCACCCGCGGGGAACAGGCCGTGCGGGCAGACCAAACGATCTACGTCAAAGGCTCGACCCGCAAGCGGATCGCCTCCAACCAGGCCGTCTGGCACATCGGCGTCCGCGGCGAGCACAAGGAATTGAAGGAGGCCTACGCCATCCTCGACGTCGGAATCGCCCGGATCAAGAAGTTCCTCACCGACCAGGGTTTCAAGGACGCCGAAATCTCCCTCGAAGCTATCAATACGACCGAGTTCCACGCCCGCGACGCCAAGGGCAACGAGACCCGCGAGATCACGGCGTACCACCTCTCGCGCGGCTTCAACGTGACCTCGCGCGACGTGCAGCGCATCGCCCGCGCCGCCGGGGAGGTCACGCAATTCATCCAGGAGGGGGTGCTCGTCATCTCCTGCCAGCCCGCCTACTACTACACCGGCCTGCCCGCCCTCAAGGTCGATCTCATGGCCGAGGCCGCCAAGGATGCCCGCGACCGGGCGGACAAGATCGCCGGCTCGGCCGGTTGCCGGGTAGCCGAGGTCCGCTCGGCGCACATGGGCGTCCTGCAGGTGACGCAGCCGTTCTCGACCGACGTAAGCGACGAGGGGACCTACGACACAGAGACGATCGAAAAGGATGTGCAGGCCGTGGTGACGATCAGCTTTCGCATCGAACCGGAGTAACAGATTGAACCACAGAGGCTCAGAGGCACCGAGACGACAGGAGGCAAGGGTTCGTTGGATTACGGCGTTTTTGTGCAAGGGTTCTGGACCCATTTCCAAGGGTCATCTCTGTGTCTCCGTGCCTCTGTGGTGATCCTCTGAAACCGCTGGTGGCGTAGGCAATCCACAGTCGATACAATACTTAGACTCGGTCGGTAAGGGCCGGCCGATCGAAATCGCCGTCCGCTGGGCAGGAGGCCCGGCTGGTCTGAAAGACCCACATCGCCGTCCATCCCCAATGCGGGGGGTTGCGATGTCGTTGCAGCATGGAGGCTTGCAAGACAGATGATCCTCAAGCGTCTCACCGCCACCGGTTTCAAGAGCTTCGCCGACAAGACCGAGTTGGACTTCGGCCCGGGGATTACGTGCATCGTCGGGCCGAACGGCTGCGGCAAATCCAACGTCGTCGATGCCATCAAGTGGGTCCTCGGGGAGCAGTCCGCCAAAAGTCTCCGCGGCAAGCAGATGATGGACGTCATCTTCAACGGCTCGGGAACACGCAAGAGTCTCGGGCTCGCCCAGGTCGACCTGACCTTCGACAACTCCGACCACCTGCTCCCGACGGACCAAACCGAGGTCGTCGTCTCCCGGCGGCTCTACCGCTCCGGTGAGAGCGAGTACCTCCTGAACAAGCAGGTCTGCCGCCTCAAGGACGTCAAGGAACTGTTCATGGACACCGGCGTCGGCATCGACGCCTATAGCGTCATCGAGCAGGGCCGCGTGGACGTGCTGCTCCAGGCCAACCCGGCCGACCGACGGCTGATCTTTGAAGAGGCCGCGGGCATCAGCAAGTACAAGGTCCGCAAGAAAGAAGCCCAGCGGCGGCTGGAGCGCGTCAACCAGAACCTCCTCCGCGTGCAGGACATCATCGAAGAAAACGAGAAGCGCCTGCGGAGCGTCAAGCTCGCGGCCGGCAAAGCACGCAACTACCAGACCTATAGCCAGCAGCTCCGCGAGCTGCGCAGCACCTACGCGTTGGCGGAGTACCACCGGCTGCGGACGACGGAGGATGACCTGTCCCGCGAGGCAACCGCGCTTTCTGACGAGGCAACGCGCATCCGCACGGACATCTCCGACCACGAGACTAGGGCCAGCCAGGCGAACGTCCGCATCATTGAATTGGAACACGAGACATCGGAGGCCGAAGGTCGCCTGCTGACCGTCCAGTCGCAGATGACCGGCCAGGAGGAGCGGATCGCCGCCGCGCAGCGCCGCATTGCGGACCAGACCGATCTGCTCGGTCGTTCGCGCGACCGGTTGGCCGGGTTCGAGGGGCAGGTCGCCGCGCTCGTGGCCAAGCTGACAGATCAGCGGCAGCTTGCGGAGACAGTCGAGGCGGAACTGCGGAGCGTGCAACAGGAATTGTCCGGCCTGCAGCAGCGCGATCACGCCTCGGCGGGTGACCTCCTCCAGACGCAGCGCAATTTGGAAGACGAAAAGGCGGGCATCATCGACCTGCTTCGCCGCACCAGCCAGCTCAATAACGAAATCCAGGGCCTCAATCTTCAGCACGAGTCGCTCGCCGATCAGAAGGCCCGGCTGGACGAGCGTGACGCGGCCATCGCCGGCGAACTGACCGAGGCGATGTCGAAGCAGCAGCAACTATCGTCCCGTCGGGACGAAGTCCTCGACCTGATCGAGGACCAGAGCAAGAAGCTGGAGGAGACGCGCGATCGACTGACCGCCGTCGCCCAGCACCGCGCGACGCTCGTCGACCAGCACGCCGCCGCCAAAGAATACCGCAGCGGTCTCGAAAGCCGCCGCCAACTCCTCGCCGAACAGGACCGCCGCCACGAGGGCCTCCTCGCCGGAGCAAAAGAAATCCTCGACCGCCGCGACGCCGCCCTCAATCCCTCAATCCCTCAATCCCTTAATCCCTCGTTCTCCTACGTCCGCGGCGCCGTCGGCGAACTCTTCGAAGCCGACGTCGCCCACGCCGGCATCGTCGAAGCCGTCCTCGGCAACTTCGAGAAGTATCTCGTCGTCACGAAACGCGACCTGCTCCTGGCCGATCGCGATCAGCTTGCGGATCTTTCGGGACCGGTCCGTGCGTTTTGCCTCGACGCGATCCCGGCCCCGATCGCGGGCCCCGATTTGACGGCGCAAGACGGCTTCATCGCACGCCTCATTGACTGGGTGCGCTACCCCGAAGATTGTTCGCAGCTCGCCCGTTACCTCCTCGGCCGCACCTATGTGGTCGAGTCGGTGGACGACGCGCGGCGCATGGCGGCGCTCGATCCCGCCGGCGCCCGCTTCATCACGATGGATGGGCTCATCTGGGACGACGGCGGCCGCGTCGGTCTCGGCCCGCTCGGCGTCGGCACCGGCCTGATCAGCCGCCGCAGCGAACTTCGCGAACTCGCGTCACAACTCGCCGAGGTTGAGCAGCGCATCACCACGCTGGCGGACGGTCTCGCCCAAAGCGAGTCCGAGGCGAGCCACCTCGAAAACGTCTTGCAGGACCTGCGCAACGCAATCTTCGAAGCCAACACGCAGCGAGTGGAAGTTTCTGCGCAACTGACCGCGGTGGACGAAGTCGTTGCCAATCTTTCCGCCGAACGTCCCGTGATCGCATCCGAAGTTTCCGTCCTGCTCAACCGCCTGACGGAGATGCAGGAAAAGGAGAAAGCGAGCCGGGCCAACCTGTCGCAACTGGAGACTGCCAATACCGAGGGCGAGCGGGCCGTCGCGGATTTGCAGTCAAAAATCGACGCCTTGACCGCCGAACGGCAGCAACTCGCCGAGTCGATCACGGCCGCGCGGGTCCGCGCCGGCGAACTGGCACAGCAGCGTTCCTCCATTGCCACGACCATCGCCGAAATTGAGGCGACACGGGGCCAACTGCAGGCCGACCGCGATCAGGCCGAGCGCGACGTGGCGCTCGCCCAGGATCGCATCACCCAATCGCAGTCGCAGATGGCCGAGGCTCAGGCCGCGCTGGCCGCGCTGACGCAGGAACATCATGAACTGACCGCCCGCGCCAGGGCCCTTCGCGACGAACGCGATACCTTGCGATCCGCCGTGGATGAACACGCCAGCGAGGCCCGGCGGCTCCGCGGCGAGCAGGAGAAGATCGAAGCGCAGCTCCACGAGCGGCAGATCAAGTTGCAGGAAGTTCGCGTGCGGCGGGAGGACCTGACCGCCCGCGTGGCCGAGGAGCTGACGGTGGACCTCGCCGCCCAATACGTGAATTACCAGCCCGATCAAGAGCAGGATTGGCCGGCGGTCGAGGCGCAGATCGAGGAGCTTCGCCAGAAAATCGAGCGGTTGGGGAACGTCAATCTCGACGCCATCAATGAGCAGGAGGACCTGGAAAATCGGCTCACCTTCCTCACGACGCAGTCCGACGACCTGCGCACGAGCGAGCGGCAATTGCTGGCCCTGATTGAAAAGCTCAACAGCGAGTCGCAGCAGCGCTTCCTGGAGACCTTTAAGGCCGTCGCCGAGCACTTTTCCGCGCTGTTCAAGAAGCTCTTCGGCGGCGGTCGCGCCGAGTTGACGCTCATGGACGAGAGCGACGTCCTCGAGTGCGGCATCGAGATCATGGCCCGGCCGCCGGGCAAGGAGCCGCAGTCCATCAGCCTGCTCTCCGGTGGCGAGAAGACGATGACCGCGATCGCGCTGCTGCTCGCGGTCTTCAAGAGTCGCCCATCGCCGTTTGTCCTGCTCGACGAAGTGGACGCCGCGCTGGACGAGGCCAACAACGTCCGCTTCAACCACGTCATTCAGGAATTCGTGCGCCACTCGCAATTCATCGTCATCACGCACTCCAAGCGGACGATGAGCATCGGCGACGTGCTCTACGGCATCACCATGCAGGAAGCCGGCGTCTCCAAGCGTGTCAGTGTCCGCTTCGAGGAAGACCGGCCCGAGTCGGCCGTGGCGTAACAGCGATCATTTTCTCGCGCACGGTCCGCTCGATCCGGTAAAATCCCGACATGGCCGGTTTCGGCTCCATACTCCATCGCCTCCCCAAGCCCGCCGCCCGGTGGAGCCGGCTCTTTGGTCTCGGAATCCTCGTGGGCGTACTCGGCGGACTCGCCGCCGCCGGCCTCGAATGGGCGCTGCATCACGGAACCGCGCTGCTCGTCGGCCGCTTCGCGCACCTGGGCAGTCCGGAGGTCCTTCGCTTCGAGTGGGGCGTCCTGCTGCTGCCGGCGCTCGGCGGGCTCCTTTCCGGACTCTTAATCCGATGGCTTTGTCCGCTAGACGCGAAGGGTCACGGTACCGACGTTTTCATTCGCGCGTTCCATCGCGGGATGGGTCGCTTGCAACTGCGAGGCCCGCTGGTCAAGGCGGTTGGCGCGGCTGGCGTCATCTCCTGCGGAGGATCGGCCGGCCCCGAAGGTCCCACCGCCGCCCTGGGTTCGGCGATCGGTTCCACCGTCGGCGGGCTCTTCCACCTCACTCCGCGCGAACGGCGAATCCTGCTCGTCGCCGGATGCGCCGCGGGGGTCGGAGCGATTTTCCGCTGCCCGCTCGGCGGCGCGCTCTTCGCCGTCAGCGTCCTCTACCGCGAGCCGGAATTCGAATCGGAAGCGATCGTCCCCAGCTTCGTCTCCTCCGTCATTGCCTACTCGACTTTCATGACGCTGTGGGGCGGCCTCGGCCATTACACCTACCTGCTCTCTGGCGCCGGCGCGCTCGGCTTTCGCTCCATGGTCGAACTCGTTCCCTATGCCTTGCTCGGCCCGTTGTGCGGCCTGGCCGCGATCCTCTTCACGACTTCACTCCGCTTCGTCGAGGAACGCGTCGTTCCGTGGACGCGGTTGCCCCGATGGTTCACCCCCGCGGTCGGCGGACTCGCGACCGGGGCATTGGCGTGCGTGCTTCCGCAAGTCATGGACGGCCGCTACCTGTTCATCCAAAACGCCATGAATGGGTTTCCCGACGTCGGATTCGGCATAGGCGGATGGGCGCTCTTGTTTGCCGGCGTGGTCGTGGCCAAGTGCATCGCCACGGCCTGCACCGTCGGCAGCGGCGCCTCCGGCGGCGCGCTCGGGCCGTCTGTCTTCCTGGGCGGCGTCGTCGGCGCATTTCTCGGCGCCAGCCTCCAGGCCTTCATGCCCGAAACCTTCGCCGCTAATCCCGACTTGCGCCGCGCGCTGATCCCCGTCGGCATGGGCGGCGTCCTCGCGACCACCATGCGCACGCCGCTCGCCGCCATGGTCATGGTGATGGAGATGACCGGCAGCTATGGGCTCATCGTCCCGCTCATGCTCGTCTGCGTCTGCGCCTACGTCGTGGGAGGCCGATGGGGGTTGAACCGACAGCAGGTCCGCGGTATCGCCGAGTCGCCCGCCCACGCCGGCGACATGATGATCCACTTGCTGGAATCGTGGCGGGTGGGCGACGTGATGGAACCGAATTGGTCACCGATGGTGACGCCCGATACTCCGCTCCGCGAACTCGTCGCCCAGCTTCGTCCCGGCACGCGGCCGGTCTTCGCCGTCGCGGAAGGCCAACGCCTGCGAGGTCTCATTTCGGTCACCGATCTCCGCCGCATCATGGCGGAGCCCGGCCTGGCCGAGGTGGTTATCGCGTCCGACATCATGACCACACAGTTGGAAGCCGTGCTACCGGATGAGGACGCCTACACGGCGCTCGCGCAACTCGCGCGGACCCACCACGACGTCCTGCCCGTCGTTCAGCGCGGCAGCCGCGGGCGATGGCTGGGGATGCTCACGCGCGAGCGGATCTTCGAGCGCGTCCGCGAGGGAGTCGCGCGGATGCAAACCCTGATGCTCGAAGAGCACGACGGCCTGAAGGCGATCGAGAGCGAGGGCCGGCTCCAGCAACTGGTGATGGGCGTCGCGCCGATGAAAAAAGACGTGATTCAGCGGCTCATTGTCCCCGTCGACGCCGTCGGCCAGTCCCTCCGCCAGTCGGACTTTCGCCGGAAGTACGGAGCGCAGGTCATTGCCATTGAGAAGCCGGACGGTTCGATCCAGTGTCCGCCGGATCTGGATGCGCCGCTCGTGACAGGTCAGCGGCTCCTGGCGATTGTGCCGCAACCAGACGGCGGATAGGACGATCCGCCGTTCGGCTGTGATGATTCGCGCTGTTGGAGGCCACTGCCCGGCGTCGATATAGTCGCAGCCTATGGCGCGGGACTCGCGGTACCTCTGGTCCGCCAAACTGATCGCAATCTGCACGCTGTTGTCGCGGATCACCGGACTGGCCCGCGACATCACCCTTAATCATGTATACGGTCAGAAGTGGGTACAGGACGCCTTCAACTACGGCTTCCTGGTACCCAATCTCTTTCGACGACTCTTTGGAGAAGGGGCCCTCTCGGCGATCTTTATTCCCGTTTTCACCGAAACGTTGGACAAAGAAGGGCGGCCCGCCGCCTGGGTGCTGCTCGGCCGCGTGGCCGGGTTGATGGTGCTGCTCCTGTGCGCCGCGACGATCCTGTTGGAACTCGGCATCCTGGCGATCTGGCAATTCGCCCCCGGTGGGCCGATGCGCACGCTGCAACTCGGACTGACCGCGGTCATGCTTCCGTTCATGATCTCGATCTGCATGCTCGCGCTTCTTTCGAGCATCCTGAACTGCGTGCACCACTTCACCGTTCCGGCGCTGCTCCCGATCGTACTCAATCTCATGAACATCGTCGGTGTGCTCGTGATCGGGCCGATGATGGGCGACGCCCTGGAGAAGCAGATCTATGGCGTGGCGCTGTCGGTTCTTGCCGCAAGCGTGCTGCAGATCGTCCTGATCATGCCCGTACTCCGCGCGCACGGTGTGCGAATTCTATGGTCGCTGGATCATCGGCATCCGGACGTGCGTCGGATTGCCCGCATGTTTCTCCCCGTCGTGCTGGGACAGGGTGTACTCTTATTCAATGTCTTTTTTGATGCGCAAATCTGCACCTTTCTGACGCGCGGCCCGGAGCAGGGGCCTAATTTCTCGTTCTTCGGGTATGCAATCAGCTATCCACTAACGGAAGGCGCCCTCTCTGCCGTCAACAATGCCCAACGGCTCTATCAATTCCCGCTCGGCGTACTGGCCATCTCCCTGGCCACGGCGGTCTTCCCACTCTTCAGCCTCTACGCCAGCCGCGAGGACTACGCCGGTCTCCGTGACACGCTCGGTCAGTCCATCCGCGTGGCGATTTTCGAGGGGCTGCCATCCGGAATCATGATCATACTCCTGGCCGAGCCGATTGTTGCGCTGCTCTTCGAGCACGGCCGCTTCGGACCCGAGGCGACGGCGCGGGCGGCGTGGGTGCTCAAGTGGTACGGCTTGGGAATGCCCGCGTTCTGCGCGCAGCACATCCTCCTCCGCGGGTTCTATAGTTTGAAAGACACGCTGACGCCCATGTGGATCGGTTGCAGCCTCGTCGCCGTCAATATGGCGTTGAGCCTCGCGCTCCTTTGGCACCCCGCGATACGCGAAGCGGCATTCGGAATCAGCACATCCGTAACCTCGACGCTGCACGTCTTGGTCTCTGTTTGGCTTTTGCGCCGACGGATGCAAGGCCGCATCGGCGCAAGGGCCATTGCGAAGTCATCGGTCAAGATGATCGTGGGCGGTGCGCTGGCGGGAATCGCGGCATGGTGGCTGTTGCGACTGACGACGGCGATGGACCTCGCCGGACTGGGCCGCTCCGGAGCCCGGGCGGTGGAAGTGTTCGTGCCGCTCGTCGGGGCGGGGCTGGTTTATCTCATGGCCGCGAAGGTAACGCAATCAGACGAACTCTCGTGGATCTTGGGTCGCCACAAAGACATTCAAGCTCTGGAGGCGCCAACACGTGACTGACCGAAAGACTCATGACATATTGGCAGCCATGAGGCGGGCCGTTCATGACCAAACCTACGTCTTGACCTCACATGCCGTTCTGGAAATGCGAGTCGACCGCCTGGACATTGTCGACGTGGAATCAGCGGTACTGACGGGTACAATAACACAGACCTTTGATGACGATCCCCGGGGCCGTCGATATGAGATCGTGGGCAAGGCCTGCGACCTGACGACCGACGTGGGTGTGGTCGCTCGATTCGAGGGACCGATGCTTATCATCACGGTCTATGCGATCAAACCATGAACCTGTACGATTTTCGATGTGAATACTGCGAGGGCACCGTTCGCGAACAGGTCGTCGACCGCGAGCCGATCTCGCACCATCGGGGCATCGTGATCCTCGAAGGAGTGCCGATCGGCGTCTGCGATCGGTGCGGGGCCCACTATTACGCCGCGCCGGTTCTGAAGCGCGTCGAGTCTATCCTCTCCTCCGGCGAACCACCGGAGCGAACATTGGAAGTGCCCCTCGAAACGTACTGACAAACCGTCGGCGCCGGTGGACCGCCACTCTTAGTTTTCCCGGATCGTTATAATTAATTGCATGATTGCCATTGACTCCATCGCCGTCGTGGCCGAGTCCCTTCCACAACCGGTCGATCTGACCGCGCTCTTCGGAAACGACCATCCCGTCGAACTGGAGATCGGCTGCGGCAAGGGAGGCTTCCTGCTGCGGCAGGCCAAGGCGCACCCCGAGCGGAATTACATCGGCATCGAGTGGGCCAACAAGTTCTATCAATATACGGCCGATCGCATGGCTCGCTGGGGCATGGCCAATGTGCGGATCATGCGGACCGACGCCAAGCACTTTGTCATCCATCGCCTGCCGCCGGCGTGTCTCGCGGCATTGCATGTCTACCATCCCGATCCCTGGCCCAAGAAACGGCACCACAAACGGCGCGTATTTACGCCCGACTTCGTCGAAGCGGCGATTCGCGTCCTCCAACCCGGCGGTCGATTGGCCGTGCAGACCGACCACGCCGAGTATTTCGAGCAGATTCACTCGGTGCTCTCCGGTCGGCGGGAACTAGCCCCCACTCCGTTTGACGACGCCGAATTCGGCGCAGCCGGCGAGCGGACGGAAACGAACTATGAAGTGAAATACCTGCGCGAGGGTCGGAAAATCTTCCGCCTCGCGTTTTGTCGGGCGCCCTCGTGAACAAGCTCGTGATCGGCCTCTTCGTGACCCTGATCCGCGCCTATCAATTCGCGGTACGTCCACTGTTGGCCGGCGGCTGCCGGTTCGTGCCGACGTGCAGCGAGTACGCGGTCGAAGCCATCGAGCGCCACGGCCCCTGGCGCGGCGGCCGCATGGCGCTGCGCCGAATCCTCCGCTGCCGGCCGGGTTGCGCCGGCGGGTTCGATCCAGTGCCGTGACACGCCAATCACTTTGTTAGTCCCGCATTGCGGAGCAGAAGCGTCAGACCGGTCACATCGTAATCGGTGAACGCGCCCACGTCGTAACTGTCGAGGTCCAACACCCCCCAGCATTCGCCGCCTTCATCGAACAAGGGAATGACAACTTCCGACCGGTCGCGCGGATCGCAGGCGATGTAGTTGGCGCCGAGTTCCGCGACATCACGGACGACCAGCGGTCGGCCGCTGACCAACGCCTGCCCGCACGCCCCGTGCAGGCCGATCGGCGAGCAGGCGGGCTTGTCTCGGCGCGGTCCCAGGACCAATTCGTTTTGGCCCTTATGCAAATAGAAACCGATCCACGAAACGCCCGACGGGTGCAGCGCGTCCCAACCGATGTCGACGAACGACTGCATCCGTTCGTCGCGATCCCCGCGGACGCCGGCCAAACGCTCCGCCAATTCGTGATAATTCCGCGTCATCGAAGGAAACTATCGGACATCCGCGCGAAAAGCACAATACGAACCCACCTAAGACAAAATTAATGTTAACGCACCAATGCGGCTCATTCCCGCATCGACTACGTACATTCTCCAGTTTCGATTTTCGTTGAATTCTCGCGTGGCGGGCCAAAGATTTATTAGGGGGCCGCGAGCGCCGCGGAACCCAGTCGAAGCCGGAATTTGAGGTGTACGATGGATCCTGCCTGGTTCATACTTATTCTGATCAACCCGCTGCTGGCCGCCATCTTTGGGTTAGTTGCTCTACTCCTCGGCTAACGCGGAGGTGCCGGGCCCGGCGGAAGATGTCCCTCCATCCATCGCCGCGGTCGCCGACTGGGACGTGTGCCCGGTTATCGGCACCAGGGGTGAGCAAGCGCCCGCTGTTGCCGCACGCCCGCTAAGTCTCCTCTCTTTTACGTCTGATTCCCATCCAATAACAAACGCGAGGGTCGCCGCCCAACAGCCGATGTGAGGCGAGGTGGGCGCAATCCGCGCTCATCGCGAAGACGTCAATATCGGGCGGATGCATCGCCCTGACATCGGGAGAGCCATTATGTTCGGTCGATCCAAAGTCGCGGTTCTCAAGATGCCCAAAGCCCCCGCCGCGGGACAAGGATCTCCGGCGTCGTCGGGCGGCGCGCCAACGTCCACCGCCGCCACGCCTCCTCCCACCGCCGCGCCGGCGGCGCCCGATCGCAATGACGAATTCTCCGAACTCAAATCACGCGTTCACAAACAGCTCGTCGAAATGCTCGACCTGGCCGCGCTGTCCAAGCGCAGCGGTGACGACGTCCGCGAAGAGGTCAAGCAGGTCATCACCGGCCTGTGCGATCAACAGGACGCTTTGCTGAACTTCAACGACCGCCAGCGCCTGGTCACTGAGATCCTCGACGAAACGTTCGGCCTCGGGCCGCTGGAAACGCTGCTCAAGGACGCGCTCATCAGCGACATCCTCATCAACGGCCCCAAGCAGGTCTACGTCGAGCGCAAAGGCCGGCTCCAGTTGACCAGCGTCGTCTTCAAGGACAACGCCCACCTGATGCACGTCATCGACAAGATCGTCTCCTCCGTCGGCCGGCGCTGCGACGAAGTCTCGCCGATGGTCGATGCCCGGCTCAAGGACGGCTCGCGCGTCAATGCGGTCATCCCGCCCCTGGCGATCGACGGCCCCTCGATGTCCATTCGCCGCTTCGGCACTGATCCGATCACCTGGGAAGACTACGTTCGCTTCAACTCCCTGACGCCGCACATGGTCGAGTTCCTCCGGGCCTGCGTTGTCGCGCACCTGAATATCATCGTGGCCGGCGGTACCGGCTCTGGTAAAACGACGCTGCTCAACAACCTCTCGTCTTTCATCCCGGACACCGAGCGAATCGTCACCATTGAGGACGCGGCGGAACTCCGCCTCCGCCAGCCCCACGTCGTCCGCCTCGAATCGCGCCCCGCGAACATCGAAGGCAAGGGCCGCATCGCCATCCGCGAACTGCTCATCAACGCCCTGCGCATGCGGCCCGATCGCATCGTCGTCGGCGAGTGCCGCGGGTCCGAGACGCTGGACATGCTCCAGGCCATGAACACCGGTCACGACGGCTCACTCACGACCATCCACGCCAACAGCGTCCGCGACGCCGTCCAGCGCATCGAGACCATGGTCATGATGGCGGGCTTCGATCTCCCCGTGAAGGCGATTCGCCAGCAGTTCTCCAGCGCGGTGCACCTGATCATCAACGCGGCGCGCCTGACCGGCGGCCCGCGAAAAGTCATGTCCATCGCCGAGGTTCAGGGCATGGAGGGCGAGGCCGTCACTATGCAGGAGATTTTCAAGTTTGAGCAGATCGGCCTGGATAACACCGGCAAGGCGTACGGTCGTTTCACGGCGACAGGCCTGCGGCCCAGTTTCCTCGACCGGCTCAAGGCAGCCGGCGCCGACCTGGACACGGCCCTCTTCGAACGACAGGTCCTCGCGGAGGATCATCGAGGTTAGGTGACCGCCGCCGCCGATGGACGGTGAGCAGCGGCGTCGAACAAAGGTGACGCGTGATCGCGGCAACGCAAATATACATTCTGGCGGCCGACCTCGAGACCGTGGAGAAGATCGGCCTCTACGTGCTGCCGATCTTCGGATCGGTCCTCCTCGCCTACGCGATCTACAACCTCATTCACGATCTGCGCAAGCCCGAGGTGCGGCGGGTCAGCGATCGCCTCAAGGAAAAAGTCGGCGCCGAGGCGGAGACCGACAAGGACCGCGCGGTCAAGGAATCGATCCTTCGGCGACAAAAGGATCAACCCACGGCCATCGGCGCCGCGATGCTGCAAATCTCGTTCATGCCGTGGCTCCAACGCGTCCTCGACCAGGCCAATCTGCCGTGGCGGGCGACGACGGCGCTGCTCAACATCATCGGGGCCTCGGCCGTTGCCTACATCATCTGCTTTACGTTTCAGCTCCCGCAGTGGCAATGCCTTTCCATCGGGGGCGCCTGTCTCCTGCTGCCGCTGATCGCGCTCGTCATCAAACAACGCATTCGCATGAACAAGTTCCTCAACCAGTTGCCCGACGTCTTCGAGCTCATGAGCCAGGCCCTCCGCGCCGGCCATTCGCTCGCCAACGCCATCCTCCTGATCGGCCAGCAGCTCCCCGACCCTGTGGGGACGGAGTTCCTCCGCGTCTTTCACGAGCAGAACCTCGGCATCAAGATCGAGGATGCCATGAAGGACATGTCCAAGCGCGTCGGCCTGCTCGACGTCCGCTTCTTTGTCACCGCCGTCCTGATCCAGCGCCAGACCGGCGGCGACCTCGCCGAAGTCCTCGACAACATCAGCAGCGTCATCCGCGATCGCATCAAGCTCTTCGGCTCCGTGAAGGCGCTGACGGCGGAGGGCCGGCTCTCCGGTTATGTGCTCCTGGCGCTCCCCGTCGTCGTGTTTGTCATCGAACTGTTCATCAACCCGGACTACGCGAACGTCATGCTCGACGAGCCCATCGGCAATTACATGCTGATCGGCGCGGGCGTGGCGCAGCTCCTGGGTCTCGCCATGATCCAGAAAATCGTGAATATCAAGGTTTAGAAAAAATGTCGACGAGCAAATGGCGAATCTCGAAGTGTGGATTACGAATTAACGCGGACCGCGCGCTCCGTATTTCGCTATTCGCTATTCGCTATTCGTAACTGGTTTTCCTATGGAATGGCTCATCCTCATCGCGCTGTTACTCGCCGCCGCCGGGCTGGTGGCCTATTCCTTCCTGCCCGCGCGCCGCGAAAAGATCGAGACCGTCCTGCGGCGAACGGCGGGCATCAGCCCGGACGACGACAAGGCCACCCTGCAGACCAAGGCCCGCCTCCGCGCCGCCGGCCCGTCGATCCTGGAAAAGGCCGCCCCCATCTTCTCCCGGCCGGTCATGCCGAAAAACGCCGAGGAGCAGTCGACGTTGAAGGCGAAACTGGCCAGCGCCGGCTATCGCCGCGAGTCCGCGCCGGTGCTCTTCCTGGCGAGCAAGACATTGGGCGCGGCGCTGTGCGCGCTGGCGACCTTCGGCTATGCCTTCGCGGCCGACAAGGAAACGCAGGAAATCATGTACTTCGTCATCGGCGGCGTCGGCGCCGGATTCCTCCTCCCCAACATGTGGCTCAGCCAGTGCATCCGCAAACGCATCGAGGCCATCCGCAACGGTCTGCCCGACTCGCTCGACCTGATGGTCGTCGCCGTGGAGAGCGGTCTGGGGCTGGACGCCACAATCCTCCGTGTCGCCGACGAAATGGGCAGCGTCCATCCCGCGCTGGCCGAGGAATTGCAGATCGCCACGATCGAAACGCAGATGGGCATCAAGCGCGCCGAGGCGCTCACGAAAATGGCCGACCGCACCGCCGTGCCGGAGATGCGGGCCCTCATCGCCGTCATCACCCAGGCCGAAAAGCTCGGCACCAGCGTCGCCAAGGCCCTCCGCAATCAGGCCGACAGCCTCCGCACCAAGCGCCGCCAGAAGGCCGAGGAGCGCGCTCAGAAAACGGCGGTCAAGCTCCTCATCCCGCTCATCCTCTTCATCTTCCCCGCCATCTTCGTCGTCCTCGCCGGCCCGGCGGCGATCCACCTCATGAACACCTTCGGCGGCGGCGGAATCAGCAAGTAGCTTCAGTGCGAAATTATCGGTGCCATTGGCATTCCGACTTCCGCATTCCGAATTCCCATTGCCCCATTGTTTTCGTGGTATGATGGAAGGCTGAGGGGGTCCTCCCATGCCACGAATCGGTCTGTGTGTTGTTGTATTGTGTTTGTCCGTCCCGCCGGCTCTCGCCCAGCCTTTCGTCAACTGGGAAAACCCGCATGTCCACCCGCTGGACATCACCCCCGACGGCGACACGCTCCTCGCAGTGAACACCGCCGACAATCGCCTCGAAGTCTTCGACATCACCAGCGGCGCAGCCCTGCACCTCGGCGCGATCCCCGTCGGACTCGACCCGGTCAGCGTCCGCGCACGAACCAGCACCGAAGCCTGGGTCGTCAATCACATCTCCGACAGCATCAGCATCGTCGATCTCGCAACGATGCGCGTGGTATTCACGATCCGCACCGACGATGAGCCCGCAGACGTGGTGTTCGTTGGCTCGTCGCCCCAAAAAGCCTTCGTCTCCTGCTCGCAGGCCAACACCGTCGTCGTCTTCGATACCGCCGCCCCGGCCACGCGCCTCGCGACCCTCGCCATCGACGGCGAAGACCCGCGGTCCATGGCCGTCAACGTCGCGCGCGGAGAGGTCTATGTCGCCGTCTTCGAGTCGGGCAATCGCTCGACCATCCTCGGCGGCGGTCTCGCGATGGGGGGCACCGGCTTTCCGCCGAACGTGGTCAACGATCCAGCCGGGCCCTACGGAGGCGTGAACCCACCGCCCAACGACGGCACGAACTTCAAGCCGCCGCAGCGCGCCGGCAACCCCGCCCCGCCCGGCGTCGGGCTCATCGTCAAGAAGAATGGCGCAGGGCTATGGATGGACGACAATGCCCACGACTGGACGTCGATGGTCAGTGGGGCCAATCACGCGCTCAGCGGCCGACCGGCGGACTGGGACCTGTTCGACCACGACATCGCCATCATCGACGCGACGACGCACGCACTCCGCTACGCCAACGGGCTGATGAACATCGGCATGGCCCTGGCCGTCAACCCGGCGAACGAACAAATTACGCTCGTCGGGACGGATGCGACAAACGAGGTTCGCTTCGAACCGGTGCTGGAGGGCCGCTTCCTCCGCGTCAATCTCGCCCGCGTAACGCCCACCCCCGCGACGGTAGGAATCAGCGATCTGAATCAGCACCTGTCGTATGGCACGACGGTCCCGTTCGTCGCCATTCCGCAGGGCGAGCGCGACAAGTCACTCGGCGATCCGCGGGCCATCGTCTGGAACGCCGCGGGCACGCGCGGCTACGTCGCCGGCATGGGCTCGAACAACGTGGTCATCATCGACGCGGCGGGGACTCGACAGCCGCTCTTGAGCAATCCCCTCGATGTCACCATTGACGTCGCCGAGGGTCCGACCGGCCTGGCGCTCGATGAGACGCGCGGGCGTCTGTACGTCCTGAGCAAGTTCGCGGCGCGAGTGTCGGTCGTCGACACCGCAACGGAGACGGTCCTGACCGATGTGGGCTTCTACGACCCCTCGCCCATCGCGATCAAGATCGGCCGCAAGCATCTGTACGACACGCACCGCAACTCCGGCCTGGGGCAGATCGCCTGCGCGTCGTGCCACGTCGATGCGCGGAATGACCGGCTGGCCTGGGATCTTGGCAACCCCGACGGGACGGTCAAGACGTTCAACCAGAACTGCCCGCTGGGCGGCTGTCAGGACTGGCACCCCATGAAAGGACCGATGACGACGCAGACCCTGCAGGACATCATCGGAAGGGAGCCGCACCATTGGCGCGGCGATCGCAACGGCCTCGAAGAATTCGCCGGCGCCTTCACGGGCCTTCAAGGCGACGATCTACCCCTGCCATCCCCCGACATGCAGGAGTTCGAGAGCTTCCTGGCCACAATACATTTCCCGCCGAATCCGTCTCGCAACGCCGGTCGCTATCCGGTGACGCCGCTGGACAACGGCCTGCCCTCGAATCTGCCCCTGCCGGGCCACTTCACGACCGGCCGGTTCGCGCCCGCCGGTCAGCCGCTTCCGAATGGCAACGCGGTCACCGGCCTGACCGCGTATCGAACCGGCGGACTGGATACCGTGCAGTGCGTGACCTGCCATACGCTGCCGACCGGCATGGGGCTTGACGGAGCATTCACCGGTTTCCCGCCAACGTTTCAACCGCTGCCCCCGGGTCCCAACGGCGAGCATCACTTGGCCCTGGTCTCGCAGGATGGCTCGACCAACGTGAGCATCAAGATCCCGCACCTCCGCAACATGCACGAGAAGGTCGGCTTCGAGATGACCCAGACTTCCAACCGGTCCGGCTTCGGCTTCCTGCACGACGGCAGCGTCGATTCGCTGGCCCGCTTCCTCAACGAGCCGGTCTTCAACGTCACGTCGGACCAGCAGACCGCCGACCTCGTGGCGTTCATGCTGTCGTTCGCCGGTTCCGACCTGCCGCAGGGCTCGCCGACGAATCCGCTGGAGCCGCCGGGCGTCGCCGGAAAGGACACGCACGCCGCCGTCGGCTGGCAGACGACGCTGATCGACGACACCAGTCCCGCGCCGGGACAAATCCTGCTCATCAGTGACATGATCGGCCTGGCCAACACCAACAAGGTCGGTCTCATCGTCAAGGGAGTGCAGGGCGGAATCGCCCGCGGCTATCGCTACAACGGCGGCGGCAATTTTCAGTCCGATCGCTTCGCGGAGACAATCACAAGCGGGGCCTTACAGGCCGCGGCTGCGCCGGGCAGCGAGCTGACCTACACGATCGTCCCCAAGGGCTCCGAGACGCGGATCGGAATCGATCGCGACGACGACGGCTTCTACGATCGCGAAGAGCTGGACGCGTGCAGCGACCCCGCCAATGCGGCCAGCGTGCCGGGCGATCCCAGCGTGGACATCGACAGCGACGGCGACGAGGATTTCACCGATGTCGCCGCCTTCGTCGCCGTACTGCTCGGCTCGCCGCAGGATGTCAATCACACCCCGCGCTGCGATCTGAATTGCGACGGCGCCGAAAACGGCCTCGACATCCACCCCTTTGTCGACGCCTTCCTCACTCCCAGCCTCGCCCCGCTCACCCCACGCGTGGAGGAAACAGAGGCCGACATAGCCCCCCGATCGACAGCCCCTGAATCGGTCTCCGGCCATTGAAATAATGTGGGATTCGATCTCGGTCCAAATGTATAGAAGACGCGTTGCCGACAGCAAATCTATTATCGAACGTAACGCTGTTTCGGAACAGTCAACCAACCAAGCAACAACAAGACCGCGCCGAAAGGCTCTGGCGTAAACTTGACCAGAAAAACATCGTCATCCAAATTGTTACCTGCGTCGGGTCCAAACAGACTCTTGGACGTGCTGCCGGTCAAATAAACACTTCCTGAACCATCAACCGCTATACCCTTTCCTTCATCCCAGCCATCGGTCCCGAGCTGTATCGTCCAACTTGGACTGCCCTCTGAATTCCACTTTGTCATGAACATGTCCAAGGTGCCTTGGTTCACTGAACTTAGGTCTCCATACGTCCACCCCGTGACAAAAACGGATCCAGTTGTGTTATCAACGGCTAAATCGTAGGCATCGTCGCTCAAAGTTGATCCGAAAAGTCTAGTCCAAAGGCCCGAGCCATTTGCGTCATATTTCGCCAAAAAAGTATCGGCAAAGCCGCTGCCAGTTTGCCCATCTAAATCGCCGTCAGCGTGTCCAGTCAAATACACATTGCCGCTGTTATTAACACTCACTGCGGTCGCGCCCTCTGTTGCCGGGGATCCCAATAACGTCACCCACTGTCTGGTTCCTGAGTTGTCATATTTCGCAAGGAAGGCGTCGCGACCCCCGTTGTTTTGCGTTCCTCCTAAGCTGCCGTCCGTAAAGCCCGCGACGTAAGCGTTACCGAATGCATCAACTGCGATGCTTTGTGCTTCCTCGTCGGAGGCTGTTCCAAGGAGGCGACCCCATTGAAAGACTCCGTCCGAATCAAGCTTCCGCACAAATGCATCTTTCTCGCCAGAATTAGTCTGCCCGTCCAAATCCCCAGACGTGTAGCCGGCCAAATAAAGGCTCCCTCCCGGATCGACCGAAAGACTGAGGGCCTGATCATGCGCTGAAGTGCCAAACTGATTTATCCAAATCGTTGAACCGGTCGTATCGAATTTGGTTACGAATGCTCCGAAGTCGCCATTGCCACCGGGAAGTCGCGTTCTGCCCGCCACGATCGCATTGCCAGCCTGATCTATCGCTACATCCAGACCTGACTCGCCGTTTGAAGTACCGATCAGACGCGTCCAAAGCACCGAGCCAGCGGCATTGAACTTCGCCAGGAACGCATCTGTGCCACCGGCAGACGGCTGACCATTTAGATTTCCGTTCGTATTACCAGTTACGAAGATATTTCCCCATGGATCAGTAGCTACGGCGTTCCCGGCTTCATAAGCGTTGGTTCCAAATTGTCTGGCCCATTCAATACTGTATGGCTCCTCGGCTAGCGCCACAGGATTGCCACCAAAGCTCGCTAGAACAGCTGCAAGAATGTTGATGTTTTTCATGTTGTCTCCTCCGAAAGGGTCGCGAACGCGCCAACGCTGATACCTGCGAAAACCCAATGGCTGGCGAGATGGGGCGCCAGAAGGAGTGTATGGAACCGGAATCATGTCCAATCGGTACCAATGCCGTGACGAACAATCTCATTTTATCACCAAGCCAAGTGTCCGACCACGTATAACCGACCACACCCCTCTGCTTTGGCTGACACATCGTTGACTCCCCCTTAGATTCGGGCCACCATACCGTCATCCCACGTCGCGAGGTGTGAGTCTAATCCGCGAGGAGTGCTTAAGCCCTTAAACGCCACTGATTGCGGTTCAGGGCAAATCATCCATTCCCATTTTCCGTCGCTCTTGGCGACGACAAGAACCACTCCCCCCTCGTCGACAAGCTCCCTGCCGTTTTCCGCCGCTCGAGTCGCCGACGGCCTCTACATGCCATCCGCGTCGGCCCCCGCGCGCCCGATCGGCCCGCGGACCGGCCTCGAGAATAGTCCCAGCAATTTGCATGCTAGCCAAGACGAGGGTCTGGGTGCCTGCAATGGAAGTCTCGTTCCAATCGCGACTTGCGACGCCGAAATCCACCCGTCGCCCACTACAACTAATCACTGGCCACGAACCACGGTTATTGAGGGAGCGCTGGGCAAGAGTATGGGTTGAGGACAAAAAAAGAAGCGGTGAAGCCGCGCTCCGGTCGCTGGCCGCTGACTATTGATCACTGGCTGCCGGCGCCGCGCCGATTCCGCGCTGAGTTCGAAAGGTCGCCCGCGAGCCGTTTTTTCGCTATCTTTCACTATCTTTCGGGCAAATCGCTCTCTGGGAGGATCGAACCAATGGCCACGCCTCAGAAAACGCATGAAAACAACAAGTCTTCCGTCTTCGAAAAAATCCCCCCGGATGTCCGCCGCCAGCTCGACCTCGCCATCATCCATCGCACCCCGCCCACCTTCCAAAGTGTCTGGATGCAGTTCGAACTCGCCCAATACGGCGTCTCCTTCTCCGCCCTCTACCGCTACGCCCGTCGCCTCCGCGACCGCGTCAACCTCGCCGAGGCCGCTGACCTTGTCGCCGAGAATGACGGCGACACCCACGAGACCATTCAGAAACTCCTCTCCCGCCGCCTCCTCGAACTCCTCCTCAACACCGGTGGCGCCGATTGCACGAAAGAAATCGCCGCCCTTACCTCCGCGCATCGCCGGGGCGCCAAGACCGCCGTCGACCTCCGCCGCGTAGCCCTCGATGAGTGCCGGCGCGTCGAAGATGCCCGCGTCGTCCGCGAGCGCCTCGACCTCGACCGCGACCACTTCCGCCTCAAGCGAGAGGCCCTGGAGTGGATGCAAAAACTCCGCACCCGCCCGGACGCGGCCCAGCCCCTCCGTCTCGCTTGCTCCGAAGATTCGCAGGACTCCGCCAACGATCCTGCTCGCGCATCCGCTCGCTCCCCCAGCCCGCCGCCGCTCATGCCGCGCGCGGAGGATGTGGAGGCCGACGTAGCGCCCCGATCGACGGACCTTGAACCTCTCTCAGGAGATTAGCAAGTGTTGCTTTGAGCCGGTGTGCACGTCACGCGGCCTGAGTCACCGAAGGCCTTTACATGCCATCCGCCTCGGCATCCGCGCCCACGATCACGTCCGCCCGGCCGTCACCGTTCACATCCCCGGCGGCCACGAACACGCCCCCGGCGAACATCGGATCGAACGCGAAGAAGTCCTGCAGGATCATCTGATCGGTCCCTCCGAAGACCCGCACATGCCCGCCGGTCCCGCCCGCTCCCGCGCCCACGACGATGTCGGCAGTGCCATCGCCGTTCACGTCCCCCGCCGCGACGCGCACGCCCCCGCCAAACGCCGTGTCAAAGGCGAAAAAGCTCGTCAGTAGGCTGCCCCTCAGACCGTCGAAGACCTTGACCTGCGGTCCGCCCCCGGCATCCGCGCCCACGATCAGGTCCGCCCCCCCGTCCCCGTTCAGATCGCCCGCGGCCACGAACACGCCGCCGGTAAAACTCTGCCCGAATGCGAAAAAGCTGTGCAGGATGGCCAGATCCGATCCGGCGAAGACCCTCACGTGCGGCCCGGCGCCGGGCCCCGCGCCGGTGATGATGTCCGCCATCCCATCGTCGTCGACATCCCCCGCCGCGACGCGAACGCCGCCAACAAAACTAGGCGCGAAGGCGAAGAAGCTGGCCAGCAGGCTGCCATTCGCTCCATCAAAGACCTTTACGTGCGGCCCGCCGCCGGCGCCCGCTCCCGTGATGATGTCGGCTCGGCCGTCGCCGTTCACATCGCCTGCCGCGACATAGACGCCTCCGCCGAACTCCGGCCCGTAGGCATTGAAGCTATGGAGGAGGGATTGGTCCACGCCGCTGAACACCTTGACGTGCGGCCCCGCGCCCGGGCCCGCGGCGACGATGATGTCCACTGTGCCATCGCCATTCACATCCCCCGCGGCGACGCGGACGCCTCCCCGGAATGAACTGTCGAAGGCCAGAAAGCTCATGTGGGTCTGCTCAGTCATCGAGTCGATGACCCGCACCAGCGGCCCTACTCCTTCGTCCATGTCGTCCGGTGGCGGAGGCACCGGGGGTGTTTCGCAGCCGATGAGAGTGACGAGGGCCAGGGCGGCAACGATCGAACAGCGATTCAAAACGAACATGATTGTCTCCAGCAGAGCCCCCCAAGTTGCGAGGCAATCAGTCTAACGAGACGCGCTCGGCGCCTCAAGCCGCGTCACGAAAGCCTTGAACAACATGTCGCTGGTTTGACAGGGGAAAAACCTGAAATCGAGGACAGGTGCTTAACGACGGCGACGATGTAGCATCGCCAGGCCGACGATCATGAGGAAGGCTGCGGGTTCGGGGGTGTACTTAATTAGTATAGCGTCGGAATTACCTGCGCTTGGACCAAAAAGGCTGCCAGAACTGTAGCCTGTTGCATAAACGCGGCCGAAAGGATCAGTGGTGAGGCCCATTCCCAGGTCAGCGCTGTTTGTCCCCAATTGCTGCGTCCACAGTGGAACGCCCGAGGGGTCCCATTTGGTGAGGAAATAGTCGTAGTCGCCCTGATTTGGGCCTCCAAGGCTGCCCCTTGTTTCTCCTGTCACAAAGACGGCGCCGGATATGTCGTCGATCGCGAGACCGTACGCCTGATCTATGTTTGAGGTGCCCAAAAGGCGTGTCCAGAGCCGCGATCCGGCGCTGTTATATTTGACGAGGACGACGTCGCTGCTACCGTGGCTCGGCTGTCCGTCGAAGAAGGCGGCAGTGGTATGACCGGTAAGATAGATGTTGCCGGAGGCGTCCGCCTTCACGGATGTTGCAACGTCACAGCTTGAAGAGCCAAGGAAGTTCGTCCATTGCGAATTACCCGAAGAGTCATATTTTGCGAGGTACATGTCACATGATCCGAGGCCTGCGTTGGTAATGCCCGTGAAATAGCTGTTGCCGCTGGGATCGACCGACACGCTTACTGAGTCGTCGTGCACGTTCGTCCCAAAAAGCCGGGTCCATTGGAAATTACCGTTTGAATCGAACTTGCGGAGAAATGCGTCGGTGTCGCCGGAGTTGAACTGCCCGTCCAAGTTGCCGCGGGTGTAACCCGACACATAGACGTTGCCCGTGCTGTCGAGCGACAGGCCTTCGGCGCTGTCGGCTGCCGACGTGCCGAATTGCCTTGTCCAGAGCGTTGTTCCATTCGGATCAATCTTGCGAACAAAGCCGTCCTCCCCGCCGGCGAGGCCGGCGAGGTTTCCCGTCGTTCGTCCTGCGACGAAGGCGTTCCCTGCCGCATCAACCCTGACTTCATGGCCCCTGTCTTCGCTCGATGTTCCGATCAAGCGCGTCCAAAGGAGCGATCCGGATGAATCGTGCTTTGTCAAATAGGCATCGTAGGTTCCGGATCCGCTGTTAGGCTGACCGTTCAGATTGCCCGAGGAATATCCGGTGGCAAAAACATTACCCGAAAGGTCGACTGCGACGTCGAGTCCGAACTCGGTAAAGTTCGTCCCAAACTGTCGCGACCAATCGATGCTGTAGGGCGTGCCGGCGGTCGCGGCCTTCTCGCAAAGTGTCAATGCGAATGCAACCAGTGCAATAGAGATGGAGTTACGCATGGCCTCTACTCCTCTCCTCAGATCCGTCAGCGGATCCGCGCTGAAGAACCACACCGAAACTGCCGTCATTGTAACTAAATCGCGTAGGAGAGATCAAGCCTTGGCCGGGGTTAAATCGTTGACAATGAGGGTTTTAGCGGTTAAGTAATGCCCCAACGCACGATCATCCCACGCCAGAGGGCGTGAGCCTGATCCAACGACGAGTATCGGCCCCCCAGAGCGACCGCACCGTACGGCGGCGGGGCGATCTTTCACACTTTTTCTGAGGAATCTACGCACGTGCCTACCAAATACGTTTTCTTTTTCGGCAATCGCAAGGCGGAGGGCAAAGGGTCTCAAAAAGCGCTGCTCGGCGGCAAGGGCGCCGGTCTCGCGGAGATGACCCACATCGGCCTGCCCGTGCCGGGCGGATTCACGATTACCACCCAGGCCTGCAAGCTCTATTACGACGGCGGCAAGAAGTGGCCCAAGGGGCTGGACAAGGAAGTCCAGCAAAATCTCGCCAAGCTCGAGAAGGCTTGCAAGAAGAAGCTCGGCGATCCGCGCGATCCGCTGCTCGTCTCGGTGCGTTCCGGCGCGCCGGTCTCCATGCCCGGCATGATGGAGACCGTGCTGAATCTGGGGCTCAACGATCGATCGGTCGAGGGGCTGGCGCAGTGCGCGAACAACTCTCGCTTCGCGTGGGATTCCTATCGCCGCTTCATCCAGATGTACTCGACGGTCGTGGTGGGGCTGTCCAAGGAGACGCTCGAACACAAGCTGCACGCGATGAAGTCCCGGCTTGGCGTCAAGGCTGATACAGACCTGACGGCCGAAAATCTCCGCGAGCTGTGCGACGAGTTCAAGGCCTTCTTCCGCGAGCAGACGGGAGAGGATTTCCCGCAGGACCCCGCCGACCAACTCCGTGGCGCGATTTCGGCGGTCTTCAATTCGTGGATGGCCGAAAAGGCCGTCAAGTACCGCGAGGTCGAGAAGTTCCACGGCCTGCCGGGCACGGCCGTGACCATCTGCCAGATGGTCTTCGGCAACATGGGCGACGACTGCGGCACGGGCGTCTGCTTTACGCGCGATCCGAACAGCGGCGAGAACATTTTCTACGGCGATCTGCTCATGAATGCGCAGGGCGAGGATGTCGTCGCGGGCATTCGCACGCCGATCCCGCTGGCGCAGCTCGGCAAAGAAAACCCGGAAGTCTATGAGCAGCTCTGCGGCGTCCGCGTGATGCTGGAGACGCACTACAAGGACATGCAGGACCTGGAGTTTACCGTCGAGCGCGGCAAGCTCTACATGCTCCAATGCCGCAGTGGCAAGCGCACGCCGTCGGCCATTTTCAAGATCGCCGTCGATCAGGCGACCAAGCCGCTGCTTTCCAAGGCGGAGGCGAACCGATTGGTGAAAAAAGGCTATTTGCCCAAGCGCTATGCGGCCGCCGCGATTAAGCCCGTCATCACGCCCGAACAAGCGCTGATGCGCATCAGCGGAACGGATATCGAACGACTGTTCTACCCGATTATCGATCCGGCCTTTGACGCCAAAAGCCTCTCCACGCGGCACCTGGGAATCGGCATCAATGCCGTGCCCGGCGCGGCGACCGGCCAGATCGCGTTTACGGCTCCGCAGGCCGAGCGCTGGAGCGCTGAGGGCAAGCGCGTGATCCTGGTACGGCGCGAGACGAGCCCGGAGGACGTGGGCGGCATGCACGCGGCGCAGGGCATCCTGACGGCGACGGGCGGCAAGACGTCGCACGCGGCGGTCGTCGCACGCGGCTGGGGCAAGTGCTGCATCGTCGGTTGCGATCAGCTTCAGATCAGCGACGACGAGCAGTCGCTCTCCATCAACGGCAAGACGATGAAGGCCGGCGAGTTCATGACGCTCGACGGTTCTGCCGGGGCCATCTACGAAGGCGAGATCCCGCTGGTCACGCCGACGTTGCCCAATGAGTACTACACATTGATGAAATGGTGCGACACCCGGCGGCAATTGAAAGTGCGGACCAACGCCGACACGCCCTACGACGCGGAGAACGGCGTGAAGATGGGCGCCGAGGGGATCGGCCTCTGCCGCACGGAGCACATGTTCTTCGATACCGAGGAGCGGCGGCTGGCCATCCAGCAGATGATCGTCGCCGAGACGCAGGATGAGCGGCGGGCCGCGCTCGATCGATTGCTGCCCTTCCAGCGGCAGGACTTCATCGGCATCTTCGAGGCGATGGCCGGCCGGCCGGTCACGATCCGCCTCGTCGATCCGCCGCTGCATGAGTTCGTTCCGCACGACGAGGACAAGCAGCGGGATTTGGCGAATCGCCTCAACGTGGAATACGAAAAAATCCGCCGCCGTGTCGAGCAATTGCACGAGGCCAATCCCATGCTCGGCCATCGCGGCTGCCGATTGGCGATTACCTATCCCGAAATCCTGGAGATGCAGGTGCGGGCGATCATGGAGGCCGCCGTCGAGTGCCGCCGACGCGGCGTAAAGGTCACCCCGGAGATCATGATCCCCCTGTGCATTGATGCCAAGGAACTGAAAATCCTGACAGACCAGACGCGACAGGTCGCCGAAGAAGTCCTGCGCGTCGCCGGCGTCAAGGTTCCCTATCTCGTTGGGACGATGATCGAGACGCCCCGCGCTGCGTTGACAGCGGACAAGATCGCCGAAGTCGCCGACTTCTTCTCGTTCGGGACAAACGACCTGACGCAGACGGTCATGGCCCTGTCGCGCGATGACGCCGGGCGATTCCTGCCGGACTATGTGAACCAGGAAAAGGCGGCGATCTTCGCGGCCGATCCCTTCCAGACGATCGATCGCGACGGCGTCGGCCAACTCGTCGAGCACGCCATCCAGAAGGGCCGTTCGACAAAGCGGGGCCTGAAGATCGGCATCTGCGGCGAACACGGCGGCGATCCGGCGTCGGTGTACTTCTGCCACGAAGCAGGCATGGACTACGTCAGTTGTTCGCCGTATCGCGTGCCCATCGCCCGGCTGGCCGCGGCGCAAGTGGCGATTAGGGAAAACCCCTATTCGCGCAAGAAAAAGCAAAACTAGATTCGTGTCATTTCTACCTTGTCATCTCTAACAGTCGTTCGCCATCTGACGACGCTTGAATCGGCGCGTGCGTTTGTGATATGCTGATCGCGAAGTCGGCTGCCCCTTTCCATATCAATGGTCGCTCTATTTCAAGACCGGGCCGAATGGAGGAGTGGAAATGAAGCGAATCGCCGTTGCGTGCTGTGTCCTCGCGCTCAATGGACTCGCCGATACGTTGATGGCACAGGCACAGGATGCCGTCCGTTCCGACTGGCCCGAGCAAGGCCCCCCTCCGGAAAAGGCCCGCGAGCCGCTCCCTCCCGATCAGTACATGCTCACGCCGCGAGCCAATGTCCTGGTGGTCGATGTCGCCGGCGCGTCGGGCTTCAACCTCGCCAATCGCAATCTTGGAGGGGAACCCAGCATCGCTGTCAATCCGGTGAATCCACAGCAGATCGTCATTCTCTCGTTCGCGGGCAGCTTTTGGGATGGGGGTCGTGAAGCGCCCATGTGGGTATCGAACAATGGAGGCTTGGGCTGGGGCCAGTATCTCAGTATCCCTGAGCCGCGCTCGCCCGTCGGGGACAATTGCCCCTGCGATCAAACGCCTGATTTCGGTCAGAACGGAGTCTTCTACGCGACGTTTCTCCGCGTCGGCGGCGGAAACGCCATCTACACGGGGCAATCCACGAACCCGACGAATCCCGCTAGTTGGTCGTGGAACCCCGCGAATGTCGCGCTTCCGTCCGTCCCTACGAACAGCTTCGGCGCCGGCCAGGCCGATCAGCCCTGGCTCTGGACCGGCCGCGATCCGACAAACGCCGGGCAAACCAATGTGTATGTCGCCTACGACGATTTTTCGGCCTTTTCCGCCGTGGCCCCCTTTGTCGTGCCGGGCCGTTTCGTGATTCGCAACACGGCGTCGCTGGGAGCCTCGCCGCCGAACTTCCCGGGCGCCCAGGATCTGCCCGTCAATCTGCTCAATCAACCGATGCAGGGTACTAATCCAGGCAACCGGATCACGGTTGACAGCTTAGGAACTGTTTACAACATCCACGGCAAATCCGTTTCACCCGGAGCGGGAGCCGTAAAGCTCGTGACGTATATTGTCAATCGATCCACCAATGCGGGGGCCACTTGGACGATTCCAGGCGGAGGGGCGCCCGGCGGCGGCATCGTCGTCGCCATGGCGCCGAGTCGGCAGGGCACGGGCTTCAAGATGGGCGATCCCACGGGTGGCGCCAATGGGAACAATACGCTTCTCGGCAATATCACCGCTATAGCGGTCGATCCGAACACGCAAGTGGTTTATACATCTTACGGCCTGTTGGACCCGGTGAATAATCTGAATTGGCTCGTGGTACGACGACTCATTCCGGCAGGCGGAGGCGCTTATACAATCGGACCGGCGTTTATCGTGTCGACGGCCAATCAGGACCATGCCCTGCCCTGCCTCGCCGTGCTCAATTCCGGGGAAGTCGGTTTGCTGTTTACGCGCTACCATCCACCGACGGATTCGTACGACGTTCGATTGCACCAGTCGAGCACGGCTTTCGCCACCAGTACGACGCTGACTTCTCTCGTGAACTTCAACAATTTCGTTGCGCCCTCGCCGATGGCTCCGAGCGGCGCGGTCAATGATCGGCAGCGAATCCTCGGTGACTACCAGCAACTCAAGGCCAACGGAAATCGCTATTACGGCACGTTTGCGGCACGCGGGGCCGGAGGCCTGAACTCGCAGAGCGTCGTTCCCTATTTTGTCCGCGCCGACGGCGACGCCCCCCAGGCGAATCAGGCCTGTTGTCTTCCAAGCGGCCTTTGCCGGGACCTTCCGCCCGCCAGTTGTCAATCGATCAATGGGGTTCCTCAAGGCGTGGGTACAGCCTGCGTCGGTACTCAGTGCGGCGCCGCCGGCGCGTGTTGCCTGGGCGGCGGAGTCTGCAATATTCAGACGAGGGCGAACTGTGTGGCGGCGGGCGGCGCGTTTCAGGGAACGGGTAGTGCATGCGCCGCCGCAGAGGCCTGCTATCTCCCCAATGGCACATGCCTCATGCTGTCGCCGGTTTGCTGCAATTCGCAGGGTGGTGTGCCCCAAGGGCCTGGTAGCGCGTGTGCTGCCAACGAACGATGCTGCCTGCCCAACGGCACGTGTGCAAACGCCGATCCTACCGCCTGTTGGCAGGCGGGTGGAACCCCGGGCGGCGCCGGCTCGGCCTGCGGGGGCAATCAACTGTGCGTCTTGCCGGACGGCTCCTGCCTCAACACCGATCCCATTTGTTGCGCGGCGGCGGGCGGCGCCGCGGGTGGAGCGGGGTCGGCGTGCGCCGCCAACGAGCGCTGTTGCCTCCCCGAGGGGAATTGCCTCAACACCGATCCGATCGCGTGCGGCGCGGTCGGCGGTGCGGCCGGAGGCGCGGGTACGGCATGCGGCGCGACCCAGGCGTGTTGCTTCCCATCGGGCGGATGTCTGAATCTCGACCCGGTCTGCTGTGCCAACGCCGGGGGGACGGCAGGCGGCGGCGGCACGAGTTGCACGGCGACACGCCGATGTTGTCTGCCTGGCGGCGGCTGTTCCAACCTGGACCCCGTTTGCTGCGCCCAGGCCGGCGGTACGGCGGGCGGCGCGGGATCGGCTTGTTCGAACATCACCGCGTGCTGCACCGGCGGCGGCGCCAATTGCCAAAACACCGATCCGGTTTGTTGTGCCATGCTTCCCGGTGGTCAGCCTAATGACTCAGGTTTGCCTTGCCTCGGCGATCTGAGCGGCAACACCGTTGACGACGCCTGTGATTGCCTCTGCCTCGGCGATACGAATGGTGGGGGGTTTATCTCGACGTTGGACATACCGAGCCTGACCGACGCGGTATTGGGGATCGTCCCTTCGCCCTGCGCGGACGTTAATTTTGACGGTTTCGTGAATGGCCAGGATATTCGGCGATTCACTGACTTGCTTATGGCCGGCACGACGTGCGGTCCATAAGCAGCCGACGCAACGTTTATCGGCTGACCGGAGACGGGAGTCCGGGCCGATCAGGTTGTGTGTATTCGATCGGTTCGTGCGCGCGAGGCGGCGAGGACCATCCAGCGTGCTTTCCGTTGAATGGCTCCTGTGGCGAGCCAGAGCATTTTTCCGATGGGGTAGGACAGACCCAATAGCATCACGCCGAGGCCGAGGAGTCGAAGCGTCCACTTGTCGTTGGTATTCACGTCGCGGCCCGCGCGGACGTCCGACTTTAGCTGGACCATCGCCGCATTTATTTCCCGTACGTCTGCGCGCAGGCCGGAGATGCTCGCGTCGGCGTCGCGACCGGCACTCGTGCCATGCGCCACGCAGCCGGACGAGCCGAGGGTTAATGCAGCAATGAAGAGAAGAAAGAAATCTGCAGTTGACACAGATGAACACAGATAAGGGAAGCGCCGGAGGCCAGTCGCCTCTTGAATTTTCCTCATCTGCGTCCATCTGCGCCATCTACGGATCATTCCTACTCCTCCTTCGTCGCGTCGTCGGCCGAAGCAGGCTTAGCGGTCCATTGCTTCAACAGCTCCCCGATCAGCCTCAGTTTCTCGGCGTCTGAAAGACTCGCATCCCGCCAGATCGCCGACGCCCGCGCCTCCATCTCCGGCGAGACCGCCCGATTCAGACCGCCGGACATCGCCGCCTGCACCTGGCCTGCCAGGCCCACGTAGCTCGCCGTCGCGTAGTACTCGACCCCGCCAGTCACGCGCAGGCCGGGGTTGATGACGTGCCCGCCCGCCTGGATCTGGCCCGTTCCGGACTCGCCGAGCCGCGCGGCCGTGTCGCTCATGACGCCGCGCATGGCGTCCATCATTTGCGCGTGCTGGTTGAACAAACTGCCGCAGCCCGCCGATAACACCATCGGCGCCAACAAAATCAAACGCTTCATCGCAAGATCCTCCGTGCAGGCGTGTCGGCGATACCCCTCGCCTCCCTCGCACCGCAACCCCCATACTTGCCCAGCGCTCCCTCTAAAAAATGGCCGGCGCGGCGTGGAAAGCGTACGGAGGAGGAACTCGGTTCTGGGTAAGCAGTTACGGCGCGAAAAGCGGCCGTTGATTCGACGCCGCAGCGCGCCTAAGGTTGTCTGTGACCCACCGTATGGCCGCCAAGGCCCTGTTCATCACTATGCTTCTATTTTCGGCCCTCGGCACCACCGGCGAGTGTGGTCCAGTGGACGACGGATCGGCATGCCCCGGCACGCCCGTCGCCTCGGTCATCCTCAACATTGTGAATACCAACGGCCAGACGATACCGGCGGCGACGATTGTCTTTACCGTCAATGGTGGCGCGAGTTTTGTTGGAAGCTGCGAGACCAACTGCGACGAAGTCCTGCTGGCGCAGGGAGTAGTCGGCCGTTTTGACATTCAAGTAGCGGCCATCGGATACGCGACCGCCACGAGAACGGTGAACGTCCCGGCGCAGGAGGACAGTTGCCACCCGGTCACGCAGAATGTGACGATCGTGATGCAGGAGGACACCACGGTCGGAGTCCTTTTTGGAGTATGGAGCACGCAGACGTTTGCCGGCCAGAATCTCCTGCGGTTCGGCCCGAATGGCGAGATCGTCGGGGCGATCTTTTTCGACCAGCGCGCCGGAGGGGATGGGAACTGGTACATCGAGTACAACGGCCACCTGATCCGCGGCGTTGCCGGTCAGCCGATCACTCCGGCGACGGCGACGGACCCGGTCCGTACGGGCGACGTGTTCAACTTCAAGACCGTCACGCAGGGCGTCCTGACCGGCTTCGAAACGGCGACGCTGTCGGCGGACCTGAATACGCTTTCCGGGGTGCTGCAGGGCCAGGCGATCAGCTACATTCGGCTCCCGGATGCGCAGATTCCCAATGCGATCCGTGATCCGTGATTCCAAATCTCGTTCGATAAGCTACGATACGATCTTGTAGTATTGCGATAGCCCAACGCAGGCCCAAACTGCGTTCGAAATTCGCGCTGCGCTTATGGACATTGAATGATGAGTAAACTGAAGGATTATCTCGTCCGGCCCGGCTCAAAGGTGAGACTGAAGGATTTTCCCAGCCGGGATCACGGCCGGTTGGAGGAAGGCGAGGGCAAGAAGGAATTTGCTGACTTGCAGGAGCGGATGACAAACCTTCAGGAACGACTCTATGCCGAGGCGAAGCAGGCGTTGCTCGTGGTGTTTCAGGCCATGGACACGGGCGGAAAGGACAGCACGATCCGATCCGTCCTCACGCCCTTGCACCCCACGGGCGTTCGCGTCGTGAGCTTCAAGGCGCCGAACGAGACCGAGCGGCACCACGATTTTCTCTGGCGCGTTCACGAAAACACGCCGCAACTCGGGCACATTCACGTGTTCAACCGGTCGCATTACGAAGACGTGCTGGTAGTCCGGGTGAAACGACTTGCGCCGGAAAAGCGCTGGAGGTCGCGATACGAGCACATCAATCAATTCGAAGAATTGTTGCACGACGATGGGACGCGCGTCGTCAAGTTTTTCCTGCACATTTCCAAGGAATATCAAAAGGAGCGGCTGCTCAAGCGACTAAAGAACCCCGCCAAGCACTGGAAGTTCAATCCCGCCGATCTGGCGGATCGAAAGCTCTGGGACGATTATCAGCAGGCGTACAAGGATGCTTTGGAGCGTTGCTCGACCAAACACGCGCCGTGGTACGTGATTCCGGCCGAGACGCGCTGGTATCGCGACCTGCTCGTGGCCCGTGTGCTGGTGGAGACGCTGGAATCCATGGACCCGAAGTTTCCCGCACCGACGTTTGACCCCGACAAGATCGTCATTGATTAAAAAGTCGGGCGCCCCCGAACTCATTCGTGATCGTCGCTCGCTCAACCCGTTCGGGCAGCCCTCATTCGGTGCGAAGCGCCGGGAGGAGCGGGGTGCGGAGGAGCGGTGTCAAAGCGGCAGCGCCGGTGGCCAGACCAACGCCAAAGACGGCCGCGAGAGAAACGCCGAGCGAGACCCACGGGGCGTGGACGAAGGTGGCGCGGAGGTTGGGGGCGACGGCGACGAGCGCGGCGACGGTCCCGCTCAGCAACCCGGCGACCAGCACGGTCGCATGTTCGGCGAGGGCCATCCAGAAAAGCACTGTCACCCGATAGCCCAGGGCCCGGAGCAGGGCGAGTTCGCCGCGGCGTTCAAGCATGTTGCGGACGGCGACGGCGGCAAGACCCAGCGTGCCGAGTAGCAGCCCCAGCCCGCCGAGCGTTTGAAAGGTGGACAGGTAGGTATTTTCCACCGCCACATACGCAGCCAGGCGGCGGGCCGTCGGCTCGACGTCGAGACCGTAGCGTTCGAGGTCCCGCTCCAGGAATTGTGCGAGGGCCGGGCTGCGATCCGGGGGCGATTCGACGAGAAAGAACGGATAGTTGGACGCAGATGGGAACATCCGCAGGAATGCGTTTTCCGCGACGATGAGTTCCCCTTGAAGGATGCTACCGGAGAGCATCGCGACGATCCGCAGGCGGACATCCCGGCCCCGCTCGTCCTGCACGATAAGGTCGTCACCCAATCCGAGGTGCAACAGCCAGCGGACAGCGGATTCGTCTCCAATCGTCGGAATGGCGCCGTCATCGAATCGGCGACCAAGTAAACGCCAAGGATTGGATTTTTCCTCGGGTGATTCGGCGAGCGTCGAGGAAAAGGCAAAGCCGTCACGTTCGATCATCGCCGGAGTAGCGCCGAGAATCCGCGGCTGGCGAGCCTTATAGAGATTGAGGCAACTGGTGTCATCACCGGACGCGGCGCGAAAAGCCACGATCGGGGCGTTGGACAATACGCGGTTGGTTTCCTCGCTCAAGCCCAGCGTCGCGCGCCCGTCGGCGCTGCCCAGGTCGTACGGCAGGGGAACGACCGACTCGGCGACAAGGCTGAATCCGCCGGTGCCGCTCTCTTTCGCCGATTCGGACTCACCGGGCACACTGCGGCTGGCCCCCACGGCGACGATGACGAACGTGGCGCAGGCGACGAGCCCGGCGGCGAGCAGACTGCGACCGGGGCGACGGCTTGCGCTGCGCGCCGCGAGGGTCAGACGGGTGAAGTCGGCGCTGCCGTGGTGCGGAGGTGGCTCGCGGGTGAACCAGAGCCAGAGCCCGGCGAGGAACGAGAGGAGTAGCGCCGCCCCGCTTCCAAAAAACGCGCCGACAAGAGGGATCGCATGCGTGAACTTCGGAAGGACGACCAGCCCCACCGCCGCAAGAAGGCCGGCGGCCGCGAGGATCACGATCGTCCGTCGCTTCCCCGGGCTCACCGCCGCGCGGCCGGATTCCAATGCCCCGGCCAACAGGGCGCGTGGCGAAGTCCTGGCCAGGCCGCGCACCGCCCAAACGATGGCGGCGATGCAGACGAGAACACTGGCCGCGAACCCTATGACCAGCGCGTGGGGTGTTACATGGAGCCGAAGGAACGGCGCATTCACGGCGGCGGACCACCATGAGCGCAGCCCCGCGAGCATCAGCCATGCGTAGCCGAGCGCCGCCGCGAGGCCGACGACGGCCCCTGCGACCGCCAGCAGCGAGCCCTCCCCCACCAGAAGCCGGGAAACTCGTCGCACGCGATAGCCCGTTGCCAAAAGTATCCCCACGTCACCCGCGCGGCGCTCCACGCCGAAGCGGAAGAGCATCGCCACGAGCAGGGTCGCCGCGAGGATAAGGAAGGAGCTGAAACCGATGAAGAGCATTCCGAAATCGGTGCTGCCTTCCGCGGCTTCCAGCGCCTCCGCGCGGACCGGCCGGATCGCCAGCCCCATTTCGTCAGGGCGGAGCGTCTTGAGCAATTCTCGCGTGAAGAGGTCGCTCGTCTCCTCCAGATTTTTCCCTGCCGTAGGCAGGATGCGTATCGAGGTGTAGCGTCCGAAGCGGCCTTCAGATTCGGCCCACAGTTCCTGACCGGCGGCGAGGGAGACAAACGCCTTGGGCGTGGCGTTGTACGTATCCCAATATTCCTCATCCTTCGGGCGGATCTTCTTGAGGTCCATCGGAAACGGCGGCTTCCAGTCCGACAGCCGCTTGGCGTCGGTGATGCCTTCGTAGGTCGGAGCGTAACCGCGATCCGCGCCCAAACCGCTCATCCGCACGACGCCGCGCAGCGTAAACGTCGTCTCAACGGTCTCCAACCGTCCCATCGGCCGGGAGACATAATAGGCAAGACGAATGCGGTCGCCGACCTTTGCGTCGAGATCGGCGACGGCCCATTCGTTGAGCAGAATATCCCGGGGGCCGAGTTCGCCGGACAAAGGGCCATCGATGAGCGGCAGTCCGTCGGGAATCGACGCCGAATTGGGTTCAACGGCCGAGACAACGGAATACGGGATGGACTTGTCCGCGGACTCGACGGCGATTTCATTCGCCAGATACGTAATGACTCGCGAAGACGTTGCGCCGATGGCTTGGACTGCCGCCAAGGCCGCGGATTCGACCGGCGGTTCGAGGAGGAGCTTTCGCGATTCGAGAGAGGCGTAGCCCAAATCGCTGGCGCGGAGCGAGAGATCGTAATCTGCAAGCGCAATGCGGCGGTCGAGCGCAACGGCCATGCCCTGCAACGAATCGCCGCCCTCGCCGTTGACAGGGGCGAAGAGAATTGTATTGACTCGGCCGGGCTGTTTGAGGGCCCGCTGAAGCGTTGAGAGTGGGACGAATGCGTTTCGCGGAGTGCGCTGACTTCGCCCCAGTGAGAATCCGGCAGGACCATCGTCCGGGAGGATATGCCCGACGGTCAGCCGGAGAGAGACGGCGTTTTCATCGCGTCGTCCCAGCAGCGTCTCCGTCGGCACGAGACCGCGCGACTCCATTCGCACCAGCACGTCGTCCCCCACGATGGCGTCCAGTTCAGCGGCCAGCGATTGATTGAGCGCAACTGATCGCCCGCCTTCAAAGGACGGAAGTTCTCCAACAAACCCCAGCTTGCTGAACCTCAGATCGACACCCATCAGGCTGACACGATGCGCCCGCGCCTGCGAGCGGGCGTTGGTCATCGAGGCCTCAGCCTGAAGCAGCGGACTGATCCGCCAGTCGGGCGTTGATTCAGCGATCCGATCAGCCAGCGATTCCCCGACGAGGCGCGGGCCGGCCATCGCGTATTCGACCGGCCCGAGTCTGGCCAGCGCCTGATCGCGCAGGCTGCCGCGCATGGAGTCGCCGACGAGAAGCGCGCCGGTCAGCGCCGCCGCCGCCGCGACAACGCCGGCCAGCGTGGCGAGGTGCATCCGGCGGTGAAAAACGAGCCCGCGGAGTTGCAATGTCCAGGTCGTCACGAAAGCGATTCCAAACGGCCGTCGGTCAACTGAAATCGTTGCGGGACCCGCTCGGCCAGGGACTGACTGTGCGTCACGACAATGAGGATCGTCCTTTCATCGCGGTGCAGCTCCAGGAGTAGATCGGCAACGGCTTCGGCAGAGCGGCGATCGAGATTGCCCGTGGGCTCATCCGCGAGGATCAAGAGCGGCTGATTGACCAGCGCCCGCGCGACAGCCGCGCGCTGACGCTCCCCGCCGGACAGTTCCGCCGGCCGATGATCGAGCCGCGCCGTGAGACCGACGCGATCGAGCAATCGCCGCGCCCGCTCGACGGAAGCGGCGCCACCGCCATCCACCAATGTCGGCACCAGCACGTTTTCGAGGACGGACAAATGCGGCAGCAAATGGTGGTCCTGAAAAACGAAGCCAATCCGGCGATTGCGAAACTTCGCCAGTTCCGGCTCGGATAGCGCGAAAGGATCGACACCGTCGAGGGTCATCCGTCCGCCGCCCGGTGTTTCGAGCGTGCCAAGGATATTCAGGAGCGTGCTCTTGCCGCAACCGGACGGGCCGACAATGGCGACGGATTCTCCCGGCGCCAGTCGCAGCGAGACGCCGTCCAGCACATTCAGCACGCCGCTCCGCGTCGGGTAATCCTTGGTCAGGTTTTCAGCCATCAATCCGTTGCCCATGAGAGGACATCATAACGGCCAGATCGCTAGGCAGGACATGGCGGATGTGTCATACTTACGGCCAGACGGGCGGGCGAAGTCATGCCAAAGATATTTGGGTTGTTGATCATCGTCGTGCTGAGCCTCGCACTTGCCGCCTCGGCGGAAGAGTGGCCCAATTTGTTCGGACCGCGCCACGACGGCATCAGCCGCGAGTCCCTTCCACGGGAGCCATGGCCGAAGGACGGGCCGGCTCGTCTTTGGCAATGCGAAGTCGGCCCCGCGTTCAGTTCCTTCGCCGTCGTGGCCGGGCGTGTTTACACCTGCGGCCAGGAAGAAGCGAAACAGGTGCTATTTTGCCTCGACGCGGAAACGGGGCGGGTGATATGGAAAAAGGCGTTCGAAGAACAGTTCACCGATCCTGATAAGCACGTGTACGGAACTCGCGCTACGCCCACAATCGATGACGGCCGCGTTTTTGTCCTCGGAGGTCACGGTCGTCTCCTGTGTTGCGACGCGAAAGACGGCCGGGAGATCTGGTCGCATACGTTCACGTCAAGGCCGCATTGGGGCTACAGCGGATCGGTTCTGATCGAGGGCAATCTGGCGATGATCGGCGCGGGAGGCAAAGAAGGTTCGCTTTGCGCCATGGACAAGGCGACCGGCAAGTTCATATGGACCTGTGGGGATGATCCAGCCGCATACGCGACACCGCGGGCGTTTACCTTTGAAGGTCGCCGTTACGTTTGCGGCTTCCAAGCGGAGAGCTTCATCGTCGCGGAAATCGACAGCGGCCAGCAGGTCTTGCGGGTGCCGTGGCCATCGCACTCCGGCGTCAACGTCTCCACGCCCCTCTTCCACGACGGTCACCTGTTCGTCAGCACCGGCTACGGATACGGCTCAGCCTTGTTCAAGTTGAAGTCGGACAAGGACCAGCTCGTCGCCACCGAGGTCTGGAAAACCACCCGCTTCCGCAACAAGTTGCAAACGCCGATACTCTTCGACGGCCATCTCTACGGCAGCGACGAAACCGGCCTGAAGTGCATCGACTTCATGACCGGCGAACTGCGCTGGCGCAAGAAGGGCTTCATGCACGGCACGATGATTCTTGCGGACGGCCGGCTGCTGCTCTTCACGGAAAAAGGCGGTCTCTATCTGGCCGACGCTTCGACCGAGGACTTCAAACCCACGGCCAGCGCGAAGCTCTTCGAGGGCTCCAGCTACAACGCGCTCAGCCGCGACCAGGGTGAGCGCTGCTGGACCGTGCCGGTTCTCTCCGACGGCCGGCTCTATGTCCGCGATCATACGACGGTGGTATGCCTCGACCTGCGGAATTCACCTAAAGAGTAACGGCTTGGGCATCGTCGGGATGAGGTCTCCGCCCCTGCGCCAATTGCTACCCGCGACCGGCGAATCGGGCCATCGCCTTCCACGCCGCGTCCGCCATGATCTCGGCGGTATGAAGTTCCTGGACGCGTCGGCGGCCTTCCCCACCGAGTATTTTCCGCAAGGCCGGCTCGTCCATCAATCGCGCGATCGACGCCGCCAGCTCCGCGACATTGCCCGGTTCAAATAGCAGCCCGCCGCCGGTCGCCTCGATGATCTCCGGAAAGGAGCCATGGCGCGGCTGCACGGCCGGAACGCCCTGCGAAAGGGCCTCCAACAGGTAAAGGCCTTTGGCCTCACGGTACACGCTCGGCACCGAGAAAACGTCGCACGAGCGCAGGAAGTCAAACTTGGCGGTGCGATCGACCTCACCGAGGTATTGAAAATAATCCTGCAATCCCCGTCGCTCGATGTCGCGCCGTAGCGCCTCGAAGTACGGTCGATCGGAGGCGCCGAGATATCCCGCCGCCACCACGCGGCAGGCGCGGCCTTGTCCGCGCAGGACCTCGAGCGCGTCGCAGAGCACGTGAAGCCCCTTGTCGTGGCAGATGCGGGCCAGGTAGCCGATCGTGAAGAGATCGTCCGCGTTTCGCACTCGCTCGTCGCGAGTCGCCGCATCGTTAAGGTGAATACCCAAGGGCACGTACGTCGTTCGCTCGCGGGCGATGCCGAAGTGCTCCGCCGCGTAGTCGGCATAATAGCGACTGACGACAAGATAGCCGTCCACGTCGCGGCCCGCCTCACGAATCAACCGAAGCACCTCCGATCGATGCGGCCCGGCGAGCTTGTCGATGAAGATGTCCTCGCCGGTCAGCGTGCACACGACCGTCGCCCCCAGCTTTTCCTTGATCGTCCGGGCCGCGCCGACGAAGAAGGCGTCCGGCAGATGGACGACATCAGGCCGCAGAGGCTTGAGCCCGTCAATCAGTTTTTCCAATTCGCGGCCCTGCGCGCCCCGGGGGCCGCGCAGAATCGATGCGGTCAGTTCGCCCAGTTCATCCGGCTTGGAAGAGCCGGCGCGGCGCATCGCCAACCGGAGCAGGGACGGCGAATCCAGCACCTTATCGAGCAGGCGATGGGCATGTCGAAAAAACGCGGACTTCTGCTGGAGAAATACGTTGATGCCGCCGTAGTAAACTTCCGCCGTGCTGACATCAGCCTCGTCTGTGCGAATCGGCGTAAAGACAGGAATCAGGACGACGTCACGGCCCTGTTGGATCAAGGCCGCGGCCAGGGCGTTGTCGCGCAGGCAACTTCCGCAGTACATCCCCCCCGCTCCGGCGGTGAGGTACGCGACTTTCATGGAACTTTCAACGGCAATTAGCGACGCGTCCGACGTCGGGCGACGTTGACCTTCATCAGCGCCAGACCGACCGCAAAGGCGAGCATCGGTGCGAGTCCGGTGGCGCCGCAAGCGCCCGCTCCACATGCCGAAGCGCCGACCTGCGGCAGCGGCGGAAACGTGGACGGATCGGCGATTTTCGTGGTGGAGGTACAAACGTAGGTGTACTTGAAGGGATTGGACGGGTCGTCCGAATTCTCCAACTCACCCTGGCCTTCCCAGGTCATGCCGATCGTCCGCGCGCTGGACGGGCCGCCGTTCAGATTGCCGTGCGATTCGCTCGGGATGATCACGGGCGAGGAGAAGCCGAAGAAGGAGAGGTCGTTCGTGAAGCTGATCTCGTACTCGTCGTGCGTCGTGAAATCGCCGGTGTCCCGGTCGTATGTGCCGGACGACGTCTTGATCTGGACGATGATGTTGCCCGTGCTGATGCCCAGCGGAAGCGTGAGTGGTTCGACGATTTGGTAGTATTCCGAGAAGCGGGCGGTGCCGAGCGCTTCGTCGACTTCGAGGCTCAACCGCGTGGCCACGACATTTGACGACGTGACGAGATTGTCCGCAGGCGTGTCGCCGAAGAACGTCAGGGTAAAGTGATTCTCGGCTTCCACGTCTTCGTACGCACTGAGCGTTGTCGTCGCCGCGCTCGCCAACGGGGCCGCCCCGATGATTCCACAAACCGCTACCGCGCCGAAGATCGCTAACCGTCGTGCCAGGGTCATGTTGACATTCTCCTCACAAAAAAGGAACTTGGCTCACCCACATCGCCCTCACAGTGGCGAAAGCATAAAGGGGAGGGGCCGGAAACGCCAGAGGGCGCCTCGGCATCTCGGTGCAAAAGGTCGGATTTCCTCCCGAACAGGGAACTTCCTATCGTTTGCAAACGGGGCGCGCGGCCGGATTTCACGCCTCACGAAAGGGTCAATTCCCGGCGGCCTCCCCGAGACAATAGATCGCGCCGTCCTCGGTCCCCACGACCAGGCAGCTTTCCCCTATGGCGGGCGTGGCATAGAACCCCGAACCGGCGTCGAAGCGCCAGCGTTCCTTACCGCTCTCCAGGCTCACGGCGTAAAGCCGCCCGTCGGTCGAAGCGACGAAAACCCGATCCCCGACGATGACCGGCGAGGCATCGACCTTGCCTTGCGTAGGAAAGGTCCAGAGGGCCTTGCCCGTCGAGGGGTCCAGGGCATGGACGGATTTGTCACGCCCGCCGATGACGACGAATTTCTCAGTTACGGCGGCGGAGGAAAAAAACGGAAACTGGCGGTCGGGGTTCTCATACAACCAGAGTCGTTTGCCGGACTTCCAGTCCAAGCCCAGGACCTGGTTGCCCATCGTACCGACAAAGACACGCTCGCCGAGCGTGGCGGCGGACGCGGCGCACGGTGACGCCAGCGGGACCGACTTAACGTTCGTTCCGTCGGAGAGACGGACGATGTGCATCCGGGCATCACAGCCGGACGCCAGGACGACGTCGTCGGCAATGGCGGGCGTGCCGTGCAGCTTGTCTTCGGTGTCGGCCTTCCAGAGCTGGCGGCCGTCTTTCGTGGAGAGGCAGTAAAGCGATCCGTCATAGGAGCCGAAGACGAGCCGGTCGCCGACGCAATTCGCCGCGGAAACAATCTCGCCGCCGGTTTTGAAGCTCCATTTTTCACTGCCGGATCGGCGATCGAGGGCGTGAAAGACTCCATCCTCGTCGCCAAAGTAGATGAGATCGCCATAAACCGACACCGCCGATTTGATCGCGCTTTTGGACTCGTATTTCCATCGCGGTTTACCCTTCGCGAGATCGAGGGCGAAGAGGATGCCGTTGTCGCAGCCGACGTAGGCGACGCCGTCGGCGATGGCCGCGGACGATTCAATCACATCGCCCGCCTCAAAGCGCCAACGGACGACCGGCTTGGGGGGCAGATCGGAAGTCGCAACGCCTGTCAGCCGCGCGTTGCCGCGAAAGATGGGCCAGTCGCCGGCGCGCGACGCCGGCTCACTGGTCTGGACGAGCAGAACCGCGGCCAGGATCGTGGGGAGCATCGGTTACGCCGGTTTGAAGCGAAGCACCATCGCCGCGCCGACCGCGGCCAAGCCGATACCAATATAGAACGGGATGGACGGCGGATTTTTCGGTTTGTCCCAGATCATCGTCACGATGACGTTGACGATCGGCGCCCCGGCGAAGACCAGCGGCGCGACGTAGATCGGCTTGCCGCCGGTCCGCAGGGCGAAGATCACGCCAAGAGCCCCGAGCGCGCCGAGAATGCCGGCAAACGTGGACATCGAGACGCCCTTCATCGGAAAGACCGCCGGCTCCGCCTTTCCGGCGATCAAAAGCCCCGGGACGAGCACGGCGACGAGAAAGTAGGCCAAACCGACAAAGAGAAACGCGCGGAGGGGTCCTTTGGGCTCCCCGAAGCCAAGCTGCCCATGGTGAATGGTCGGGACATAGGCGCCCCATGAAAGAAACGCAATGACGACGAACAGGTAAGGTAGAAACTGTTTCATTTTTTGACTTCCAATTTTTCACGAATTTTGGGGGGAATCATCGTCGACTCAAACACCCCGCCCGCGCTCATCCGGCAACACACGGCTTTAGTGCGACCGCGGGCAATGCGCTGTCCCTTGTTCCAGAACGTCACTTCGTAGGTCATCGACTTGTCGCTCAGGCTGACGATCTCGAACTTCATCTCGATCTCGTCTTCAAACCTCGCCGGGGCGAAGTATTCGCACGACACATGCACACGCGGCCAACTGATTGTGTCTTCGGCATGATTCTGCACGACCGACATTCCCACGGAGCGGAAGAAAGCGTGTTCGATCTCCTCCATCCAGCGGAAGTAGTTGGAGAAGTGCATGACGCCGGCCATGTCGGTCTCGGCAAAGGTGACGAGGCGGAGCATCTTGAATTCCGCGGGCATGTCAGGAGGCCCCAAAAAACTTATCGATCGTCGTGCGCGACGGTGGTTTCGTCACGAACGACACCAGTACGAGGGCCAGCGTCGAAGCCAGCGTAATCGGGGCGACCGGGAGCATCCCATAGATATGGAAGTCCTCCGCCTGCCCGTAATTGGACAGTCGGAAGAGATAAAACCAACTCACCCCGGCGGCCACAATGGACGCGTAGGCCCCCCACTTCGTCGTTCTCCGCCAATATAGGGCGGCGAAGGTCAGCGGCGCGAGGCTGGCAAAGCCCGCGAAACACCACACGCCGAGCCGGAAAACGGCCCGCGGCTCCATGAGCGAGATCACATAAGTTACGATGACCGTGCCGACGACAAAGGCCCGGCCCATCGTGATCAGTTGACGATCGGTAAAGCGCCTTTCGCCGAGGTAATGGCGAACGACGTCGTTGGTGAACATGTTGCCCAGAACGAGGAATTGCGCGTCGAGCGAGTTGGTCGCCAGGACGCTGGCGGCCATGAACCCGCCGAGAATCGGGCCGGTCAGATTCTTAACCGACATCGCCAGGACCTTATTGGGGTCGACATCAGGGGGAAGCAGCGGTTTTCCATTGACAATGGCCGACGTCGCCCAGACTCCAAGCAGGACGCACGGTAGCCAGGTCACCATAATGCAAAGCGGATGGCCGACCACGGAGAGTTTGAACGATTTTGCCGACTTCGCCGTGAGATAGTATTGGAACAGGTGTGGAAACGTCGCCACGGAGAATGGGATGAGCATGTAGGAGAGGAATTCGAGCTGTCCAATGCCCGGCGCTACAGGGTGCTTGGGCGGCGGTCCGATCTTGTTCGTCTTCCACTCGGCCATTTTGGCCTTGAAGCGGGCCTCCGCGGCCTCGTATTTCGGCACGTCTTTGGGGTCGAACGTCCGCTTGAGCAGACTCGGGTTCTGCTCGGCGACCATTTTCGTGGCGCCGTCCAGCCCACCGAGTTTGTTGGAGATGACAAACATGGCCACAATGCCCAGCGTGATGAAGAGCACGTTCTGAAACGTATTGACCCACATCGTGCTGCGGACGCCGCCCACGAAAACATAAACGAGCACGACGCCGACGATGATTCCCTGGGACAACCAGGCCGGTACCGCGCCTTTAGTGGACGCAAACGTCTCCGGAAACGCGCCGATGGTCACACCCGTAATGCAGGAGCCCAGGCCGAGTACGCCGGTCAGCAAGTACGGAAAGAGCATCGCCACCAGGATGGGAAACAGCACCAGACCGATCTGTGAGGATTCGAATCGATCCCGGAAGAACTCGATCTGCGTCAGGTACCCGAAGCGTTTGCCGTAGGACCAGAGCTTGACGCCGACGAAGAAAAAGCACAGGGCGTGAATAATGGCGGAGGAGGAGGCCATCAGCCCATACACGCCGATCCCCTTCTGAGACGCCTCGCCGGAGCTGCCGACCATGGCGAAGGCCGTCATCGTCGTGCCGAAGAGCGACATCAGCAGCATGAAGGGGCCGACGCCGCGCGAGGCGAGAAAGTAATCGACGGCCGTTCCGCGCGAAAAGTAATTGCTGGCGAAGCCCAGCGCCAGCAACACCACGAGGTAGCCGATGATGATCCAGAGGGCGATCATAGCTCCCCCCGCTGCTGCCGCGGGGCGGCGGCTTCATGGTCGGCAACATCCACGCCCAGTGGCCAGCAATACTTCGCGGCCAGAAACCAGACGAACGAGGCGGCGATCGAGATCAGGACGTGCCACGCCAGGCCAATAGGCATGAAGCCGAACACCAGGGGATCGACGGTATCCCACCACCAGAAATCCTGGTGCAGGATGATGAGCAGTATCACGAGGGCGATGACAAGTCGTTTCATTGAGCGGCCGCGCCTTCCTCCAAGCGAATAGGATCGGGCAGCGTAACCTGTTTGGCGAGCGCGTCAAAGACCTCGTGGAGATCGTCCTTGAAGACGTCGCCGATGAGGATGCGCGTGACGTGGTCCTTGAACTGTGGGTATTCACGAATAAACCGGCCCATGCTGAATTTCGGATCGTAATACGCATACACCAGCATCCGGATTCGCTGCATTCCTTCGGCCAGCCGCTCGCCTTCGCGGCCCAGCCGGTCGGCAGAGACATCGCCCGCTACGAGCGCATCGTGGACCGCGTCGGCGGCGTACTCCGCGCTCTTAAAGGCCAGCATCACGCCGGAGGAATAGAGCGGATCGAGAAAACCGAACGCATCGCCGATCAGCACCCAACCGTGACCGGCAAAGCGCGACGAGCGATACGAAAAATCCGCCGTGGTGTAGATCTGCGCGACGCGCGTGGCATTCGCCATCCTCCGCGCGGCACCGGGACAGTTGGCGATTTCCTCGTCGAGAATCGCGCCAGGGTCATCGCCGCGCCCGTTGTAGAGATAGTCCGGCGGCGCCACGACACCGAAGCTGGTGATGTCGTTGGACAACGGGATGAACCAGAACCACCCGCCGCCCTGCGGTGTGGCGATGACCAGCGTTGCACCGGCGTTGCGGCCGGGATCGCGCAGGGCCCCCTTATAGTACGAATAGATGACCGCGTTCTTGAGCTTCGTATCGCCGTAGCGCAGCTTGAGCTGTCGGGAGATAAGTCCGGCCTGACCGGAAGCGTCCAGGACGACCTTGGATCGGATGTCTCGCGTTTCACCGCCGATGACCGCCCGCACGCCGGCCGCACGATCTCCGTCGAAAAGCACCTCCCGGACCGTCGCCTGCTCGACGACTTCAGCTCCATGTTCGCGGGCGTTTTCCATTAGCATTTTGTCAAAGCGCGACCGCTCGACCTGCCACGTAAACGACCACTCGCCCGGATCGCGATCGGGAAAGAAAAACGGGGCGGACTCCCTGCCGCTGGCCGTGACAAACTGGACGCTCTCCTTCACGACGAAATCCGAGGACTTCATGCGCTCCAGCAATCCGAGCCGCTTGAAGGTCCAATACGTATTGGGCATCAGCGATTCGCCGATGTGATGGCGGGGGAATTTCGAACGCTCCAGCACGAGCACGGAGTGCCCATGGTCGGCGAGCAGCGTCGCGGCGGTCGAGCCGGACGGCCCACCGCCGATGATCACGCAGTCGTAGCTCTCCTTCATTCGTCCGTCACCCGCTCGTCGTACACGATCTCCAACAGTTCGATCGCCGGCTGCTCGTCACAGTAAATCACGCCCAGCCGTCCATACGCCTTCGGCGGCCGCGCCGCGCCAAAATCCGCGAGCAGCGGACATCCAGTGTCAAAGCGATAGTACCATTTCGGCTCAATTCGTCGAAGGACATTCGCCTGAATCAGCACATCGCCCAGCGGCGTCCGCTTTTCCTGTATCGCCGCGCGAACCGCGCCCGAAGTATAGCCCAGATCGATCCGTACGAGGCCGACCTCCACGATGCGCTCGGATTCGGCCAGGCTCAGCACAATTCGCCGCTGGTACAGGTCGCCGTCGACTTGGCTGGCGAGAACGCGCAGAACGACATCCTGGCCGAAGTGCTCGCGCAGGCGGAGCGTCATGTGCTGGTCATGCGCGAGGAGGCGGCGGTAAGCATCGGGGAGACGGTCCGGCGCGATCGGCTCGAAATACCCGCCGAGCGCATCGCGCCCCATTAGCGCGCGACAGAACGTCGTCAGTGCCTGCCGGGGATCATCGAGGCCGTTCAAGTGGATGGACACAATATTACGTGTAACGAATGTTCCGGTAGGGTCTTTCAAAAAAGCGGGGCAGGAGGGCATCGGCGCGAAGCAGGCCCTCGCGGGTCAGGCGGATCTCGTCGCCGGCGTGCGTCGCGTAGCCTTCTCGTTCGATAGCGGCCCACTCGCCGCCGAACTCCTCGAGGATATCGAGATCGAACTTGTCGCGGAAATAGCCCGCGTCGATTCGCCCCGTCTTGAGTTGCAGGATCATCTCGCGGATCGCCAGCGAGCGCGGCGGCACCGCCAGCGCCCGGCCGATTGGCAGCTCGCTGCGCTCGACCGTCGCGATATAGTCGTGCCACTGGTCGGCGTTCTGGTAGTGCACGCCGCCAAAATGCGAAAACGAAGCGACCCCCGTTCCGATCATGTCCGCCCCGTGCCACAGAGAGTCGCGATAGACGAAGCCCGCGTGGGTGGACGGCTTGATGAGCGTGTAGGCGCTGGAGACGACATATCCGGCCGCCAAAAATTGATCGAACGCGTAATTCACCCACGCCCGCTTGGTCGCCCAGCCGGCGACCGGCGGCGCGGTCCCGGCCTCCACCGCCTCGCGCGAGAAGACCGCGTTGAACGGCAGCTCCATCTGATAAATGGTCAGACTGTCTGGCGACAGGATGAGGGCCTTTTCAACGGTCGCGCGCCATTTGTCCTCCGTGTCGCCGACCATCCCGGCGATGAGGTCGATGTTGATCTGGTCGAAACAAACCGCTCGCGCCCACTCGTAAGAGCGAAAGACCTCCGGCGACTTGTGGGCGCGGCCGTTGATGGAGAGGACCTCATCGTCAAAGTGCTCGATGCCCAGCGACAGCCGCGTGACACCGATCTCCTTGATCGTCGCCAGCTTGCTCTCCTTGAGCGTGCCCGGCTCGCACTCAAACGTCACCTCGCGGGCCGCGTCCCAGTTCCAATGTTGGCGAATCCGGTCAATCAACCGGAGGAGTTGCTCGTTGCTCAGGAACGACGGAGTGCCGCCGCCGAAATAGACGAATTCGAATTGCCGACCGGCGAGGGCCTGCCGCTCGGCGTACAAACCGATCTCTTTGCCGAGCGCATCGGTGTAAACGTCCACCTCGTCGGCGTTCTTGTCGGTATAGACGCGAAAATAGCAGAACTTGCAGCGCTTGCGGCAGAAGGGGATGTGCAGGTACAGCCCGACCGGCCGACCCACGGCCTCGCCGTGCGAAGCGGCATCCAGGGCGGCGAGGGCCGACGGGATGTGCTCCGGCTGCCAGACCGAAAAGGGCGGGTAGTTGGCGACGAAGTAGCTGCCGACCTCAGTCGGCTCAGGGGTTTTGATTTGGGGTAATTCCAGCATCTCTCCGTCCGACACAAGGCCCGCCTATCCCGAAGTTTAGCACGATGCCGGGGCGCTCACCAATCGGCCACGGCCCGACCGATACCGGCCTGGGCACGGAATATTACGTCGAATTGGGCCAACACATTGGGTAGAGTGGTAGTTCAAGCCGTGAGCGGGCGGTCCCGGCACGCCGGGATCGGTTTTCCAGGCAGGTAAAAAAAGGAACCAAGCCATGTTTTCGATTTCTCGTCGGGCAAGTTCTCCGGTAGTCCGGTCGATCGCGGTCGTACTAGCCCTGGGATCGGTCGCACTCGTCGCGACCGGTTGCGGGACGCCGTTCAAGACCCAGGAGCAACTCACGCTCACCGCCCCGGCCAGCGCGGAGAAGCTCATCGTCGAGAACAACATCGGCGACGTGACGATTCGGGCCGACGCGCAGGCCAAGGAAGTCTCCGCGGTCATCACCAAGATCGGTCGCGGCGCAACGTTGAAGGAGGCGGAGAAGGCCCTCGCGGAATTGGAGGTCACCCTGGCGATGGACGACACCGGGGCGCTGCGGGCCACGGTCGATCATCCCCGCGCGACGAGCTTCCGCCAGCACGAAGTCGTCTGGGCGATCACGACTCCTCCGACCACCGAGGTCCGCGTAACGACAGACATCGGCGATGCGACCGTGAATGGCATTCACAAGGATGTCGCCATCAAGACCGATATCGGCGACGCGCGGGTATCCTGCGACCCGGCCGCATCGAGCGCCGTCACGATCTCCACGGGCGTGGGCGATGTGCACGTGTCGGATGCCCGCGGGCTCACGGCCAAGACCGATGTAGGCGACATTCACGCCTCGGCCGGCGGCCCGATCCAGCTCGACAGCGATGTCGGCGATGTCGTACTGCACCTGAAGCCCGCGACCAGCGAGCGCGTGCGGATCGAGAGCGACGTCGGCGACGTGTGCCTCTATCTGGACCCCGGCCAGCAGGGCAAGCTGACCGCCACAACGGACGTCGGATCGGTGCGCGTCGCCCTGGATGGCGTGACCATGCGGGAATTCCGCCATCGCGACCATTTTGCCGTAGCGCAACTCGGCGAGTCGGCGACGCCCTCGATCGATATCTTCACCGATGTGGGCGATGTCACCATAAAGTCGCAGCCGGCCGACACGCCGGCCACCAAGCCGGCGACAGCGCTAAGCGCGGTGCGGTAGCCGTCGGACACGCCAACAATTGCAGTAGCGATCGATCACGGGCAAGATACGCGCACGCCGCCTGTCGCGGCGGGGCCCGATCGATCGAGTAACGGATGAGGTTCGACGAGCTTCAAGCGGCCAGTCCCCCGCCGTCGTCTCCCAAGCCCGCCGCGCCGCTGTTGCCCATCGCCGTGGGTCTCATCGGCGGAATCGCCGCAGACAACTTTTTTCAACTACCGACACTCGCATCGCTCGGACTCTTCGCCCTCGGATGCGGCCTGTACTATGCACGACCGCGAAGCGAGCGTATCGCGTTCGCCGCCGTCGTCGTTGCGGCGGCCGGGCTGGGGACCCTTCGACACGCCGTCGCCGATCGCTGGATCGCCGAAGATCACATCGTCCGATTCACGCAGGACGAGCCGATCCTCGTGCATATCCGCGGCGAGGTCCTGACGCCGCCGGAAATCGTCGAGCCCAAACCGGACGCGGTTCTCGCCTATAAGATCGGCCCCAAGACGCGATTAGTCATCGAGGCGAAATCACTCGATGGCGCGGGCGGTCCGATCGGCGTCAGCGGCCGCGTCGCCGTCACGGTCAAGGCCCCGATCGAGACATCTCGACTCGGCGACACGGTCGAGATGACGGGCTGGCTCTATCGACCGCGCGGGCCGCGGAATCCCGGCGAATACAATTGGGCGCTGCACCAGAAGCGCAACGGCATCCGCGCCGCCTTCGTCTGCGATCACGGCGAATCCGTGCAAGTCGTCGCCCCAAGCGATGGTCGGGGTTGGCCGACGTGGATCGCCGGCGCCCGGGCTCGCATGCGCGGCTACCTCCTCGATTCGGCCTTTGAAGATGAAGACCCCGCTTCCGGCGTGGTCGCGGCGATGGTCCTGGCGCAGAGGAGCGCCGTCTCCCGCGAAATCAACGAAGCCTTCATTCGCACCGGAAACGCGCACTTCCTCGCTGCCAGCGGCATGAACATCGCCTGGTTGGTCGCCGTCGGCTGGACCGTGATGCGCGTCATGGGCACTCACTATCGCATCGCCGCAATCGTCGTCGCGGCGCTGATCGTCTCCTACGTCCTTCTCGCCGAACCTGAACCGTCGATCCTCCGGGCCGGCATCGTCGGCCTATTGTGGTGCGTCTCCATTTTCCTCCGCGGCCGGACCCACGCCTTGAATTGGCTGGCTTGCTCGGCCGTCGTCATCCTCATGATCGACCCGATGGACGTCTTCCGCCCCGGCTTCCAATTCAGTTTCATCGCCGTACTGGGGCTGCTCTACCTTCTACCGTTGGTTGCCAGTGCGATGGCCTCCGTCTGTCTTCGGCTTGGCCTTCCCCGCGTGGCCCACGCCGTCGATCACCGGCTCTATGCGGCGAACCTGGTGATGCCGATCGGCCCCCCGCCCAGCGCGACTTCTTCCTTGATGGAGTGGATCGCGGTGTGGCTTCTCATGCTCCTCGCCATGTCGATCACAGCATGGTTCGTCACCGCCCCACTCTCCTGCTACATCTTCAACACCCTCAATCCCTGGGGCGCACCTTGCACGTTCCTCGTCTCCTTCCTCGCCCTGCCGGTCACCTGCATCGGCTACATCGCGACGCTGGTCGGCGCGCTCTTTCCCTTCACCGGTCCCGTCATCGGTCCTGTTCTGGCCGCCACGGCGCACGCCATGCTCGGCCTCGTCGAATGGCTCGCTACTCTGCCGGGCATGGCCGTCGATGGCCGGCAGCCCTCCATCGGATGGTTGCTGGCCTTCTACGCGGTGCTCGGGCTGCGCGTTTATCAACCGCAGTGGATGACCGGCCGACCCGAGCCCGAATCGCCAGAGTCTCCTGATCGCAAGACCTCAACGCGTTTCTCTTTCCTCCGACGGCATTCGTTCAAAGTGGCGGCGATGGTACTTTTCCTGTGGTGGCTGATTCCCCCGCGCTGGGCGACGATTGACCGTGACGCCCTCAAGGTCTGGATGCTCGCGGTCGGCGACGGCACCGGCACCGTCATTGAACTGCCCAACGGCGGGACGCTGCTCTACGACTTCGGCACGCGCTCGTCCTTCGACGCCGGACCGCCCGCCGTAAACTTTCTAAAACACCGCGGCATCAACCAAATCGACGCCGCTTTCATCTCCCACACGGACTTCGATCATTACAGCGCCATCGCGACGATCGCCCGGCACATCCCGATTCGCCGCGTCATCGTGAACGATCACTTCGCGCGGTTCGCCGGGGCGAACTCCGGGCCCGGTCATTTCCTCGACGCGCTGAGGAAATCAGGCGTGCCAATCGAGACCTGGAGCGGCCCGCAGACGTTGGCCGACACCGGAGAGGTTCAAATCATGTCGATCTGGCCCCCGCCGGCGAACGATCGCCCGTTGGTCGACGCGAACGAAACATCCACCGTCCTGCGGGTCACCCATCAGGGACGTTCGATCCTCCTGACCGGCGATATCGCCGAGGCGGCGATGGGAACTCTCCTCGCGAATCCGGCGTTGCTCAAGGCTGATGTCCTGGCCCTTCCCCATCATGGCGCCGTTGTCCACAACACGGCCGCCTTTATTGCCGCTGCCAATTCGCGGGTCGCCGTCCGCTCCAGCGGCCAGCGCCGCGGCCTCACGACCAGTGGGATCGAAGCCCTCGTCGGCGACCGGTCGTACTTTTGCACGGCCGACGACGGCTGCGTGCGGGTGACGATCCGCGACGGCGAACTGACCGCCGAGGCCGTAATGACTAATCCGAGCACCCGATAATGACGACGGGGTACACCATCCGACCTGGCAGCGTGGGCTTCAGCAGCGCCGCGCCCTTGCGAAATCCCCGGCAGCTTCCTAAGATAAATCAGATACAATTGCTCGCGAGGGGCGCGGGATGGATGGCGGCCCTGAGCCCGGGCGAATAGGTACCCGGGCGGATCAAGGCCCTTCATTTGTCGACATCGCGGTCGCCCTTGCCCGATACACTTTACGGTGTCATCCGGGTCGCCGAAGTTGGGACGCCGTCGATGATCGCGCCAAGCACATCTCCCGGTCTAGCCTGCAATGTCCTGGTGCTGAACCAGAACTACCTGGCCATCCGCGTCGTGAACGTGAAGCGGGCCTTCAGCCTGCTGTTCCGCGAACTGGCCGAGGTCGTGCACATCGACCAGGGCCAGTACACGTCGTACGACTTCTCGGAGTGGTGCGAGCTGTCCGAGCTGGCCCGCGAGTTCGAGCCGGACGCCCACGACTGGATCCGCACCGTCCGCTTCGACATCGCCGTGCCGCGGATCATCCGCCTGGCCTTCTACGACCGGCTGCCCAAGCAGGCCGTGAAGTTCAACCGGCGCAACCTGTACGCCCGCGACGGCAACAAGTGCCAGTACTGCGGTAAGAAGTACTCAACGAGCGAGTTGTCGCTGGACCACGTCATCCCACGCAGCCTGGGCGGGAAGACGACGTGGGAGAATATTGTCTGCGCCTGTCTGAAGTGTAACATCAAGAAGGGCGGCCGCACACCGGAAATGGCCCACATGCACCTGATCACGGCCCCGAAGAAGCCGCGCCGCAACCCCGTCATCACCGTCAAGCTCGCCGACGGCCGCTATGCCAGTTGGAAGGCGTTCCTCGACAACGCGTACTGGTCGGTGGAGCTGAAGTAGGGCGGGTGGTTTCACCCGCCGTAGCGCCCGGCCCCCGTGCCGGATGCAGAACACCGAGCACCGCAAAACGATGCGCGGTCAATCGTCGATGCTGACCTGCGATATATGCGGAAAAAAGGGCGCTCGTATTCACCGGGTAACGCGCTCTTGCGGGCGCGGCCGGTCCACGTTCTTTATCGAGAACGTTCCCCTCGTGACATGCTCGCCGTGCGGTGAAAGCTACTTTACGGCAGAGACGCTTCACGAAATCGAGCGCATCCGCTTACACTGGCGCGAGTTTACTGTCGCCAAGAAGATGCTAATCGCGCAGTTCGGTAGGGAGGCGTAACGAACCAAGTTCGGACACGAGGCGACGTTTGTTCAACATGCGAAGGCTGGCAAAGATCATCGCTTTTCTCGCTTGCAGCGGATCATGCACGGGATGCGCAATGCCGCTCTTCCTTTTTCCCGCCCCGTCCAAGACGAGCGAGCGACAGTTAGCATTTGTGGACTGGACGGACTCGTTGATTAAAAAGGATGGACTCCTCTTGGTTGAACGAAAGGTTTCTGGGCCGCTTGGTCCGTCGCCTTCCGAATTTGTCTTGGTTGAAATCAAACAGGGCAGAACGCAGTTACCCGGACGGCTCGTTTTAGGAGCTCTCTGGTTGTGGTTACGTCCAACACTACCCTTCTTTCTGATTTACCCGCATGAGGAAATACACTTTTATGTCTTTATTCCAGGATACCATGGCAGCATTGATATCAAGTCACTGCGTCCAGATGGCAACGTCCAATTGTACCTGAACAGCGATTACAAATCCGAGGCTCGTGAATGCTGGGATGTTTCCAATCTTCCGATTCGCGATGATGACCGGCTAATCAATCCAGGGGATCAGAAAAGGCTAGAAGAATTCGTTAGGGCGAATCCAGCACCTGTGTGAACTCGGTGGAATCTCAAGTACCGAGCAAATCCAAAAGTCAGGCGTCCATTGATCAGGCCGCACAAGCCTGCACGGTTGGTACCTGCTTGGCAAGATAAACCGCGCGACCGCCCCTTAAGTAGCGCACCTCGTCAAACAGGGAGCGCATCAGCAGCACGCCCCGTCCGCTCGGTCGCGCGAGGGCGTCATCCGACGTCGCATCGGGAAGGTCGTTCGGATCGAAGCCCTCTCCCTGGTCGCTGACCTCCAGTTCGGCGCGGCAGCGGTCAAATCGATAACACACGGTAATTCGCTTCGACGGGTCGCCTCGATTCCCGTGGTGGTAGGCGTTCGCCACGGCCTCGGAAAAGCCCAGGGCCAGGGCGGACGTGGTGTCCGCATCGTATCCCTGGCGGCGCAGGTCGTTCAGGAACGTGTCCTGCAGCCTTTTGATGGCTTCCAAATCGGTCGCGATCTGCTCCACGGTTTCAACACGTCGCAATTCCATGGGTCGTCCCTCGCTTCCAGGTCCGCGGGTTCAATCCGGCGTACCATGAGAACGCGATCATTGCCCCCCGCGTCCGCAAACGATCGAATGGAGGGTGAAATAAGCCGGATGGCCATGAACCACCCGGGCCCCAAAGTGACGTAGGATGAGCACATGCCATCCGATTCCAAGATGGTGGAGGTCGCCGTGGTCGGCGCCGGCGCGGCGGGGTTGGCCGCCGCGATCTTCGCGGCGCGGGCGCGGCCGGGGCTTTCCATCGTCGCCCTCGATGGGGCGAAGAAACTGGGGGCGAAGATCCTGGTCAGCGGCGGCGGGCGGTGCAATGTCACCAATCGCACCGTGACCGTCGGCGATTTCTGGGGCGGGAGCCGGCATGTCGTTCAACGGATTCTCAACAGCCTGTCCGTCGAGGAGACGATCGCCTTCTTCAACGAGATCGGCGTCCATCTGCACGAGGAGGAGAACGGCAAGCTCTTTCCGGACTCCAACAGCGCCAAGACCGTGCTCAGCGCGTTGATCGCCGAGGCCCAGCGGCGCGACGTGCGTTTGCTGACGGATCATCGTGTGACGGGCATCCGGCGCGAGGAAGTGTGTTTTGAGTTGGCGACGACCAGTGGGCTCATTGCGGCGCGAAGCGTCGTCCTTGCAACCGGCGGGTTGTCATTGCCCAAGACCGGAAGCGATGGCGGCGGGTATCACCTGGCGGAATCTCTGGGGCACGCCCTGACGCCGACGACGCCGGGGCTGGCGCCGCTGGTGCTCGACGGCGATTTTCATCCGGCACTCTCCGGTATCAGCCATGTCGTCGAACTCACCATTCGCATCGAAGGCCAAAAGCCCGTGCGCATGACCGGCTCGATGCTGTGGACGCACTTTGGCGTGAGCGGGCCGGTCGCGCTGGACGCGTCGCGGCATTGGCTACGGGCGAGGTTGGAATTACACCGCGTCGCCGTCAGCGCGTCGTTTTGTCCCGGAGACACGTTCGAATCGCTCGAACAGCGGTTCATGGACCTGGCCACGTCGAATCCGAAGGCGCAACTTCGCGGCGTCCTGTCCGAGAGACTGCCCAATCGCGTCGCGAAGGTCGTCCTGCAACATCTCCAGATCGCCGACCAAGTCGCAATGGCCCACCTCGCGCGCGAGGACCGGCGCCGCCTGGTGCGGTCGCTGCTGGAATGGCCGCTGCCCGTCGTGGACAGCCGCGGCTACGGCGTCGCCGAAGTCACGGCGGGCGGCGTGCCGCTCACGGAAATCGATCCGGCGACCATGGAGTCGCGGAAGTGCCCGGGGCTATATCTCGTCGGCGAAATCCTGGACGTGGATGGGCGGATCGGGGGATTCAATTTCCAATGGGCGTGGTCGAGTGGGTGTGTGGCGGGGAAGGCGCTGGCGGACGCGGCGGGATACTCGTAGGGCGGGCTCTGCCCGCCGAGTTGACGCGCGGCCTAGCGGCCACAGGGTATTCGCGGCGGGTGAAACCCGCCCTACTCGGCGGGTTCGATCGTGACCGTCAGGCTCTTGGAGTGGAACTGCTCGGCGTAGAGTTCGGCCCGCTCCTTGTGCGTCACGAGGAGCAGCGCGCAGCCCGTCTCATGCGCTTCGAGCATCCGCAGGATGGCCTCTTCTTTTTTGAGAGGGGTGAGTTCGAGGATCGCCGCCGCCACGTCTTCCATCGAGTTCTGATCGTCGTTGTGCAGGATCACCTTGAAGGGCGGCAGCAACCGCGGTTTGGCTTTGCCGGGTCGAACCGTCGTGGACGTTTGCTCCTGGGTCATGGTCCCCTGTTCCTTCGAAACCTGCGATGACATGGCTCTATACAACCTCCCTGAAATCCGGCGTTACTTCAGTATAGTCAATGGGGATCGAGCAATGCAAGCCAACGTGCAAAAGGCCGTTGCGACGGTGCGTACACCCGCCGAAGCATCTATACTGATAGACTTCGGGAGCCTCCTCCATGACCGCCACGCCCGCCGCCACACCGATCGCCGCCTCGACCGCGCCGCTCCTCGACGCGGATTTCATCACGCGGCTGGAGCAGCTCGAAATCGTCTCGCGGAAGATCCACGCCTCGCGACAGAAAGGCGAGCGGCGGAGCCGGCGCAAGGGCGAGTCCGCCGAATTCGCCGACTATCGCAACTACGTCGTCGGCGACGACCTGCGGCACATCGACTGGAACATCTACGCCCGGCTGGACCGATTGTTCCTGAAGCTCTTTCTCGAAGAGGAGGAACTGAACGTCAGCATCCTGCTGGACGTGTCGAAGTCCATGGAGTACGGCGACCCGGCTAAGGCGCTCTACGCCAAGCGCGTCGCCGCGGCGATGGCGTACATCGGGCTGTGCAACTATGACCGCGTGGGCGTCTATGCGTACAACGACCGGCTCGTCGGGCGGCAGTTGGGCATACGCGGCCGCCGCATGCTGCCGCAACTCCTGAGTTTTCTGGAAAAGCTGCCGGTCGAGGGCCGCAGCCATCTGGCCGTCGCGGCGAAGGCGATCGCCCTGCGGCACACGTCGAAAGGCGTCGTGCTGGTCCTGTCGGATTTTCTCGACAAGGGGGGCTATGCCGAGGGGCTGCGCTATCTCATCGGTCGACAGCTCGATATCTACGTGCTGCAGGTCCTCAGCCCCCAGGAATTGTCGCCGGACCTGACGGGCGACCTGAAGCTCGTCGATTGCGAGGACGAGGATGTCGCCGAGATCACCGTCAGCAAGATGCTCCTCGACCGGTACAAGGCGAACTTGGAGGCCTATTGCGGATCGCTGCGGGATTACTGCATGCAGCGCGGCGTCACCTATCTGATGACGCCAACGACGCACCCCTTTGAGGGGCTCGTCCTCAACTACCTGCGCGGTCGGGGGCTGGTCCGATGAAACTTCTCTCGCTGTGGACGGCGGGGATCATTGCGGCCATCGCCATCCCGCTCCTGCTACTTCTCTACTTTCTCAAACTTCGGCGGCAGGAGCGCAAGGTCTCCTCCACGCTCTTGTGGAAAAAGGCGATCCAGGACTTGCAGGTCAACGCCCCCTTCCAAAAACTGCGACGGAACCTCCTCCTATTCCTGCAACTGCTCATTCTTGCGGCGGTCCTCTTCGGCATCGCCAACCCCATCGCCAACCTCATGCGCCGGCCGGAGCGGAACATCATCCTCCTTGTCGATCGCAGCGGATCGATGCGGACCGTCGAAGCCGACGGCCGCACACGGTTGGAGCATGCCCAGGACGTGGCGGCGCAATTCGTCACCGACCTGCCCGACAATTCGCGGGCGATGGTGGTGAGCTTCGCGGACTCGCCCAGCGTGGTCTGCACCTTCACCGACGACAAGCGGCGGCTCGCGCGGCTGATCCGCGAAATCGAGCCGACGGACAGCCCGAGCCTGCTGGGCGAGGCCCTGCCGCTCGCGATCGCCTACTCCAGCAACCTGGTCGAGGTGGCAGGGGCGGCCGGAGTGCCGGATGCCGCATTGGAAGGGGCGGCGGATATCGAACTCTTCAGCGACGGTCGCATCGCCGACGCCGACCGCCAGTACGTGACGCGCGGGCAGATGCGCTACTATCGCATCGGCGCGGCGACGGACAACGTCGGGATCACGGCGTTTGATGTGCGGCGGGACTTCGAGCGGCCGGGGATGCTCTCTATCTTCGTGCAAGTGGAGAACTTCGGGGCCGCGCCGGTCAAGACGGACATCTCGCTGCTGCTGGATGGAAAAACGCTGTCGGGCCCCGGCGCGATCCGCGAAGTCGTATTGGGGCCGGCGCGAAGCTCGACGACGCAGGCCACGACCGGACCGGCTGGGGGCGCCGGAATGTCCAGCGGGCAAAACGTGGTATTCGAGATTCAACATGAGGCCGGCGGCGTGGTCGAAGTCCGGCTGCACCACAAGGACGCGCTGGCGGTGGACAACACCGTCTTCGCGCCGATCGAGCCGCCCAAGCCCACGCGGGTGCTCGCCGTATCCGATCGCTGGCAGGTCCGGGCCATGTTCAAGAAGCTGGCCGACGCATTGTCGATCAGCGCATTCGAAATGATGACGCCTGCGGAATACGAATCGGCCGCCGAGGACAAGCTCGCCAGTGCGGGCCGCTCGGCCTTTGATCTCGTCGTAATGGATCTCCACGACACGCAGCGGCTCCCGCCGGGCAACTACCTTTTTTTCGGCGGCCTGCCCAAAATCGAGGGCGTCAGCTCCGACGAGGAGATTGAGGGACAGCTGGTCGTATACGGCCGGCAGGATCATCCGCTGCTGCGCAACGTCAACTACGACGACCTGTACATCGCCAAGTGGCGCCGGCTGATACTGCCCCGCCACGCCACGAGCCTGCTCGACGGGCAGGATTCGACGGTCATGGCGATGCTGACCGATCCCGGACATCGCTATGTGATCGCGGCGTTTGATCTCTTGGAGTCGAACTTCCCGTTGAAGGAGGCGTTTCCCATCTTCGTACAAAATGCGCTCGGCTACCTCGCGTCCGGCGGGCTGGTCGATACCCATCGGCTCGTGCGGCCGGGCCAGACACTGACGATCCCCGTGCCGCCCGGCGCGACGGAGGCACGGATTCGCCGACCCGACGGCTACACCGACGAGATCGATGTCGGCGGTCAGTCGCGGCTCACGTACGCTAAGACCCGCGAGGTCGGCGTGTATGAGGCAACGTTCGACGCGGGTGAGGCGAAGGAGATGTATGCTGTAAATCTGCTGGACGCCGGTGAGTCGCGGATCACACCCAATCCGGAGTTCACAGTCGGCTCGGAAAAAGTCGCAGCCGTGGCAGGGGAGACCAAAGTAAACGAGCCGCTGTGGCCGTGGGCGGTGGCCGCGGCGCTGGCGATCCTGATGCTGGAGTGGTGGGTCTATAACAAGCGCGTGATGGTCTGAGAATTGCGAATGGCGGCTCTGTCTGGTTTCGCTATTCGCTATTCGCTATTCGACATTCCGTGATTGCTTGCCACAGTCTCTCGGTGATGGACGCTGTGGTTTCATCGGGTTCCACGTCAATCCACCGTGTCATCGCGAACTTCCGGAACCACGTCCGCTGGTGCTTGGCGAACTGGCGGGTATTGATCTTGATCCGCTCCACGGCGTCCCCCAGTGAGCACGCCCCGCGCAGGTGCGTGAGGATTTCGGCGTAACCGACCGCCTGCCGCGATTGTTCGCCCAGTTCATTGGCGAGCGATCGTACCTCCTCGACGAGTCCGGCTGCGATCATCGCCTCGACCCGCAGCCGGATTCGCCGCGAGACGTCCTCGCGCGACCGGCGGATGCCGACGACGATGGCGGGATAACGCAGCGCGCCGGCCTCCCACTGCACCTGCTGCTCCGACAGCGGCCGCCCCGTCAAGTGAAACACCTCCAGCGCCCGCTCGATCCGCTTGAGGTCGTTGGGATGGATGCGCTCGGCGGCCTTGGAGTCGAATTTGCTTAGCTCAGCGTGCAGGGCGGGCGTGCCTTCGCGACTGGCGCGGGCGCGGAGGTGCGCGCGAAACGCCTCGTCGGCCGATGGGCCGTCGAACAGACCGTACATCAGGCCCATCAGGTACAGCGGCGTCCCGGCGACGGCCAGAACCCGCCGTCCCCGCGCGTGGATATCGGCAATGGCGGCATCGGCCAGTTCCACAAAGCGCGAGACACTGAACAACTCGCCCGGCTCGGCCACGTCGATGAGATGATGCGGGACGGCGGCGCGCTCCGCGGGCGTCGGCTTGGCCGTGCCGATGTCCATGCGGCGATAGACCTGCATGGAGTCGATACTGAGAATCTCGGCATCCAGGCGCGAGGCCAGTTCCAGCGCGGCGGCGGACTTCCCGGAAGCGGTGCAGCCGAGAAGCAGGATCATCGAGGGCGGTTTGGTGGCGTCGGGATTCACGGAGTTTTGCGGTAGGATAACAGCGAATGGCCGCCGCCGCGGGTAGCCGGCTGGCGAATAGCGAAAGGCCTGCGAGAAAGTCCCGCCCATGGCACGAACCTGGGGAAAAGATCAGCATCGGCTCGTCAGCGTGGAGGAGGCGCAGGCGGCCGTCGCCGAGGGCATCGAGCCGATTGGTCACGAACCCATCGCGCTGGAAGCGGCCAAGGGCCGAATCCTGGCCGCGCCGGTCGTCGCGCAGGACGATTACCCCGCATTTAACAAGGCGATGATGGACGGATTCGCGGTCCGCGCGGCCGATTGTGCGACCGCAGGCGCGCGGCTCAAGGTGGTCGGACTCGTCCCCGCCGGCGGCGAATGGACGGCGACGCTCGGCGCCGGTCAGGCAGTGCAGATCAATACCGGAGCGCCGGTTCCCGTGGGAGCGGATGCCGTGGTGAGGATCGAGGACACGAACATTGCAGGAAGCGAAGTCACCATTGCAACGACCGTCAAGCCGCAACAGGCTGTCGCGCTGCGTGGAAGCGACCGTAAAAAGGGCCAGACGATCCTGACACCGCCGCTGACCATCGGCCCGGCGCACATCGCCGCCGCGGCGACGGCGGGAGCGGCGATGCTGGAAGTCGCCCGCGAGGTCGGCGTCGCCATCGTCTCGACCGGCGATGAACTGGTGACGCCGGGCTCGGCGCGAAAGGCCGGTCAGATCTTCGACAGCAACGGGCCGATGCTCGCCGCGCTCGTGCGACAATTCGGCGCGACGCCGCGATACATGGGCATCGTCCACGACGACGAGGGCGAACTCACCGCGCGGCTACGCGAGGCACTGTGCGAGCCCGTCGTACTCACGGTCGGCGGCATGTCGATGGGCACGCTTGATCTGGTCCCCAGGGTCTTTGAATCGCTCGGCGTACGCTGGTTGTTCCACGGCGTCGAAGTCCGACCGGGAAAACCCATTGCGTACGGCCGCGGCGCAAACGGCCAGCACGTGTTCGGCCTGCCCGGCAATCCGGTCAGCGCGTATGTCTGTTCGTGGTTGTTCGCGCGCATGGCAATTCGCGGGCTGCAGGGCTTCAAGCCGGAACCGCCACCCCGCATTCGCGCGATTCTGTCGACCGCGCTCGCTCCGCATCGCGATGCGCGTCCGGCATATGTACCGGCGCGGGTGTGGAACGACCCAGGCCGGGGTCTCATGACAGAGCCTTGTCTTTGGAGTGGGTCCGCTGATCCCTTCGGACTGGCTCTGGCCAACGCGCTTCTGGTCCGCGATGATCCGACAAAGCCGTTGGCGGAAGGCGCTGCGGTGGAAGTCCTCGTGACGGAGTCGTGAAGATAAGCAGGCGGGATCGTTTATTAATGCGGCGAGGGTCGTTTGTCGCCGCTTACATCGGAGTGGTGCTATGCGGATATTGAATCTTCCATTCTTCGTCGGCGCGATCGTCCTATCAGCCAACGCGGCGACCGCTGGGGATTGGCCCAATTTCCGCGGGCCGAATCACGACGGCATCAGCCCCGAAAAGGGGCTCAAGACGGATTGGGATGGCAACCCGAAAGTGCTCTGGGAGCGCCAGATCGGCTCGGCGTTCAGTTCCTTCGCCTGTGTCGGCGATCGCGTCTACACCTGCGGCACTACGGACGCACAGCAGGTGCTGATCTGCCTCGACGCGGCCACCGGCAAGGAAATCTGGAAGCGACCCTTCGAAAAAGAGTATCGCGACCAGTTCGGCGACGGCACGCGGGCGACGCCGACGGTGAGCGACGGCCGCGTCTACGTCGTCGGCGGCCATGGGACCGTCGTCTGCTGCGACGCGGACAACGGCTCCGAGATCTGGAGCCAGCGGTACAAGCACGTGCCGCAGTGGGGCTACTCCGGCTCGGTCCTCATCGAGGGTAACCTTGCGATTTTTCAGGCGGGCGGATCGGATGGCGCCCTCCGCGCCGCGGACAAGAAAACCGGCAAGAAGGTTTGGAAGTGCGACAACGATGACCCCGGCTATGCGACGCCGCTGCCCTTCGAATTCGGCGGAAGGAAGTTCATTTGCGCCTTTACCGCCAATCGAGCGTCGATCATCGACCTCGAAGCCGGCAAGATAGTCGGTAAGATTCCCTGGAAGACGGATTGGAAGGTCAACGCCGCCGCCCCGATCTACCACGAAGGTCATTTATTCCTGAATTCCGGCTACCAGACCGGCTGCGGACTTTTCAAACTCTCCGCCGCAAAGGGAAAAATCACCGCCAGGGAGGTTTGGAAAAGCAAAGTGCTGCTCAACAAGTTCCAGTCGGCGATTCTGACGGGCGGAAACCTCTATTCCAGCGATGAGAAGGCATTGAAGTGCGTAGACTTCATGACCGGCTCCGAGCGCTGGAAGCAACCGCGGACGATGAATGGCACACTGGTCCTGGCGGACAGCAAGCTCTTCCTGCTGACCGAGAGCGGCGAACTGCGCGTCGGCCCGCCCGATCCGAGCGGCTTCAAGCCGACGGCAGAGGCGAAGATCCTCGATGGTCGCTGCTGGACGGTGCCGGTCATCGCGAACGGCCGGATGTACGCGCGGAACCTGGAAAAAGTAGTCTGCATTGACCTGCGGGAATAACGCCGTCTGCTCCGGCCTCAAAGGCTATCGTTCGTGGTAGTAGATGGGACGGTCTCGATTGCCCGCCCGCCAATCTTCCTGACGTTCAACCCCCCGGCCGCATCCAGCGACACTTCCCACGTCTGCCCCGGTGCGAGCGGCACGCTCGGCGCTTCGCACTGCGCCGTACGGATGCCGTACTTCGCCGCGAGCTTCGGATCGTTCACGATCTCCCAAAACCGCCGCCACATCTCCGCATCCGCCGCGCTCAGGCCGCTGGGCGCCGGGAGCGGATCGCCCTCCTCCGGCGGTTCCATCTCGCCAAAAATCCGCCGAAATACCGCCAGGCTCGCCGCGCGTCCCGCCTCGGCCTCGCGGACGCGTCGAAATTCGAATTTGATCACCATCGCCTCGAAATACGCCGACTCGCCCAGCACCTCGATCGTCTGCGGCACGGCCAGCGCCCCGTCCGCGCCGATCTCCTGCCAGCGCAGCGTCGTCATAGACCGGCCCGCCTCGTCCGTCCGCCGGTCAAGCACATCAACCTGCGCCACCCGCCGCGAGGCCGTCAGCCGCTCGGCGAACTCCACGAGCTGAGTCCGCTCCTTTTCCAATTCCTGCACGCGGCCCTGCAATTCTCGGACCTCGCGACCGGAGTAACTGGAAATGCCATAGCCTGCCGCGACCAGTGCGGCGGCCCCGATGAGAATAGGACGAATCGACTTCACCACAGGTGACCCCAATCGGCGATGACCATCTGAGTATTACGCTTAATTCTAGTATCGGTTGCATCCCGGCGAATTCGGTGCGTCCGCGGACCCAAAACTCGTCACTCGGCCCGATGGGCCTCAACACGCAGCACCGCCCCCACATGCAGTCGGTACGCGACCTGCGGAGGAAGTTCAACGCGCCGCGAGAACCCCGCCGGAGCCTCGCCCGCCATGATGTAAACGTCTTGCCCCGCTACGCGACCGCGCAAAACCACATGGTGCTGCCCTTCGACATCGAAGCAGGCCGCGACCGTCAGCCCCTCGATCGGCGCGGACGGAGCCACGCGATCGACGACCACCCTCGCGGCGGCCATCACATCGATTCCCTCGGGCGCAACGCACTGCGCTACACCCATCACCAGCATGAACCGCGTCCCCAGGTGCAGGCTGTACGCTTCATCCGCGTCGAGCCCGTACGCGGGGTAGTAGTTCGGCTCCGTCTGACCCACGACGACGTAATACTGGTCCGATTCCGCCGCCCCGCGCCGCGCGCGAAACTCAAACACCACAACCGCACCGTCGCCCTCCAACGGTGATCGCTCGAAGACCCGCGCCACCCCCAACTCCCCGGGCGCATCCTCGCGCAACTGCGCGCGGAGGTAGCCCAGCGCATATTCGCGCCAAGGACTCAAATTCATCGGATCGGGCGGCGTCGTCGGATTCAACGGCGTCGCTTCACTTTCGCTATTCGCCATTCGCTATTCGCTATTCCGTGGAGGTTATCAATTCCCCGCCCCGCCATCTATACTGCCTCTCCCGAGCCCATGGACCAACCCGAATTCAAGCCCACACCGCTCGTCTGCCCGCAATGCCGCTCCCAATACGTCCCCATGCGCCCCACCCTCGGCCGGCGCGTCCGTTGCCGCCACTGCGGCCACGTCTGGCGCGACCAATCGACCGCCGCCGGTCAGATAGCAGGGGCGATTGGATCGGCCGCGTCGGCGTGGGCCCAGATGGGCTCGACGCTGATCGCCTCGGCCGATCACGGCTCGACGATGGGCCATCTCGCCGCCAAGTTCGTCCGCCCGCCGCAGCCCGCCGCAGCCGAATGGGTCGGCCGTACGCTGGGCCGCTACGAAATCCGCGCGATCCTCGGCCTCGGCGCGATGGGCAATGTCTTCGAAGCCTACGACAAGGACCTGGAACGACCGGTCGCACTGAAAATGCTCCCGCGGCGGATCGACCCCGCTCATCAGCCGCTCGGCCTCAAGATGTTCCTGCAGGAGGCCCGCGTCGCCGCGCAGATTCAGCATCCCAACGTCGTCACGGTCTATGAGGTCGGCCAGGAAGAAGGGATGTATTACTTCGCCATGGAGCGGGTGGACGGCATCACCCTCGCCGCGCTCGTCGACCAAAACGGCCCGATGCTGGTCCAGCAGGCGTGCTACGTCATCGCCCAGGCCGCCAAGGGCCTCGCCGCCGGTCACGCCCTCGGCGTCATCCATCGCGACGTCAAACCCGGCAACATCATGATCGACACGGCCGGCCACGTGAAAGTTACGGACTTCGGACTCGCGGATGTCACGGGCATCGCGGGCATCAAGGAACTCTCCGAGCGGACGCTGGGGACTCCGGGTTGGATTTCGCCCGAGGTCGCCCGCGGCAGCCGCCCAACGCCCGCCAGCGACATCTACAGCCTTGGCCTGACGCTGCACTTCGCGATCACGCGGTCGCGGCTTGTGCAGGCGAAGACAAAAAGCGGCATGATCCGCGCGCAACAAGAGGCCAGAAGCATCCAGCGCGAGCAGCTCCCCTCCAACTGGCCGCCGCGCCTGGCGGACATCGTCTTGCAATGCCTGCAGGCCGACCCCAAAGACCGCTACCAATCCGCCGACATGCTCGCGGGAGATCTTCTACGCGCGTTGTCGCCCGACGAGAAGGATGCCACGCTTATGCTCACCCCGCCGCACGCGCGGCTGGCCAAGCCCGTGTCGCCGATCGTGACGTGGGTCGTACTTGGCGCGCTACTTATCGTGTCGGCGGGCCTCTTCGTGTGGTGGTGGAAGCTCCGCGGCGGGCTGTAGCGTCGATCCTTGTGGCCGACGAAATCGGCAGACCCGGCCCCAACACGGTACGTCAATCCGTTGGATGGCGGCCGAGCTTCGTTTCCTCAGCACGAATCGCCAAGATCAACGGTCTATTCATTTGCAGGGCAACGATCGTCGCGCGCCCTATCGGTGTCAGGCCAATGGCTCGCGGCCCATCCCAGCGAAAGTGATCCGACCATTCGTCAACGCGAGGGTTGAAGAGCGGCGCCGCTTCACCGGTTTGGGGGTCCATCGCGCTTTGACGTGCAGCTTTCCGCAATGAACAGGAAACGCACGCCCAGGCAAGATTATCAAGTTGGGTCCGTCCCCCCGCGGAAATCGGTATCACATGGTCGACGTGAAACGTAGCTTCTTGTCCGAGCTGAGCGAGTCGACAATACTCGCATCGACCGGCGGATCGCTCTATCACAGCCCTGTGCAAGTCCGCAGGAACATGCGACATCGCTTAGTGACCGTTGCCCTGTTCCGAGCGAAGCCGGAGCAGTGACAGAAGATCGGCCAAATTGACCAGCCCTTCAGCCTCGGAACGCTCGCGGACGGACAACTTCTCCCCGCGGTCCTGGCGATCTAGCAACTCGTGCAATCGCTCATCGACGGCCAAAGGGAGACGCAGCCGGTCCAGGTCCGACGGGAGTTCGAGTTCGAGGTGAATTAGACGGCTCATGGACTTCTACTCCGTCCTCGGCGTAGTCTTGGATTATATCCGGGTTCCCTGAAACGTCGATGCATCCGCACCTCCGTCGTTGCCGCTATTTTTTATTTTCTTGTGGCGAGATTAGCAGAGATTAGCTGGGACAGCCTTTCGTTCTACATTCGCCAAGCACAAAATAGCACCGGACCACCCATTCGACGCTTCCTTTATTTCGACCTAACAATAGCCTTACTTCCACGAAAAGTCAAGGTAAGAACCTTTCGAGGCGCGAAAAACTCGTTGCAGGGCCCATCGCGCGACGAGTCTGCGCCGGCTCAGGCCTCGCCCGCGATCATTGACAACTCGTGGGAGATCGCCTCGATTTTTATCGAAGCCCCCATTCGAGCCGTCGCCAGATCATCCCCCGGCTCTTTCGCCAAGATGTAGAATTTGATCTTGGGCTCCGTCCCGCTCGGCCGAGCGATCACCTTCGTCTTATCGTCGAGCGTCAGCATGATGACATCGCTCGCCGGCAACTCGTATCGTCCGACGACTATGCCGGTCGCCAGTTCGCGCACCTCACCCGTCTGGATATCCGCCCACGTCTGGACGGGCCGGCCGCCCATCGTCCGCGGGGGCGAGCGGCGCAGACCATCCATCAGCGCCGCGATCCGCGTCGCGCCGTCCTGGCCCGGCATCGTGAAACTCTTGGCCCCTTCCTGGTGGAAGCCGAATTTCGCGAAGAGCGAATCCAATAGCGTAAGCAGAGTCTGCCCCTGGCTGGCCGCAAACGCCGCCGCCTCCGCCAGAAATGCCGCGCTCGTCACCGCGTCCTTGTCGCGGACGTAGTCGCACGGCATGTACCCGTAGCTCTCCTCCGCTCCGAAGATGAACCGTCGCCCCGACCCGTCACGCTCAAACTCGCCAATCTTCGCCGCGATCCACTTGAACCCCGTCAGCGTCTCGACCACTTCCGCCCCGTACGATCGCGCGATCGTCTTCATCAAGTCGCTGCTCACGATAGTGCTGAGCACGACACCGCGATTGGGAAACCGGCCGCTCCGCGTGAGCTGCTCGCACAGGTAGTACGTCAAAATCGCCGCAATCTGGTTTCCGGTCACCAGCGGATAATTTCCCGTCGCGTCGCGCACCGCGATCCCCACGCGGTCGGCGTCTGGGTCGCTCGCGATGACCAGATCCGCCGACTCCCGCCGCGCCAGATCGATCGCCATGGCCAGCGCCGCCCCCTCCTCCGGGTTCGGCGATTTCACCGTGGGGAACTCGCCATCGGGCCGGGCTTGCTCGGCGACTTCGCTGACATTGACGAATCCGCGTCTGCGGAGGGCCTCGGGGACCAGTGTCGAGCCCGTCCCGTGCAGCGCGCTGAAGACGATCTTGAGCTGTTTGCCCTGCGTCTGGCATAGGTCGGGGGCCAGCGTGGATTGCTGGACCTTTTCCAGAAACGCCTCGTCGATCTCGTGGCCAATCAGATTGACGAGCCCTTGCGACTTCGCCTCGGCCAGCGGCATCGCCCGGACATTCGAGAATCCACCGACCCGCCGCACTTCCTCAATGATCGCCGCATCGTGCGGCGGGACGACCTGCCCCCCATCACTCCAATACGCCTTGAACCCGTTGTACGCCGGCGGGTTGTGGCTCGCCGTCACCACCACGCCCGACGTGCATTTCAGATGTCGCACGGCGAACGACAACTCCGGCGTCGGTCGCAGCGCCTCGAAGAGGTACGCACGAATCCCGTTGCCCGCCATCACCTCGGCCACGCGCCGCGCAAAGGCGTCGCTCATCCGCCGGCAGTCGTACGCAATCGCCACGCCGCCCCGCCTGGCCGCTTCCCCTCCCTTTGCGATGTAGTTTGCCAACCCCTGTGCGGCCGCCCCCACGGTGTACGGGTTCATTCGGTTCAAGCCCGCTCCCATAATCCCGCGCAACCCGCCCGTTCCGAACTCCAGATCACGGTAAAACCGATCCGCCAATTCCCCGGCATCGCCGCGCGCCAACAGGTCGCGCACCTCTTGTTGATCGATCGGCGCGATCGCGGGGTCCGCAAGCCAGCGATCGACGGCGGATTGAATGGCGGGATCCATGGCGGAATCGTCTCGATTCAGGGGATGCGATGCAAGAAGGCGAGCCTCCGGGCGGCCAAGAACGGATGGCCGGGATCCTTGGAGCCTCCGGGCCGTTCGAAGTTTGCTGACCCCGGCCTCCGGGCTACAATAGTCCCGCCGCTGATGAAATAGCGGGCGTTTAGCTCAGTTGGTTAGAGCGCGCGGATCACACCCGCGAGGTCGCAGGTTCGAGTCCTGCAACGCCCAGTAATCGTGCTCCAACCAGGGTTGCGGCCTGCGGCCCTGCCGATCATGAGCGCGTGCCGATGCGTCCCAAATCCAGGGGACATTCGCCGAGATGGGCTATCAGCCCCACCGAGATCATTCGCGACATCGCCGGTACGCTGATTAAGTCCTTATCGCACCGCCCGTTGGGCCGCTTTGTGGACCGGAAACCCGGCGTTTTTCGCACGGCACGGACATTGCCAATCCCACGCCTCCTGTGATATCATTGGCGTGTTCCGGTCTGGAGTCTTCGAAGGAAGCATTCTCCTTTCGGTCCATCGCGTCGATGTCGGGGGGGATGAAAGGCGATTCAATCATGGCGACCGTTCCACTGAATGTGGTCTCCCCGGGCATCTTCGGGCCCGCCCAGGAGGCCGAGCCGGTAGCGCAGGGCCGCTTCGGCTTCGTCGAGCGGGATCACGAAGAGTTCCCGCCGATCATCGTTATCGCGGTCACCAACGTCTGCGATATGGCGTGCATCCATTGCGCGCACCCGGTCATTAAGAAGCTGCCCGAATACAAGGCGGCGTTCATGGACCCGGCGATCCATACCAAAATCGTGGAGGAGACCAGGCAGTTCAAGGACAAGCTCTGGGTCTTCCGCTACGCCGCCGACGGCGAGTCCATCCTCCACCCCCACTTCATCGACATGGTGGAGGAGACGAAGCGCGCCGGCATCGGCCCGGTCGATCTGACCACCAACGCCATGGCCCTGACCGAGGAAAAGATGCGGCGGTTGCTCCTGGCGCCGATCGACGTGATTGACGTCAGCACCGATGCCTATTCGAAAGAGACCTACGAGAAGATTCGCATTAAAGGCAAGTTCGACCTGGTGACCGCCAACACCAAACGGCTGATCGAGCTGCGCAACGAGTTGAAATCGCCCACCAAGATCATGGTCAGCATCATCGACCAAAAGCAGGCCAAGAACGAAGTCGAGTTGTTCAAGAACTATTGGGGTCCGATGGTCGACGAGGTGCTCGTCCGCGGCCTGAACAACGATCTGGGCCTGGTCAAAGTCGAGGAAACGTACTTCGACGAAGGCATCAAGCGCTGGCCCTGCCCGCAGTTTTGGAAGCGCGTGACGATCAACATGCACGGCGAAGTCCGCTTCTGCGTGGAGGACTGGCAGAATCACGGCGTCGTCGGAAACGTGCGGGACCAGACCATCCAGGAAATCTGGAAGAGCGAAATCTACGAAAAAATGCGCGACCTGCACATGACCGGCCGCTGGCGCGACATGGGCATGTGCGAGCATTGCATGGATTGGCAGCATATGGAGTGGGACCACGGCTTCGAAAAGGCGATCGCCAGGGTCATGAGCAAGAACTAAGAAGCCGGCGAACCATCGAATCAACGGTTCGCCGATGAATGCGCTTTACATTCAGGAAGGGAAGCCGGCCGCTCGCAAGGACGCGGGGAGGGAGGACGATCGTGTCAATGCCACCAGCCGCAGCGGGTACGCTCGCGGAGCCGTCGATGAAAAAAATCGCCAAAACCCCGGCCGTCGTACGTGTCGGCGTCGTGGGTTGTGGTTATTGGGGCCCCAATATCATCCGTAACTTCAGCGCCCTGCGCGACTGCGATTTGCGGGTCATTTGCGATTCCAACGCCGGTCGTCTGGAACCCTTCGGACGCCGTTATCCCTCGGCCCGCACCGAGGGCGACTTTGCGGCCATGATCGCCGATCCCGACCTCGACGCCGTCGCCATCTGCACCCCGGTCCACACGCACTATCCGCTGGCCAAGGCCGCGCTCGAGGCCGGCAAGCACGTCCTGATGGAAAAACCCCTGACCCACAGCTCCGAGTCGGCCCAGACGCTGGTCAACATGGCCAGGCAGCGCGGGCTGACCATCATGGTCGATCACACCTTCATCTACAGCGGGGCCGTCCAGAAGATCAAGTCGATCATTGATAGCGGCGAGATCGGGGACATCCTCTATTTCGATTCGGTCCGCATCAACCTCGGCTTGTTTCAGCACGACATCAATGTCATCTGGGACCTCGCCCCCCACGATTTGTCGATCATGGATTATCTGCTCGGCCGCGCCCCCATCTGGGTCTCTGCGATCGGCAGCAAGCACTTCGGCAAGCTCGAAAACCTCGCCTACATGAGCATGAAGTTCGACGATTCCCTGATCGCCCACTTCCACGTGAACTGGCTCGCCCCGGTCAAGCTTCGTTCGACCGTCATCGGCGGCTCCAAGCGAATGATTGTCTATGACGATCTCGCCCCCAGCGAGAAGATCAAAGTGTACGACAAGGGCGTAACGATCAACGGCGACAAGTCCGAGCGCGACAAGGTCCTGATCGACTATCGAACCGGCGACATGTTCGCCCCCAAGATCGACAAGACCGAACCGCTGGAGGCCGTCTGCCGGCATTTCGTGGAGAGCATTCAGAACGGGACAACGCCGCTCACCGACGGCGAGTCCGGCCTGCGCGTCGTGCGGATACTCGAGGCCGCGCAGCGGTCGATTGAGCGAAGCGGGGAGCGGGTCAACTTGTAGCACTGCGCTGCCGGCGACATCGTCGACGCCCATGCCGGAGTCGAGGGAGCGCACTTTGGCATCTCGCGGTCGGGGGCAGTACCATACTCCTGTTTTGACCGTTCGCCACACGGCTCGCCGTGGCGGACGAGGACTAGCTCGAAAGGAAGACGCGAACCATGAACGTACCGCTGGTCGATCTCAAGGCCTCTTTGACGCCCATTCGCGAGGCCCTGCGCAAGGAATTTGAAGCGATCCTCGATGGGATGCAGCTCTTCCTCGGCCCCAACGTGCAGGCCTTCGAGAAAGACTTCACGGCGTTCTGCGAGGTCAAACACGGTCTCGGCGTCTCCAACGGAACCGACGCGCTGATCCTCGCCCTCAAGGCCCTGGGCATCGGGGCTGGCGACGAAGTCATTGTCCCCGCGCACACCTTTTTCGCCAGCATCGAGGCCATCGTCCACGCCGGCGCGACGCCGGTCATGGTCGACATCGAACCCGGCACGATGACGATCGATCCGAAAAAAATCGGACCCATGTTGTCCCCCAAGACCAGGGCCATCATGCCGGTCCATTTGTACGGTCACCCTGCGGACATGGACCCGATCCTGGCGATCGCCAGGGAACACAAGCTCAAGGTGATTGAGGATTGCGCCCAGGCCCACGGCGCCCGTTATAAGGGCCGCCGCTGCGGAAGCATGGGCGATGCGGCGGGGTTCAGCTTCTATTTCACGAAGAATCTCGGCGCTTTCGGCGAGGCCGGGTTCGTCACCACGCCCCACGACGACTTGGCGGAGTTGATGAAGCAATACCGTCATCACGGCCACGTCAGTAAGTTCGAGCACGCCCACGTCGGGTACAATTTCCGGCTCGATGAACTTCAGGCCGCGGTCCTGCGATTGAAATTGCGACTCCTGGAGGCCAACAACGGCCGCCGCGTTGCGATCGCCCGCCAGTACGACGAGCGACTGGCCAAGACCGGCCTGAAGCTGCTCAAGCCGAGGGGCGATTCCGAGCCGGTCTATCACCTGTACCCGATTCAGACCGAACATCGCGACGGCTTGATCGAGTACTTGAACGGCCGGGGCATCGGCACCGGCATCCATTACAAGATCCCCGGCCATCTGCAACCCGCGCTCAAAACCCATTCCCATCGCTTCGGCGACATGTCGGTCACCGAGCAGACGTGTCGGGGGCTGCTATCCATTCCCATGTATCCCGAACTGACCGACGAACAAGTCGATTACGTGGCGGACCACGTTTGCGAATTCCTGCGGGAGCGCGCCCCCACGTCCAGGGTCGGCGCGCGGTGAGGCGGCCATGGGAGCATCCAACGACGTCTCTTTGATTTCGCCCGCCGCCGACGAGGAAGTCGCTGCTTTCTTCGAAGCGTGCCCTGCGAGCTTTGCGCAACAGACGATCGGCTGGAGAAATGTCATCGCGCCGATCGGACCGGATGTGCCGCTCTTTCTCGGCAGTCGGCGGAATAACAGGTTGCTCGGCGTGCTGCCGGCCTACAAATACGACGGACCGCTGGGCAGCATCCTGACGACCTGCCCGCAGGCCGGAGCGTTGGGCGGCGTGGCGTGCCTCCCGAATGAAAACGCGCCGGCGATCTATCAGGCCTTGCTCGGGGCCTTTGTCGAACTGGCAAAAGAAAAGGGTTGCGCGACGGCGACGGTCATCACCAATCCCTTCTGGCCGGACCACGAACTTTACCAGCGCTTCTTCGCCGCGGATTTTTCGCTGCAGAATAGTTGCCAGGTGCTCGACTTGGAAACGGGCGTGACGGCGACCGGCGAGTTTCCCCAGGCCGACACCAACGTCTTGCGCAACCTGAAAAAGGCCCAGGGCGGCGAACTGGTCATGGACGAGGGGCAATCGGAACCGAACGTCGCCGAGTGGTACGAGATCCACGCCGCGCGGCATACGGAAATCGGCGCGACGCCGCTGCCGCGCGAGATGTTCATGGGCGCCCTCCGCGAGATGGTCCCGCGCGACAAGGCCCGGTTTTTTTTCGTTCGTTTGAAGGAAGCCCCTCACACCATGGTGGCGGGCGGGTTTTACGTCTACCACGGCCAGGTGATCGATGCCCTGATGCCCTCGATTCGCACCGAGTTTTCCAAACTCTCGCCGAATTTCCTGATGGCCGCGCACACGATCCGTTGGGCGAAGGCCCGCGGCCTGCGCTACTACAACTGGCAGGCCTCGCCGCCCGGCAGCGGCGTCTACCGCTTCAAGAAACAGTGGGGCAGCCGCGACGCGACCTATTACATCTGCACGAAAGTCACCGGCGATATCTCCCCCTTCACCTCAACGACGGTTGCGTTCGTCCGCGAGGCCTATCGATGGCACTACGTCATGCCGTTCGACAGGATCGGCGTGGCGCCCGGCGGCGGCCCTGCGGAAAGTTCGCGGGAAGGCGCGTGGCAGGCGTTGGCGGGGGCCGAATCATGAAACCCAAAACCGCCGCGCCGGAGAATCCCACCGAAGATTTCGCGGACCTCAAGCGAACCGTCGTCAGCCACTACGAAGCCGCCCTGCAAACTCACGGGCCAACCGCCCAGGGAATGGACTGGAAGGATGAGGCGTCGCAACGGCTGCGTTTCAAGTTACTCTGCGAAATCTGCGACCTCAACGGCAAGTCCATCCATGAAGTTGGCGCGGGGGCCGGCCATTTATGCGACTTTCTCTGCGAACGCGGAGGAACCGCCGAGTACAGCGGAAGCGATCTTTCGGCCGAAATGGTGAACGCCGCGCGAGGGCGTCATCCCAAAATCCGGTTCGATCGCCGGGACCTCCTGGCGGAGCCCAATCTCCCGACCTACGACGTCCTGGTCTGCTCCGGTCTGTTTCATGTGCGGGTCAACAACAGCGAGAACGAGTGGGGAATCTTCGTCCGAAACATGATCCGCAAGATGTACGACCTTTGCCGCGTCGGTATCGCGTTCAATCTGATGACCGACCAGGTCGATTTCAAGAATGACAAGCTCTATTACTCGAATCCCGGAGAGATGCTGGAGTTCTGCCGCCGGGAACTGAGTCGCTACGTGACCGTTCGCCACGATTATCGGTTATATGAATACACGACCTACGTCTACCGAAACCCCACCGGCTGACTCCTCCGCCGACCCGACCGCCCGACGGCAGATCAGTCTGTCCGTCATCATGGCCGGCCTCAACGAGGAGATGAACGTCGAGCGCGCCGTCGGCCGGATGGTGCAGTCGCTGGAGCGCTTCACCGACGAATTCGAGGTCATCATCATCAACGACGGCAGCACGGACCGCACGCCCCAGATTGCGGACGAGATGGCCGGGAAGGACGCCCGAATTCGCGTCGTACACAACGAGCGAAACGTCAATTACGGCATCTCCCTGGCCCGGGGGATACAGGCGGCCCGATGCGAGTGGATCCTGCACGACGGAATGGACCTTCCGCTGGCTCCCGAGGACATTGATCAATTTACGCCATATTTTCACGAGTCGGATGTGCTCGTGGCGCGCCGGATCAACCGGGCGGCCCACTCGCCCTGGCGTAAAGTCACCTCCTGGACCAACAACATGCTCCTGCGGATTCTGTTCGCCCCGAAGACAGCGGACCTGAACTTCGTACAGTTCTACCGTCGCTCCTACGCGCAGTCCGTCCAGCTCGTTTCCACCAGTCCCGCCTTCGTGACGCCGGAACTCATCATCCGCGCGGAGCGCTCCGGACGACGCGTCCGGGAAGTAACGATTGAATTCCGCAGACGCACCGGCGGAAAGGCCCATTTTGGCAAGCTGCATGATATCATGTGGACCCTGAAGGATATGTTGCGCTTTCGCCTCGCCGCCTGGCGGCATGGATGGTGATGGAAGTGACCCGACGAAACATCCCCGTGGCCAAACCGTCGTTTGACGACGCCGAAGAGCGCCTGGTGATCGAGTCCCTCCGCTCCGGCTGGGTCACGCAGGGCCCGCGCGTCGCCGAGTTCGAGCGCCTCGTCGCCGAATTCGTCGGCGCCAAGGAGGCCGTGGCCGTCACCTCCGCGACCACCGCCCTGTTCCTGGCCCTCCGCGTCCTGGACATCGGCCCCGGCGACGAGGTCATCGTCCCTTCGCTCTCCTTTATCGCCACGGCCAACAGCGTCGTCCATGCGGGCGCGACGCCCGTCTTCGTCGACGTCGATCCGAAGACCTATAACATCGACCCGGATCTTATCGAACCCGCGATCACCCCCCGCACCAGGGCAATCATGCCCGTCGATCAATTGGGCATGCCCGCCGACATGGATCGCATCAACGAGATCGCCCGCCGACGCAAGCTGCGCGTCATCGAAGACGCCGCCTGCGCGATCGGCTCGCGCTACAAAGGCCGGCCGGTCGGTGGCGACGGCGATCTGGTTTGTTTCAGCTTTCATCCGCGAAAAGTGATCGTCACCGGCGAAGGCGGGATGATCACGACGAATGACAAGAAACTCGCCGATCACCTGCGGCTCCTGCGGCATCAGGGCATGTCCGTTTCGGACCTGGAGCGCCACGCGGCCGACCGGGTCATCATCGAGACCTATCCGGAAGTCGGCTACAACTTCCGAATGTGCGACATCCAGGCCAGCCTGGGGATCGCGCAAATGGCCAAGCTCAACGCCTTTCTCGAAAAGCGGCAGGCGATTGCCCGCGTGTACGACCGCGAGCTAAGCCAGTTTCCGCAAATCGAGATTCCCTTCGTGCCGAAGGACGCCACGACGACGTATCAGTCATACATCGTGCGGCTGCGCGGGGCGGATGCCCGGACTCGAAATGCTTTTCTGGACGAGCTGCACCATCACTGCATCGCCACGCGGCGCGGTCTGATGGCCATCCATCGGGAGCCGTGTCACGCAAACGGCCGAATCAGCGGATCGCTCCAACACACGGAAGCGGCGACGGACCAGACGGTCGTCCTGCCGATGTACACCGACCTGTCGCATGAGGACCAGATGTTTGTCATCGAGCAGATTGGAGCGGCCCTGGGCCGCGTAATGGGCGGCCGGAGTTCGGCGGGGAGGGCGGCCCCGTGAAGATCATCCTCTGCGGAAAGAACGATTCGGCTGTGGAATGTCTGGAGTTCCTGGTTGCTCGCGGCGACGAGGTTTGGGCCATCGGTACAAAAGGCGACGATGGCAAGGACGGCTGGCAGAAGTCGTTCAAAGGTGCGGCGCTGCGACTGAAAGTTCCCTTCGAGCAGCCGCCGAAGATCAACGACCCCTCCTTCATCAAGCGACTGACGGATTATCGTGCGGCGGTTCTGGTGTCGATCCAGTACGACCAGATCCTCAAAGATCCGCTCTTCAACGCGATCGGCTGTCCCTGCATCAACCTGCACTTCGCCCTCCTGCCCCGCAACCGCGGCGTGGCCCCCATTGCCTGGGCCGTCCTCAACGGCGACCGCGAGACCGGCGCGACCATGCACCACATGATCGAGGACATCGACGCCGGCGACTTGATCGACCAGGAAGCCGTGCCAATCTCCATGGAAGACACGGCCCGGCAGGTGTACGACAACGTCTCCGCCGCCGCCGTCGTCGTCTTCAAACGCCTGTATCCCTTTTCGCAAAAGCAGTTATCGGTGCGCCTGCCTCAGGATCGCGCCGTCGCCTCCTATCACAAGAATGGCGAGTTTGACTTTTCCACGCGGCGCGTGAATTGGAATCGCCCGGCGATGGAACTCCACCGCTGGATTCGCTCCATGATCTTCCCTCCATTTCAGTATCCGCTGATCGAAGTGAACGGAGGCGAGATCGCCATCACGCGCATGGGCGGCGAGATAAAGCCGGCGAATCAAGCCGAGCCCGGACGCGTTATGGCGCTGACGACTCAATCCCTTGACGTGGCCGTCGGCGGTGGCGTGATTCAACTGTGCGGCCTGCTCGATTCTCAATCGCCGTCCAGGACATTTTCAGATTTGACGACCGGCATCAAAGTTGGAGACCGCCTGGCGTAATTGGCGGCAATCATGAGGGTGAAATGAAGTTCAGCAATCAAAAGATCATGATCACCGGCGCGGCCGGTTTCATCGGCAGCCATCTGGCCGATCTGCTCGCAAAGGATAACGACGTCCTCGTCGTGGATGATTTCTCCATCGGGCGCATGGAAAATCTGGCCAACGTCAAGGACAAGCCGAATGTCCGCATCGTCAAGGCCGACATCACCGATCGCGACCGGATGTTTGAGCTGGCCAGGGGCATCGACGTGGTCTACCACCTCGCCATCTCCTGCCTGCGCACGTCGATCAACAAGCCGGAAATGAGCCACGACATCAACTCCGGCGGAACGCTCAATGTCTGTATGGCGGCGCATCATCATGGCGTGAAGCGTTTCATCTATTGTTCCTCGTCCGAGGTTTACGGCACCGCCCTGACCGCGCCGATGTCCGAGACGCATCCCTGCAATCCCATCACCGTCTATGGCGCAAGCAAGCTCGCCGGGGAGCTGTACGCCCTCGCGTACTGGCGGACCTACGGCATGCCCGCCATCATTGTGCGGCCCTTTAATTCCTACGGCCCACGCGAACCCTATGAGGGCGCCCGCGCGGAGGTCATTCCCCGCTTCATGCTTCAGCTTCAAGCCGAGCGGCAGCCGGTCGTCTACGGCGACGGCAGCCAGACGCGGGATTTCACCTATGTCGAAGAGACGGTGCTGGGGCTGAAACTTGCCGGGGAATGCGACGAACTCGTCGGCGACGTGATCAATATCGCCTACGGCCGCGAAGTTTCGATCCTCCGTATTGCGGAAATGTTGATGGAACTGACGGGCACTAAGCACGTCGGCATAAAGCACGCCGAGCCGCGACCCGGCGACGTCATGCGCCACTTCGCGGACACTGCCAAGGCCAAGCGTCTGTTGGGATATTCCCCGGCTGTGGATATCCGCACAGGGTTGCAACGCTTTATTGACTGGTTCAATGCGGATGGAATCGCCGCCAAGACCTCCGTCGAAGCGGCAGCGCTGCCCAACTGGTAGGCGAACTGGGACCGCGCCTCGATCACCCGCACCAGGCCCTGAATCGCGCGTTATCTCTCTAATTGCGGATGAGCGCGCTAGAATGAATACCTAATCATGGCGTGGTGGCATCCTCGCGAGCATATATCAGATAGCAGTCTGGCCCCCGTCGACTTCCCGATTCGTCGGGATGGACCTGCGCCTGGCGCGAGGAAGACAATGCATCGACAACGACACTCATTTTCAAAACCGGTGGTCTGGGGATTGGCGACACTCTTCAGTTTCGCGTTTGTGGGCGAACCCGGGATCCGGGCGGATACGCCGCTGACGACCGAACGCGTAACGACCGGACTGGTGTATCCGCTCTTTGTGACGGCCCCGCCCGGCGACAGCAGCCGCTTGTTTATCGTTCAGCAGACCGGCGAGGTGAAGATATTCAAGAACGGCGCCCTTTTGCCGCAACCGTTTATCACCATCAACGTCCAATGCTGCGGCGACTCGGGCCTGCTCGGTTTCGCCTTTGATCCGAACTACGCCACGAACGGATACTTTTATATCAACGCCATGAGAGTCATCAACGCGACGCTGACCTCGGTTTTGGAGCGTTACTCCGTAACCGGCAACCCCGATGTGGCCGATCCCAACTCAGGACTGACGCTTCTGACGCTGGCTCAGCCCACACCCAGCCACGACAACAACATGATCGCCTTCGGACCCGACGACGGAATGCTGTACACATCGTTCGGCGACGGGGGCAATCAACAGGATCCGTTCAACCGCGCTCAGGACGGCAGCCTGTTGTTCGGAAAAGTGCTGCGGCTCGACGTCAGCAATTCCAGCCCCGGCAACCTCTATGACATCCCGCCGGACAATCCGTTTGTCGGCGACCCCATGGTCCTCGACGAAATCTGGGCGCTCGGGCTTCGCAATCCCTGGCGATTCAGCTTCGATCGACTGACCTCGGACATGTACCTCGCCGACGTCGGACAAGCGGCGCGGGAAGAGATCGACTTCGAGCCGGGCAACAGCCCCGGCGGGCTCAACTATGGCTGGAGGTGCATGGAGGGCTCCATCTGCTCCGGTCTGGGGGGATGCACCTGCTTTTCGCCCGCGCTCACGCCGCCCATTTACGACTACGATCACAGCGACGGCAGTTGCTCCGTCACGGGCGGATATGTCTACCGAGGCTGCAAAATCCCCGACCTTCGCGGCACCTATTTCTTTGCTGATTATTGCACGAATAAGATCTGGTCGTTCCGTTATGTCGGCGGCACGGTCACGGAATTTCAGGAACGGACGGCGGAACTCGATCCGCCGAACTTTATCATCAGTTCGATCACCTCCTTCGGAGAAGACGCGGACGGCGAAATCTACATCGTCACGCGCGGCGACGGTAATCCCAACGGTCAGGTGTTCAGGATCGTCCCGGCGGGTATTGCCCTCGGTGACATGAACGGAAACGGGAGCTTCGACGGGCGCGATGTCAGCGCGTTTACGCTCGCCCTGGTGAACCCCGCGGCCTACGCGGCGCAATTTCCGTCGGTCGATCCGGACGCGCAGGGCGATTTCAACTGCGACGGCGTCCTGAGCCTCAACGACCGGACGGGTTTTGTGAATGCACTGCTCTCCGACTAGCCGCTCCTCCTGTAAGGCGGAACGGATGCGGAATTGACGTCGGTTCGGCGGGTTCTTACACTCGCGCCTGGATGAGCGGCCTTTCCGATCCCATGCCACCGAGACCGGCACCGCTCCGTCACGAACGGTGGGTGTGGTACGCTGTACTGACTGCCCTGGTGCTGCGACTTCTCGTCTTCTTCGCCAATCGAAACCAGCCGATCGTCACGATCGAAGAAAGCTACATCGCCTCCACGGCCACGCTGGTCTCCGGCTACGGCTACCAGATGCGCACGACGAAGGCCCTGGAAAACAAGCACGGCTTTCCGACGATGCTCACGTCCATCGACTACATGCGGCAACGCGAGGCCGAGGGGGGCCGCGTGGACCGCGAACATCCGTATCCGAAGAGCCCGATCGGCTGGATTCCCGCCGTCGTCCACCCCGCCGGATACTCGTGGCTCCTGTACCCGCTCTATCGCCTCGGTAACTTCAGCGGCATGATCGCCTCAGCGCGGCTGCTGCAGATCGTCACGGATTCGCTGGTCTGCGTCCTGGCCTTTCTGTTCGCGCGCAACGTCTTTGGCGCGTCGGTCGGCCGACTGGCCGCATGGTTGTACGCCTTCTGTCCGGCGATGATTTACCTTTGCCAGGCGATTTTGCCGGACGCGTACCATGGGTTTTTCGCCGGCTCCATCTTGTGCCTGGCCAGCTTTGCCACGCCGCGGCGCGGCGCCTGGCTGCTCGCCGCCGGCGCCGCGGCGGGACTGGCTTGTCATTTCCGTTCGGAATATCAGTTGATGCCGCTGGTCATCTTCCTGATCGTCCTCTTGAATTGGCGGCGCTTCGTGCCGAGCGTGGTCTGGTCCGCGGGCATGGCCGCCGTCATGCTCATCGTGCTTGCGCCTTGGGCGCTCTGGACGAAGAAAGTGTCCGGCCACGCGCAATTCGGCGGCGTCGGCGCCTGGAGCGGGATGTACGTCGGGATCGGCGAGGATCCACAAAACCCGTGGGGGATCGTGATGAACGAACCCTGGCTCACACAGGACGCCATCAACCGCGGTTTCGAATCGCACATCTCCCATGAAGCCAACCAGGAATACAAAAAACTCTGCTGGCAATATGTCCGGCAGTATCCCTGGCGTTATGCGCGGTGCATCCTCGTTCACCGGCTGCCGCTGGCCTTGGCCACGCCGCACCTCACCTCTAACCGAACTACCAGCGACGAATTCTCCTTCACGAAGTACCATGTTGAAGAAGGCCTGACACGCTGGGGTGTCATCCGCAAGTATCCCGGGAAAGTGGTAAGATACATGGGTCCCCAGTTGGCCATGAGCGCCGTTTCCGCCCTGCTGACCCTCGCGCTCCTGGCGACGATCGTCATCTTCCGACGGGATTGGCGCCGGATCGCGTGGCTCGTGATACCCTGGGGCTATACGGTCGGAACGGTCGTCCTGATAAAGAGCATCGAGCCCCGGAATATCGCCCCGCCTCTGTTCGTACTGACCGTGGCCCTGGCGATCGTGATATGCTACCTCGTCCATCGCCGGCAGGGGCGGCCCTTCGTGTTTCCATCCAGCGGGATCGAAGAGCCGATGGGCGCCCGGAGGGGTTGAGCGCGGCGATGGGGGGAGAAACGCGAGAATAAAAGTCCTCCTCAGGCGAATCCCCCTCCGATGGATTCCGTTGTCCTAGGGGACCCCGGCGCGCCGGGGTCGGCGGTTCAGTTGGGAACGTGTAGTGGCGAGCCTTTCAAAAGAAGTGGAGGCCGGTGCGCCCGGCCTGAGCGATGTCTGGCAGGTCTTCACTGCGCCGGCCGGGCTCTTTCGCCGCGTGGAGGACACCGGGGCCTACGGCTGGGCCCTCGTCGTGCTCCTCGCCCTCGTCACCCTCACCGGCTATGTCCAGGTGCAGACCGGTTTGATTGACCGCGTCGTCGATCAGCAGACAGAGCGGCAACTGGGTGAGCTGGAGAAGAATCAGGGCAATCTGGTCGACCGCGTGCAGCTCAAGGACGCCATGGACGCCGTCCGCAAGTCCGGCGATTTTATGAAACTCCTGCAGCGGCTCGGGGCGATTGTCGTCTCGCCGATCTACCTCCTGACGTCGTGCTTGCTGATCTCGTCGATTCTCTATGCCGCCGTGGCCCTGACCGGTCGGAAACCGGAATACCACACGTTGATGGCGATCTGTGTCTACGCGAGCTTCGTAGATTTGGCGGGAGCGCTCTTGCGCCTGGGCATGATGATCAGTTATCGAACCACGATGGTGGATACATCCCTTGGAATGCTCGCGCCGATCGGAAAGGCTTCCTGGCTGACGGCCGTGGACCCGTTTCGCATTTGGTTCTGGCTGTTGGTGGCGATCGGACTCATCGTCACGCAGCAGCTCGGACGCCGCGGCGCCGCTGTCTGGTGTGTCTTGATGTTCGCGATCGCCTCGGCCGCGCGCGTGGGGATGGCCTACGCAGGAAATATCTAGGAAGTCGCCCTCATAGGGAATACTCATGAAGCGTATCATCACCCTCATCATCATCCTCGCCGTCGCCGGCGGTCTCTTCGCCATCGGCAGCCTGCGCCGTGGCGCGGACGATAAGCCGATTCTCCACGTGGCGGAGGACGTCCCTCTGACGGTCCACATCGCCTGGCCCGAACGGCAGGAGATCATCCGGCTCGTCCAGGCGCCCGGCGACGTCGAGGCGACGCTCGAAGTGATGATTCGTTCCGAGATCGTCGCCAAGATTGATGAAATGCCCGTGGAGGAGGGCAGCGTCGTCAAGAAGGGCGACCTGCTTTGCCGCCTGAACGACCGGGACATTCAGGCCGACGTGGAATCCGGCGAAGCCCGCGTGTCCCGCCTGAAATCGGGCACGATCGACGCCGAAGCGGATCTGGAAAAGGCCGACCGTGACTATCGCCGCCAGCTTCGGCTCGCCGAGGTGAATGCGACGAGCGATCAGGAGCGCCTGGACTACATCACCGGGCTGAAGAAGGCGAAGGCCGTGCTCGACATGCGCAAGCAGGAACTCGTCGAGGCCGAGGCCTTCCTCCGGCGGGTCAAAGAGGACCTCCGCCGCACGCGAATCATCTCGCCCATCGACGGCATCGTCGCCAAGCTCGACGCCAAGATCGGCGAAGTCGTCATCACCGGAACCATGAACAATCCGGGCACGTCGATCATGACCATCAGCGACCTCTCGCGGATGCAGGTCCGCGCCCGCGTCGATGAGGTCGATGTCCCGTTGGTCAAACCCGAGCAAAAGGCCCGCATCTACCTCCAGGCCGATCAGCAGACGCCGGTCCCGGCGCGGGTCGTACGCGTCGCTTCCAAAAGCACCAAGCAGGTCGGCCGCGACGTGGTGAACTTCGAGACGCTGCTCGAGGTCTTGTCGCCGGACGAACGCATCCGGCCCGGCATGACCGCCAACGTCGAAATCGAAGTCGCCCAGCAGGACGGGGTGATCACGGTGCCGGTCGAGGCGATCGTTCATCGGATGCGTAAGGAGCTTCCCGAGGAGATCGTCAAGCAATTTGACGAGCGGCAGTCGGGGCTCGATCTGTCGGATCGCGCCAAGGCGGCGCAGTACATCAAGGTCGTGTACGTGCTGGACAACGAAGTCTCGCGGGTCCGCCTCGTCGAGCCCGGCATTGCCGACAGTCGCCGCGTCGAGGCCAAGACAGGCGTCGGCATTGACGACGTTGTCATCGTGGGGCCCTATCGCAGCCTCGATCAACTCAAGGACGGCCGCAAGGTCTCGCTCTCCGAGGACGAGAAAAAGAAGCTCGCGACGCGTCCCAAATTGAAGGAGGAGACGCCGGACCTCGCCGAGAACAAGAAGGAAGACGAACTAGTCGCCAAGAAGGCCGGCTAGGTAGGGCGGGCTCTGCCCGCCGATTTCACGACGACCATGACTACGCCCTCGCAATCTCTGATCGAACTCCGCAATCTCGAAAAAATCTACCGCGTCGGCACGGAACTCGTCCACGCCCTCCGCGGCGTCACGCTCGAAATCCACGAAAATGAATACCTGGCCATCATGGGTCCGTCCGGCTCCGGCAAGAGCACGCTCATGAACATCCTCGGCTGCCTCGACATCCCCACCCGCGGCAGCTATCTCTTGCGCGACAAGGATGTGTCCAAACTCTCCCAATCGGGTCTGGCCCGGATTCGCGGCCGGCAGATCGGCTTCGTCTTTCAGAACTTCGAGCTGCTCCCGCGCACGACCGCGCTGAAGAATGTCCAGCTTCCCCTCATGTACGCTCAGGTCCCACACCGCCGCCGCCGTGCGATGGACGCCCTCAAAATGGTCGGACTGACCGATCGCGCCAAGCATCGTCCCAACCAGCTCTCCGGCGGTCAGAAGCAGCGCGTCGCCATCGCCCGCGCCCTCGCCCAGCAGCCCGACATCATCCTCGCTGACGAACCCACGGGAAACCTCGACTCGGCGACCGGTGACGAGATCATGGGCATCTTCGACATGCTCCACGCCCAGGGCCAGACGATCATCATCGTCACCCACGAACCCGACATCGCCGCCCGCTGTCATCGCGTCGTCGTTCTGCGCGACGGTCTCGTTTCCTCCGATTTCCGCCACCAACCGGCCGCGCCCGGCTTCGGCGTGAAGAGCCCGGCCATCGCCGTCCAGTTGCCCGCCGCGGTCGGGGCCGCGCCATGATTCGAAAAACGATCGATCGCCTCCGTCGCGTGTCGGCGTGGCTGGCTGGTTGGCTCGGCCGCACGGGCCAGAATGTCGCGACCGCCTTCGGTCAGATCTGGGCCAATCGTGGCCGTTCGCTGCTGACCACATTGGGGGTCATCATCGCCGTCACCGCCATTATCAGCGTCGTCGCCTTCGTACAGGGCTTCGGCCAGTACATGACCAACATGCTTCGCGGCTACGGCACGCAATATATGATCGTCCGCCCCGACATCCGCTGGGAGGACCAGGCCTTGGGCCTGGGCACCATCACGCTCGACGCCGCTGACATCGAGGCCGTCCGCGTCGAATGCCCCGACATCCGCCGCCTGACGCCTTTTGTCTATTCGGAGATGACGACCGTGTCCTACGGCCGCGCGACCGCGACGGATATTCCACTCCGCGGCGTCACCGCCGAGTATCAGACGATCCGCAATTACTACGTAGACCGCGGCCGCTTCTTCGGCCCGCTCGACGTGCAGGGCTCGGCCAACGTCTGCGTCGTCGGCCGAAGCACCCTCAAATCTCTGGAGTGCGACGAATCGATCCTCGGCGACTATCTCAACATCGTCGATCAGCGCTTCAAAGTGATCGGCATCCTCGAACCCAAGGGCAGCTTCATGGGCGACGATCAGGATCAGACGATCATGATCCCGTCGACGACGATGCTGCAGATGTTCCCGCAGTTCCGCGAACAGATGCGCTTCCTCGCCGAGGCGGCCGGCGAAGAAAAGATCGACGACGCCTGCGGCCAGGTTCGCCGCGTCCTCCGCCAGCGCCACGGTCTCGCCGCCGGCCAGCCTGACGACTTCGAAATCGATCGGCAGGATCAGATGCTTCGCGAGTTCGGCAAGGTGCGGATGATCGCCACCAGTGTCCTCGCCGGAATCGTCAGCATATCCCTGATCGTCGGCGGCATCGGCATCATGAACGTGATGTTCGTCTCCGTCAGCGAGCGAACACGCGAGATCGGCCTGCGCAAGAGCGTGGGCGGGCGGCGCCGCGATATCCTGCTCCAGTTTCTCACCGAAGCCGTCGTCCTCAGCACGACCGGCGGGGCGATCGGCGTCGCCCTCGGCTACGGAATCACCCACATCGCCTCGCTTCATCCCGCAATGGTGTCCATAGAAGTACCGTTGTGGTCCGTGGCCCTGGCCCTGGGTTTTTCAGCCGGATCGGGCATTCTTTTCGGCATCATCCCCGCGTTCAAAGCGGCGATCTTGCACCCAATCGACGCTTTGAGGCACGAGTGACGAGATGAATACCGCCGCCGTAACGCTTCCGGCCCGCCGCCTGCCAACCCTGCTTGGCGGTGTCTTTGTCCGCCCCCTCGACTGGCTCAGCGGTTTTACCGGTCGCCAAGCACAGAACATCGGCACCGCCTTCGTACAGATCTGGGCCAACAAGGGCCGCGCCTTGCTCACCACGCTCGGCATCATCATCGGCGTCACCTCCACCATCACCGTCGTCTCGATGGTGCAGGGCTTCGGCAATTACGTGACCGACATGCTCCGCGGCTTCGGCACCAACATGCTCTTCGTCTTCCCCTATTCCCCAAACGACGAGCACGGCATGATGCTCGGCCGCGTCGTCCTCGACTTGCAAGACGTCCGCACGGTCGGCGCCCGTTGCGAGAAAATCCGCCGCATCTCCCCCCTCGTCTTCAACAGCGCCACCGTCGAATACGGCCGGCAGAAGCTCACCGACATCGAGATGCAGGGCGCGACCGAGGAGTTCCAGCCCATCCGTCGCTTTTTCGTCGACAGCGGCCGCTTCTTCTCACCGATCGAAGTGGATAACGCCGCCTACGTCTGCGTCCTCGGCCGGGAGATGCTCCGCCTCCTCCAATGCGACGAGCGCATCGTCGGCGATCACATCTACCTCAACGCCCAGCGCTTCCGCGTCATCGGTCTGCTCGAGGCCAAGGGCAACATGATGGGCGAGAACCAGGACAAGCTGATCCTCATTCCCTACACCACAGCCATCAAGCTCAACCCGATGGCGCAGTACTTCCTCCCCTTCATGATCGAAGCCACCGGCGAAAAAGACATTGAGGAGTGCAGCCTCGAAGTGACCCGCGTCCTCCGGGAGCGCCACCGCATCCAGCCCGGCGATCCCAACGACTTCAAGGTCCTCCGCCAGGACGAATTCCTCCGCGACTTCGACCGCGTCAAGATGATCGCCACCAGCAGCCTCGCCGGCGTCGTCGGCATCTCCCTCATCGTCGGCGGCATCGGCGTCATGAACGTCATGCTCGTCTCCGTCACCGAGCGCACCCGCGAGATCGGCCTCCGTAAAAGCGTCGGCGGCCGCCGCCGCGACATCCTCATGCAGTTCCTCACCGAGGCCGTCGTCCTCGCCACCGTCGGCGGCGCCATCGGCATCGCCCTCGGCTACTCGATCTGCTACGTCGCCTCGCTGCACCCCTCGATGGTGAAAGTAACGGTCCCCCTCTGGGCCGTCGCCCTGGGCCTATCCTTCTCGGCGGGCGTGGGCATCGTCTTCGGCATCATCCCGGCCTTCAAAGCGGCGATCCTGCACCCGATCGACGCACTGCGGCACGAATGAGAAGAAAAGGACATAAGGGACAAAAGGGACCGAAAGGACGTAAACTACGAGATCGAGGGTTGGCCTGTGAGCGAAAAGTTCATTCCACCGCACGGCGGCTACCAGAGTCTGCTCTCTTATCAGAAGGCCCAGATCGTCTATGACGGCACCGTCTGGTTTTGCAAACAGTTCCTGGACAAGCGCGACCGGACGTACGACCAGATGACCCAGGCGGCGCGGTCCGGAAAACAGAACATCGTCGAGGGCAGTCAGGCATCAGGGACTTCCAAGGAAGCAGAAATCAAGCTCACCAATGTGGCGCGAGCCAGCCTCGAAGAACTGCTGGAAGACTACCGAGATTATCCGCGCGTGCGCAGGATCGACGAGTAGACGCCGGACGACCGGCATACTCGGCGGCTGCGAGAACTTAATCGTCAAGCCGACGCAAATTACGATACTTTCAGGAAGGCCATTGAGAATCCTGATCCGGCGATCTCGGCCAATGTTATGATCGGGCTGATCAAACTGACAAATTATTTGCTCGACCAGCAAATCCGTAAGTTGGAAAAAGTCTTCCTTGCTGAGGGCGGTCTCCGCGAACGTATGAGCCGCGCGCGCCGCGCCACCAGAGCCAATACTAGGAAGTCCCCTTAGGTCCTTTCAGTCCCTTTTGTCCTTTTGGTCCCTTGATCCCCGCCCCCAAAAGCAATCGGGAACCCGGCTTTCGCACGGGTTCCCGTCTTGCGTGCGCCCCTCCACCCTTTCGTCGGCAAGGCGGGCTGCACTCTTCCCCTCCGGTCAACCAGACTACCAAATCGAGGGGGGCCCTGTCCAGCCTGCGCAGGTTCGATAACCTTCAGGTCTTGTCTTTCGGAGCGCCGAGGTCCAGCGCGACGATCTTCTCGCGATCCCGGAGGTACAGCGTTCGACCGCACAGCGTCGGCACGGTCCAGGCCGTCTTCTTGCACACGTCCGTCGCCTTGCCGAGCAGTCGGTACTTCTCAGGATCGGCCTTCACCAGATACAGGGTCCCATCCTCGTCGAGCACGATGAGCTTGCCGTCCGCATGGACAACGTTGGCCTTGGCGATACCGCGCTGGCGCCAGCCGAATTCACCGGTCTTCACGTTGACACATGCCAGGAACGCCGGGCCGAAATCGCCGCTGCTGCCGAAGACCCAGTCATCCAAACAGATCGCATCGGCATGTTGGATCTTCATCTTCGGGTTGAACCAGGCCTCTTTGGCGGCAATCTGGCTGCCCGCCTTTTCGAGCTTCACGCCGCGCGAGCCCATGCCATAGGCTGAGGAAATGAAGAGGAGGTCGCTCTTTCCGCACCATACCGGCGTCGTGATGTTCGCGCCCCATTGCGTGGGATGGTCGACGCTCCACAGCGTCTTGCCATTGGTGGCATCAAGGCCCAGAACTGCCTTGCCGGAAAATGCAATGAGCTGCTCGATACCGAGCGCGGTTAGCGGTAGCAGCGTCGCATAGCCCGGCTCGAAGTCGCCGCCCTTCCAGGCCACTGAGCCATCGGACTCGTTGAACGCCATGATGGCGCTTCCCTTTTCTTTGCTGACGGGCAGGAGGATGTTTCCTTTGTAGGCCACCGGGCTGGAACCGTAACCATGCATTTGCAGGACGGCCTTGTGCTCCTTGTGCAGATCCTTCGACCAGATCTCGCTGCCGGTCTTCGTATCCAGACAGAGGAACTTCGCCGTGCAACTGACCGTGTAGATCTTGTCGCCGACGATGAGCGGCGTGCTGTGCGGACCGGGACCGAAATCGTTGTTGAGCTCCTTGGGCCGCGGGGCGTCGTATTTGTGCTCCCAACGGCGCTTGCCGGTCTGGGCATCGAAGGCCACGACGAACTCGTCGCCCTTGAGCGGGTCATTCTTGTCCCGAATGGAATACGTCGAATAAACCGTGTCGCCGTCGCAAAGCAGCGCCGAGTAGCCGTCGCCGAGAGATTGCTCCCACAACTTCGGCGGGCCGTCCTTGGGCCAGCGATTAGCAAGGCCCGTCGCATTGCTGTTAAAGTCGCGATTGGGTCCGCCCCATTGCAACCAGGCGACCGGCTCGTTCTCCGGCGAAACTGGTTCGACCGGCCCCGCCATGGCCGCGGCCTCTTCGGCCTCGCGCTTGGCCTTGGCTTCCTCGGCGCGACGGGCGATATCGGTCTTGCGTTGCTCGCGTTCGCTGAGCGAGGTAACGGAGTAAAAGTGCTTGGATTCGGCGTCGAGCTTCATCAGCGCAGCAGTCGGTTCCTTGTCCCACCACGGCGGGACTTCCATCTTGGACTTGGTATCGCTTTGTATTTCAACGAACCGGCCCTGTTCAACGTCAAACTTGGCCGTGCCGGTGAACGTGCCGTCGATCTTGCCCAGGCGTTTGTCCTTGGCAGGCTTCTCGTCGGCGTCCTTTTCGATGACGCCGGTGAAGCGGACGAGTGCGACCTCGCGGCCCTTGGCCTTTTCGATCTGATCGAGTTTGCAGTCGTAGGTAAAGATGACTTGGCCGACGCTCGGAATCTCGTCTCTTTGCGTCTTCTTCCACGACTCTCCCACCTTCACCTCGCGATTCGGGTAGAGAACCATCGGCGTCTCAGCGAAGAGCGACAGAACCTGCCGGTCGCCAAACGCCTCCTCCGCGAGGGTCTTGGCGACAAAGTTCTGCTCGCCCAGATCGGTCAATTTCTTGCGAATCGCCTCCGCGCCGTTCAAATTCCGACCCTTCGGCCCGGCAGGCCCCAAGTCCACGCTGAACTTGAGCGGCATGTTCATGATCGGCGTGAATGCGTCGCGATGCATGGGAGACGCTTCCTCATAGTCGGGATCATCAGTGTCGTAGAGGGTCTGCATGGTCTTGGTGAAGGCCATGAAGCCAAGCATCCGATCGATCGTCGCTTCGATGGCTATCTCGTCGCCCTTTTTGGTCTCCTTTTGAAGCAGGCCGATGATCGAACGCGAGCTCATCTCCATCGGCTTGCCGTCGGGACCGGTCATTTTCACGACCGAGTCGCTGGATACTTCGACGTACGATTCCGTCGGCGCATCGATCCGCGGCGCGAGGCGAACCGAATCGGCCGCCGCTACGGCGGAGCCCAATGTGCCGACCATGAGTGCAGAAAGGACGATCGTGCGAAACGGAGGCATGGCGAATCTCCTCGGGGTTTGTTTGAACCGGTATAGATCCCTGAACAACGGACTGATTGTAACACGAACCCGGCCCCGGACGTAGGGCCGCAGCGGCCTATTTGGAGGCGGCGCCGGGGCCGGCTTCGGCCCGCCGATGCTCAATTTCCTCCATCCAGGACTCTTTGCCGTCCTGGTACCACGTCCAGCGGGTTTTCATCCGATCCGGCGCGTCGAACATCATGACGTGCTTGTCCATGTGGCCCTTATCGCGGCTGGGCAGGTTCGTCGCGTCGTGAAACGTAAAGGTGATTTTCGATCCTTCATCGGAGAAATCCGTCGCCCGCAGCCTGGGTTGGTTCCTGGCCACGCAATAGTGCGTGAGCATCAGATGCTCGCCATCCATGTGGAACATGGTCGCCATCCATTCGCCCGGGTGCGCGCCGTACGAAAGGTGCATGACCACCGACCCGCCCGCGATGACCTGGTAACTCTCCTTCTCCGTCCAGCCCTTGGTGCTCTTGCTGTTCCAATCGCCGGAGAGCGTCTTGATCCGCTCAAACGCCGCCCTGGCCGGCGTCAATTCTGCCGCCGGCTCTCCCTTCTTAACCGGGTCGTCGCTCCGCGCGCGCCCCGCCAGCGTAAGGCAAATCAATCCGCCGCCCGCGACGGCCAATGCCGTACTTGCAAATCGTCCTGCTTTCATAGGGAATCTCCCGTCGGCTCATCCCCTAGAACGCAGGAAAAGCACGGCCATCACGCCGGTTTGGCGCGGGTCCATGTACGGCCGATGGAAAAAAGAGACCTATTCCTCGCTCTTCGCATCACCACGGGCAAAGATGCTCGCCACGTAGTTCAGCACGTCCGTCGCGCTCTGCTCGTTGTACCCGAAGTATTTGATGAGCCGCTGCTTGACGACGTCGATCTTCGCCTGCGTCTCGTCGTCGATCACGCCGGAAACGACGTTCTTGAGTTTGATCGTGTCCCGCTGATCCTCGAAGAGCTTGAGCTCCAGCGCCTTTTGCAGCCGGGCGTTGGTGTGGTACTCGAACTTCTTGCCGTCCAGGGACAACGCCCCGATGTAGTTCATGATCTCCTGGCGGAAATCGTCCTTCCGGCTGTCGGGGATGTCGATCTTCTCTTCGATCGACCGCATCAGCCGCTCGTCCGGCTCCTCATCCTTGCCCGTGTATTTGTTTCTCACTTTTTCACGCTGGGTGTAGGCCCGGACGTTCTCAATATAGTTGGTCGCCAGCCGCTTGATCGCATCCTCGTCGGCGCTGATGGCCCGCTGGACCTCGGCCTTGAGAATATCTTCGTATTCCTCGCGAACCACGCTGAGCAGCTCCCGATACTGCTTCTTCAGCTCCTCATCCGCGATCAGCGAGTGGTGCGACAATCCTGATTCCAGCTCGTTCATGACCATGAACGGGTTGATCCCTTTCTCCTGAATCGCCTGGTCGCTGACCAGCGAGTTCGAAATCTTGTCCTGGATATAACGCGGGCTGATGCCCTGCATGCCCTCGCGCCGGGCTTCCTCGAATAGTTCCTTGACCGAATCCTCCGTATAACCCGGAATCGACTTGCCGTTGTACAGCTTCAGCTTTTGCAACCGCGTCAGCCCCGCCTTCTTCGGGTCCTCCAGCCGCGTTAAGACTGCCCACATCGCCGCCGTCTCGACCGTGTGCGGCGCGATGTGCATCCCCCGGATTCGCTCCTTGTTGAAGTCCTTCTCGTAGATCTTGATCTCCTGATCGAGGATCACGTTGTACGGCACGTCGATCTTGATCGTGCGATCGCGAAACGCCTCCATCAGCTCATTGTTCTGGAGCTTCTTGTATTCGGGTTCGTTGGTGTGTCCGATGATCACTTCGTCGATGTTCGTCTGGGCGAACTTCTTCGGCTTGATGACATGCTCCTGCGAGGCCCCCAGCAGGTCATAGAGGAACGCTACGTCCAGCTTGAGCACTTCGATGAACTCGATCAGCCCGCGATTGGCGATATTCAATTCGCCGTCGAAATTGAACGCCCGCGGGTCGGAGTCCGTCCCGTATTCAGCGATCTTGCGATAGTTGATGTCCCCCGTCAGCTCCGTCGAGTCCTGGTTTTTTTCATCCTTCGGTTGGAACGTGCCGATGCCGCGGCGGTCCTTTTCGCTGAGGATGAGCCGCCGCACGACGACATGGTCCATCACCTTCTTCCAGTCGCCATCGTATTGCTTGAGAAAATCGGCAAACGTCTTCCGGCAGAACGGGTCCAAATCGCCCTCCACGCTGACCCGTTGCTCGGACGGCAGGCTCTCGTTGAGCATCGCCAGCACTTCGCGCCGCGATTCTTTGGGAATGAGTTTCAGCGGCTCTTCGTGCATGGGGCAATCGACCAGCTCGAATTCCCCGTTCGGCCGCGGAATCCGCCAGGCGAAGGTGTACATCGCCCCTTGCTCCAGCCGCGAATAGTACTCCAGGCCCTTCTTGATGAGGCGGCAGATCGTCGACTTTGCCGAGCCGACCGGGCCGTGGAGAAGGAGGATGCGCCGCTCGGTGCCGTAGCCCTGGGCGGCGGACTTGAAGAAATCCACGAGCTGCATCAACGAGTGTTCAAGGCCGTAGATCGCGTCCTCGCCGTTGCCGATCGGATCGGTAAAAAACTTGTGGCGGACATAGTCCTGCCGCATCTTCGTGTAACGCTCCGTTCCGAAATGCAGGATCATGTCGTAAATCCGCTGGAAGGCGTTGCGCGCCACCTTCGGGTTTCGCGTCACGATGTCGAGGTAATCGTCGAACGTCCCTTCCCAGTGCTCGTCGCGGAAGCCCTGGGGGTCCTGGCGTTTCGAGACGAGTTCCACAATGGACTTCTTGCTTACGGTCATGGTCGCCTCCCGAGTCGCTGCGTGGGTCGCGAGTTGTCCCGACTGCCCGGCTGGAGCAGCCCTGTATGAATTGATCGGCCCGACTGCTGCGCCGCGTTGGCATTCCTCTTGGTGAGCCGGTCGTCGATCGCCTGAATAATATCGGACGACCTTCGCGAAGTCAACGCAATAGACGGCATAACGTCATGCTGCGACACCACATAGATGAAGGCGAGGCCCTCTCAAGAGCAGCGGCGGCTACAAAATTTTGAATGGGTGACTCGAAAGCGAACGGGGTGGAATAGGTGTAGCGTAGAAGCACGATCGAAGAGAAAGGTCTAATTCTCAGATAATACCGGCGGCCAGGCTCGAACCCGCGCCGGCCTTTCTCGCAACTCCCGCAGCTCCATCGACAGCTCTTCGAGCAAATCGCAAAGGCAGCGTACACGCTCGAATACCCGCGGCTCTGAAAGGAACTGCTGCTTGTCCTCGCAACATCGCAGCACCGTCGCCGCGAGGACATCGACCAAATCCGAAAACGCCAGATCGTGGCAGCGGAATAATTCCATCCACCCGCCACGCCGCGCGAGCTGCACCAGCGGCTCCTCGCTCAACATCCGCAACAGTTCGCTGCGATAGGTCCGCTCGACCTCCGGCTGCAACGGCTGGGGATGCAACACTCGCAAATGCGCCCGGCGATAGGAAAGTTCCCTGTTTTCCTCGACGATTTGAGCCCGATTCAAGCCCTGCAAAAGAAAATTGTACCGCCCGTCCTCCAGCCGCTCCTCTCGAAGAATTCGCCCGACGCACACCACCGGATGGATCGGCGCCTCTAACGTGTCATACTTCGACTCAAAACCAGTCTCCAACAGGGCGATGGCGATCATCCGATGACTCGCCAGGGCGTCCCGCGTCATGATCCGATAGCGCTTCTCAAAAACGTTCAGCGGGAGAACGGACATCGGCATGAGTACCGCATTGGGCAGCGGGAACACCGGTATCCAGTGTGGCCAATCGGCGGCCTTGGGGGACATCGCTCCGTCGGGTTTCATGCGGCTGAATTGTAGTCAATCCATCCCCCGCTCGCCTAGCCATGCCCCTGACTTTCGAAGCAGTGGGTGGGTCATCCTTGGAAGTCCTTGGGATCGAAGCCCCGGTGTACCTATCAGGGAAAACCCTATAACCACCACCTCGAGTCCTGCATTTCTTGCCGGTTTTTGCACAGCCGGCCTCCCGCCGCTGGTAACATCCTCCCCCTTGTGCCATGATCCCCTCCCAATCATGCCGTCAAAGATCATCATGGTGGGGATTGACGAGGCCGGCTATGGGCCGGTCTTGGGGCCGCTCGTAGTCAGCGCCGCCGCCCTCGAAGTCCCCGCCGAACGGGCCGACGAGTGCCTCTGGTCGCAGCTCAAGGATGGCGTCGGCAAGACGGTCAACCCCCGCCGGGGCCGGGTCCCTATTGCCGACAGCAAACTCCTCTACAAGCCTAAGGAAGGCCTCTCGCGGCTGGAGAAATCCGTACTCTCCGCCATCACCGTCTGGCGCGGTATGCCGCCCCATCTCCGCGGCCTCTTGGGAATGACCTGTCCAGAACTCCCCGCCAAGCTCGCCGAGTATCCATGGTATCGGGAGGCCAACCCCGAACTGCCGCGCAAAGCCGACGCCGGTGGACTTCTCATCGCCACAAGCCTGCTCCGCCGCACCCTGGCCGAGGCCGGCGTCAGCATCGCCGCCTGCTTCGCCGAGGTCCTCCCCGAAGGCCACTATAACCGCCTCGTCAACAGTACCCAAAACAAGGCCATCGTCTCCGGCGGTCTCATCCTCCGCCTCATGCAACGCGTCGCCGACGCCTACCCCGACCACGAAATCCGCTTCTGCATCGACAAGCAGGGCGGCCGCGATCATTACGGTCGCATGTTGCTCCAGGGCTTCGACACCCGCCGCCTTCGGATTCTGGAGGAGAACGAGCGTCACAGCGCCTACGAAATGACCGACGCCCGCGGAAAGTGGTGCGTCCGTTTCGACGAAGGCGGCGAATCCCTGCACCTCCCGACCGCGCTCGCCAGCATGTTAAGCAAATACCTCCGCGAACTGTTCATGGAGTCCTTCAACGACTACTGGTCCCGCCACGCCCCAACAGTGAAGCCGACCGCCGGCTATTACCTCGACGGTCATCGCTTCCTAAAAGACATCGCCCCGCACGTGCAATCACTCGGCGTGGATCGGCGGATGTTGGTAAGGGAACGATAAGTTCGCTCGCCGGCTTTGCGCCGCAGGAGATTCCCCTTGCCCCCCTGGCTCGCCAACTGGCTCCTCCGCCACCAACACCCGGTCTCCTTCTGGCTCCACATCATCGGGATCCCCCTCACCATCGCCGCCATCCCCCTCGCCCTCGTCCAGCTCGCCAACTCCCGCTGGGACCTGTGGTGGCGCCCGGTCGTCCTCCTCGTCGGGGGCTACCTCCTCCAATGGGTCGGTCACAGGATCGAAGGCAACGACATGGGCGAAGTGATCCTCCTCAAGAAAATCCTCGGCAGGCCATACGTCGCCGTCTCCCCGCGCTACCAGGCGAATGAAGCACGCGCCGATTCCTAGTCCTCTTCAAGGTAAATGGTCCCCACGATAATGGCCCTCGCCGCCCGCGGCCCCGAATAGACCCATTGATAGTTGATCTGCACCCGACCCCCGCTGACCGCCCCGGAGCCCTGTATCTCTGAAACGCTTCCCGATCCACTCTCCTGCGTAAACTTCTGAAGGATCAGGTTTCCCCGGTTCACGGCGAACGTCCAGCGCGTGACCAGGCCTCTCTCGCTCAGGCGCATCACCACGAGGGAGCCGCTCCGCTCGATCACTTTCATGTGGCAATGAATATCGCCGTGGCGATTCAGCGTTTTCCGGACGCCATTCCAGGTGCTGGTGATCGGCAGGACGTCGTTCGACCACCCCGACTCGTCGCCGCCCGGCTCCTCTGCTGACTCTCGCAAAGACGCCGGCTTGGTGTCATCACCGGCCGACTCGACGACGGGCGTAAGCGTGATCGAGTGAATCACAACGGACGGCCGGTCGCAGAGGATGCCAAGAAAGCCCTCGCCGACGGAGTCTTTGTCATCGACCGGAGCCAGATCGTAATAGTCCGTGACGTCGGCAATCTTCTTTTTGCCCACCCAGGCCGAAACACCCTCCCGGCGCACCTTAAACCGCACCGTCCGCTTCTTCGCATCCACGGGCATTGTTTGAAGGGGCTGATCCACCGATTCGGAGCGATCGTACTCGTCCACCATCGCAAATCCGCGGCCCGCCGTGTCCACGCCTTCGCTCATGAACCAGCCAAAATCGATCCCGTCGTACGAGAACAAAATGCCCAGTCGGCCCTTGGCTTCCTGCCGAGTGACCACGACAGATAAGTCGTATTCGCCCTTCGGCGCCTTCGCCAACCGCAATCGCGCCGGTGCTTCCGAGTCGCAGCGAATCCCGCCGTCCGCCGTACGCGTCCAGGTTCCGCTGATGCTCGCCTCGGAAAGGCTCAGCTTCTTCAACAAATTCGTTGGCCGCGAAACGCCGCGATTCTGGCCAACCGCCGCGGACGGCCCGGTCACCACCAAGAGTGCCATGAGGGCCCGGCGGAATGTAGCCATCCCGATACCTCCTAATGCTTGGAATTCCATGATAACGACGGCCGACGGAAAATGAAGCCGCACAAATCACAGCCCGTGGAACAAATGACCGTGATTCCCCTAAGATACGCCCTGCGAAGAACCCCGCGTCGCGAACGGAGTCGCCCATGAAACCCCAACTCAACCAGGTCAACCACGGGGACTGCATTACCGGCATGGCCGCAATGGACGCCGGCAGCGTCGACCTCGTCTTCGCCGATCCCCCTTTTAACATTGGCTACGATTACGACGCCTACGACGACCGCCAGGAGCATGCCGCCTACCTCGACTGGTCGCGCCGTTGGATCGCCGCGGCCTATCGCGCCCTCAAGGCCAACGGCACCTTCTGGTTGGCCATCGGCGATGAATACGCGGCCGAACTGAAACTGATCGCCGAGAATGCCTACCCCGGCCTGTGGTTAAACGAACCGGCCCCTGAAGAGACCGCGTCCTCTCCCAAAGCAAAGAAGCGCGGCCACAAGTCGAAATCCAAGTCCCTGGCCACCGGCGGCTTCGCCTGCCGAAGCTGGGTCATCTGGTATTACACGTTCGGCGTCCATTGCAAAAAAAAATTCACCCGCAGCCACGCGCACCTGTTCCAATTCGTGAAGGACCCAAAGAACTTCACGTTCAACGTCAAATCCGTCCGCGTTCCCTCGGCCCGACAATTGGTCTATGCCGACACGCGGGCCAATCCCGACGGTCGCATGCCCGACGACACCTGGCTGATGGCCGCTGGCGCGCCGACGGTCGGAGGTTTCGCTTTGCGCCCGCAGGACCTGCCCAAAGGCTTTCGCCCCGACTCCGACACGTGGTATTTCTCCCGCGTCGCCGGCACCTTCAAGGAGCGCGAAGGCTGGCACGGTTGCCAGATGCCCGAGCAGCTCCTCGGCCGCATCATCCGCGCCTCCTCCAACGAAGGCGACCTCGTCCTCGACCCCTTCGCCGGCAGCGGCACGACCCTCGCCGTGGCGAAAAAACTCCGCCGCATCCCTATCGGGTTCGAGCTGTCAAAACAATATTTCAACCAGGCCACGAAGCGTCTCGATGCCGCGGTCGCCGGCGCCCCGCTGGATGGCGTCGCCGACCCATTGCGCAGCGCCCCGCAAACCTCCTCAACATCCCCAAAGCGGACCCGCCGTTCCGCCCCGACAATTCCCGATCAGCCGCTTCTCTTTTTGCCTCCCGACCGCGAGGCCACATCGAAGGCCCGGCCCGGTCGCAAGCACCGATCCGCCGCTGCAAGCTGATGCCTGGTTACCCCCGGACGCCTTGCGATTGATGGTAACGACAGCCATAATGATCGATGCGCCCTGTGAGGGGGGGCGATACGGCGCACCCGGTTCGGGCGAAATTATGGACCCCGACACGTCTGGCGATGTCACGCGTCTGTTGGCCAGCATCAAGGGAGGGAGCCACGATGCCCTGGCGAAGGTGTTGCCCCTCGTCTACGACGAATTGCATACCCTCGCCGAGCGGGCCCTGCGCGGGGAACGCCCCGATCACACGCTGCAGCCGACCGCGCTTATAAACGAGGCGTATCTGCGCCTCGCGGATCAGTCCGGCGTAAAGTGGCAGAGCCGGTCGCACTTTGTCGCCGTCGCGGCGACGATGATGCGCCGCATCCTCGTCGATCATGCCCGCGCGCATATCGCCCAAAAGCGCGGCGGCGGGCAGACCCGCATTGAACTGAATGAAGCCGTCGCCGCCGGCGAGACAAAGTCCATCGACTTGGAAGCCCTCGACGAAGCCCTGGCCGAACTCTCCCGCCTCGACGAGCGGCAGGGGCGAATCGTCGAAATGCGCTACTTCGGCGGCCTGTCCGTCGAGGAGACCGCCGGGCTATTGGACATCTCCCCGGCGACCGTCAAGCGTGAGTGGAACTCGGCAAAAGCGTGGATGAAGCGTCGAATGCAATAGACGCATGAGCCGTTGGACCGACGGCTGACGCGTTTACAGGGTGGGGATAACGCATGACGCCGGAACGCTGGCAGCGCCTGAAGAACGTCATCGAATCGGCCCTTGAACGGGAGCCCGCCGCCCGCGGTGCGTTCCTGTTGGAGGCGTGCGGCCAGGACGCGACGCTGCGCGCCGAGGCCGAGTCTTTCGTCGCCGCCCACGATGACGACCCCAGTTTTTTGGAGGACTCGGCCGAAGGATTATGGAAGGCCATCGCCGCGCGGGGTGGAAAGACCCCATTGCCGATCGAGCCGGGCCGCGCGCTCGGTGCGTACCAGGTCGTTCGGCCCATTGCCAGCGGCGGCATGGGCGCCGTCTATCTCGCCGTGCGGGCCGACGACGCCTATCGCAAACAGGTTGCCATCAAGGTCATCCGCACCGATTCCTTGGGAGATTCCCGACATCGGGACGAACTTCAGCGGCGCTTTCGCACGGAACGCCAGACGCTCGCTAATCTCGACCACTCCAATATCGCCCGGCTCTTGGACGGCGGCGCCACGGACGACGGTCTTCCTTTTCTGGTCATGGAATACATTGAGGGTCGATCGATCGATCAGTTTTGCGACGATCAGCGGCTTTCCACCACGGACCGCCTGGAACTATTCAGCAAAGTATGCCAGGCCGTGAGCTATGCGCACCGCAGTCTCGTCATCCATCGCGATCTCAAACCCAGCAACATCCTCGTGACCGCTGACGGAGAGCCCAAGTTGCTGGACTTCGGGCTGGCGAAGCTGCTCGATCCAGATTCCTCCGCCCTCGCAGCGACGTTGACGCGCACCGGACTGCAACCCCTGACGCCCGCCTACGCCAGCCCGGAGCAAATCCGCGGCGAACCCGTTACGACTTCTACGGATGTGTATTCGCTCGGCGTCATCCTCTTTGAACTCCTCACCGGCCACCGGCCATATCGCGGCTCCACGGTGGCGATGCACGATCTCGCGCGGCTGATTTGCGAGCAGGAGCCGGACCGGCCCAGTCAGGCGGTGACCCGCGTCGAGAAAACTGATGATCATCATCCCGCGGTCACGCCGGAATCAATCAGCCAGACGCGCGACGGCCGCCCCGAGCGCCTTCGCCGCCGCCTGGCGGGCGATATCGACACCATCGTGCTCAAGGCGCTGCGCAAGGAACCGGCCCGGCGGTACGCGTCCGTCGAGCAATTTGCCGAGGACATCCGCCGTCACCTGCGCGGCGAGCCGATCCTGGCCCGGCCGGGAACCTGGACCTATCACACGACAAAGTTCGTTCGCCGGCATCGAGCCGGTGTCATCGCAGCCGCCCTTGTCCTTCTTTCCTTGTCAGGCGGTCTGGCCGTCGCCTTTTGGCAATTGCGAGAGGCACAGCGACAGACGCTGATCGCGCAACACCAGACGGAGGAGGCGCGGCGACAGGCGCGAGTGAAGGGGAAGACGATCGACCATTGGAAACATCTCTTTCGACCGGACCGTTTGAGCGACGAGTTTGCGATGGACGCCGGAGTGAACTGGTCTCGACGTGGCGATATGAAAGGTGCTACGCTCGACAGTTTCATCACCGCGGGAATCGAGAGTATTCCACAAATCAAGGACGATCCGCTGACCGAAGCCGAGATGCGCGAGCAGATGGCGAGCATCTGTGCCGACGTGCACCGTTTCGAAGATGCTCGTTCGCTGCACGAGCAGGCGTGGAAGATTCGCCAAAGGGAACTGGGCAACGACGACGCCACGACTTTGGAGTCGATGGCCAATGTCGGCTTCGCCCTGATGATGTTGAACAATTGGAAAGAGGCCCGGCCCCTCCTCACCGAGGCCGTCGAAGTCGGCGGGCGGGTTTGGGGACCGACGAACACAAACACGCTCGCCGCCATGATGAACTTGGGCGTTGCGGAGTCCAATCTAGGCGAGGGCCGGAAGGCCGAGACCCATTTCCGCAAAGTCCTGGAAGAATACCGCGCGCAGTTCGGCGAAGAAAACGAGCCTACCCTGCGGGTCATGAACTTGTTAGGCAAGCTGCTGGCGGATCGCGGCGCATTCGATGAGGCTCGGACCATGCTCGAACGGACCATCGCGATCAGCAAGGACTATCCCCAGCGCGGGGCGGATCATCAGGCGACGTTGGAAGTCATCAACAACCTGGCGGGGCTCTACTACCGGGAGAACAAACTTGCAGAGGCGACCGACCTGTTCCGTGAGGTGTTCGAGGGCTGTCAGCGCGCGCTGGACAACGACGATCCGCTCACGCTCAAGGTGGGCAACAATCTCGCCCATTGCCTGATCAAATTGGATCGCCTCCAGGAGGCAGAGACGATTCTCGATTTCGTCGTCGGACAGGCGGACATCGTCCTGTCCAAGGACGATTTCGACGTCGCGCTCTTCCGCGGCAACTATGGCGAATGCCTCACGAAGCTGGGGCATTGTCGCGATGCACAGGGCCATCTTGATGCGTCCTACAAGGTGGTTGCGAACAAAGTTGGGCCATCGCACCCCGCCACGCAAAAGGCCATCCTGCGGCTGGCTGAATATCACGAAAAATGCGGTTCGGCAGAACAGGCCCGCGACTACCGGGCCCTGCTGGAACCCGCCCCCGCCATGGCGGGAAAGTGAGGGTATGAAAATGAAGCGAGCGAACGTACGAATCAAATCGGCCTTTCTGTCCGCGCTGGTACTGGCCATGGTCGTCTGGGTCAACGCGGGCAGCTTGACGCCGCCTGCCGGCCCCGTCGCTCCAACCATGAAGGATCTGGCAACGGTCGAGCCCCGCACCCCCATCTCCTTCATTCCTCTTACGATCAGCGGGCCCGGCTCCTACTACCTCACCCGGGACCTCACGGGCACCGCCGGCGCGCACGGCATCATCATCGCCTCCAGCGATGTCAGTCTGGACTTTCGCGGCTTCACGATTCGCGGCATCCCCGGTTCGCTCAACGGCGTCCACGTCTCCGGCGCCCGCAGCAGGATCAGAATCGAAAACGGCAACGCGACCGGCTGGGGCGGCGACGGGATCAACACACTGACCTCGGACAAGACGCAGGTCATCATGTTCATGTCCCAGGGCAACGGCGGATCGGGAGTCAATACCAACGGCGGAACGACGGTCCTGTACATGAGCTGCAACAACAACACGGGCCCCGGCCTCTCGATTGGCGACAAGTGCATCTGCAAGGACGCGGAGTGCTGCGGCAATGGACAGGACGGCATCCGCACCGGCAGCGGCTGCAAGATCGAGGACTGCGTTGCGTCGTCCAACGGCGGCAACGGGATCAACGCGGGAGCGGGAAGCATCGTGACGATCTGCGACACGCAGTCCAACGACGCCAACGGCATCAGCGCCGCGGTCGGATGCAGCGTCACGAATTGCAACGTCCGGTCCAACACCGCGCACGGCATTGAGGCGGCGGGTCAGTGCCTCGTGCTGGAGAACAACGCCACGGCCAACGCCACGGGCATCCGCGTGTTCAGCTCTTCCACGGGCGGAACGCGCGTGGAGTCCAACAATGCCGCCTTCAACACGACCTTCAACTTCGACATCGCCTCGCCGGCGAATTTCATCGTCAAGAACAGCTCCGCCGGCCCCGGCACGGGCTACAACATCGTCGCGGGCAACGATTTCGGGGCAATCATCAGCCTCGGCGGCGGAGGCCCGTTCACGGTCGCAAACACCTGGGCGAATTTCGATTATTGAGAATCGAGGGGCGCGCGGCGCTCGACTTGTTCCGCGGCTTGAGTATCCCTACGACCTCAGGTCTCCCATTACTCGTTTACTCAGCTCGCTCCTGAGCTGATACCCGACCCTTTCCCGCGTTTATGGATGAGCCGCCCCTCCGAAATGCGGAGAGAGCCACAATTCGGCGAGGCGGCTAACACAGGAAATGCCTTCTCCTTCCGTACGCCGCCAGGGGGTGGCGACCGACCGGAATCGTTCCGTACCCCCGGAGGTAATTCTCATGTCGCGAAACCGCTTGAGATGGTATGTCGCGAGTACGCTTTTGATGGTCGTGTCGCCGGCCTGGGGGCAGATCAAGTGGGCCCAGCCTTGGCACCATCCCGATGGGCCGGTGCCCGATACCCGGGTGCAGACCTGCGGGACGCCGGACATCGTGACCGTGATCGCGCTGGACGACTTCATGTGTACGCAGACCGGGCCCATTACGTGGGTGACTTGGTCGGGTGATCTACCCGAGGGCCCAGCGCAGCGCTTCCGGCCGTTTTTCATCAGGATTTGGAACCACATTAACACCCCCTGCACGCCTTGCGGAAACCCGGGCATGCCGCTGATGTCGTGGTGTGTCGTCCCGCATTCCAAGAAGATCGGCATCAACTGTGACGGGAAAACCGTCTGGGGCTTTTGGACACCGTTGAGCCCGGCGTTTACCCAGACGGCGGGAACGCATTACTGGCTGCAAATCTCCGAGATCGATCTGCCCACGGCGGCGCCACCGTCGGCAGGAAGCATCAATCCCGGTCTGGTCGATTTCCGATGGAGCACCTATCACCCGTTCGACAGCGCGTTCGACGCCGATCCGCTGTGTCCGGCAATGTTCCTGGTACCCCCCAATCCCGGCGTTCCCGTGGCGAGTTGCGATCTGGGCGCCATCTGCGCGCCGCATCTCAATCCCGCAGGCTTCGCCAATGGGCCGGACTTGGCCTTTAAGCTGGGAACGACGCTGGTCGCGGGCGCGATCCTCGCGCCGACCCTGCCGCTGCCTCCGCCGACCGTCTTCCTGGCCGAGTTTCGAGCAACGACGGGAGGCGAGGTCCTCTACACGGACCTCGTGGAACCGGCGGATGACGGGATGTACGCCATTGATCCGGGGCTGGAAGATGGAAGCTATTTGATGACCCTGCGGGGCATGGGCATGGGCGCCCAGACTCGCCCCATCGCGATCGGCGGTGGCGTGGCGATGGGCGCGGATTTTGTCATCGACCGGTTTGGCGATCTCAATAACGACGAGCTCGTCGACGGCACGGATATTCCCATCATTGTGGGCGGCCTTTTGGCCCCGTAGAGTCCCTGGCTGACTTCTCCTCCTGTCCATCGAACGCGCCGGCGGTTTTCATACGACTGCCGGCGCATTCGTATTTGTAGCGCCGCCTGACGCGGACGCTCCCGTTCGCACTGCCTCGTCGGCATTTCCATCTTTTTTGAGCCCGTTCTCTCGCTGTTTTCGCGTCTATTTTTGGAGCCGCCCCTTCCGGATCGTCAGTCAATCGGTGATTCGGGATGGGCGGCTCCAACAGGAAAGTGGTCGCGTTCCGTGGCGAACCGGCGTGTGCCGATCGACCGGAACCTCAACATGCCCGAGGAGGCAATATCAATGATGCGAATCACAACCGGTTGGGGTTGGACAAGTGCCCTTCTCCTATTGACGTCGCCGCTATTGGCCCAGAATCAACCGTGGAGGGCGCCGAACGGCGCGCTCTCATCGACCGTCATCACCTGCACTTCTCCTCAGCCGTTGCAAAGGATCGCCATGGACGATTTTCAGTTCTCCGCTACCACGGTCATCAAGAAGATCCGCTGGTGGGGCGTCGTCCTGGATCCCAATCAGAACCAGCTCACGCGGACTTTCTACATCGCCATTTGGGGAAACAACACGGCGGGGCCTTGCCCGGCGGGGTGCAATCCTTCCACGGTCCAGGCCTTCTGGTGCCTCAAACCCTCCTATGCCTACGCCGGCCTGGACTGCCAGGGCCGCAAGGTCTATCGCTTTACCGTCTGCCTGCCCGGCGGCGGCTTCGCGGCGCTCACCGCCTTCAAATATTGGCTCCAAATTTCGGAAATTGACACCGACAGTCCCCGCTCGGGCGTGGAGGACTTCCGGTGGTCGGGCTATCGCGACCCGCAGGAGGCCGATCACACCCGTCTTTGTGACGCCCAACAGCGCGACGCCGGCGGCGCCATCTTCTGCACGATATTCGACGATTGCAGCCCGCCGGTGGAGACCGACCTCTCGTACGTGCTCTATACATCGTGCTACGGCGTTCTCCTTCCTCCGGTCATTCTTCCCCCCATTACCGGTCTGCTCGAGTTCCGGGCGCCCGGACTGCCGAATAGCCCGCCGCTCATGGTCGAGTGCGTGCAGTTCGACGAAGAAGGCCAGGGTCACATCGAGACCGAACTTCCCGACGGCGATTATGAAGTCACGTTCATCGGAATGGGCATGGTGCGGCCCAAGACGATGTTGATGATCCAAAACGGCGAGGGCACGTCGAGTTTCTTCGATGTCTTCGTCGGCGACCTGAACAACGACGGCTACGCCAACGGTATGGACATGCAGCCGTTCACCGACGGTCTGCTGATGGGGCCGTAGCCCGGCGAATCTCTGGCAACTTCATCTCCTCCTCTCCCACACCGGCGGCCCCAAAGGTCGTCGGTGTGTTTTTTACGGTGCCGCTTGGGCGGGCTTCGCGGACGGCTGCGTCGTCGGTTTCGTCGGCTCCATCTTCAACAAGCCCTCAAACTTCCCCTGGTAAACCTCATTGCCGTTCCACTCGACGCGGATGTCGGATTCCGGCGGCAGCGGCGGGCCGTTCGACACCAGCCCCCATCCCGCAACGTTTTCCGACGTTAATACGACATGCCCGCCTTCGCGGATCTCCGCATGTATCCGTGCCGGGCGTTTTCCGCCGGGCTCCGCCTCCGCCGCCAGCCACCATACGCGTGACATTCCGCCCGGAAACAAATAGTCGATGACCTTCGGCGGAGGCCCTCGACGTTGCTTCAGCAACCACTTGTAAAGCTCCGGCTCCGCGTAGGCGCGGTCCCAGCAAACATGCGCGAGATCCGGATACTCCGTATATTTCGGAGTTGCGCCCAGTTTCCGAAGCGCCCCGATCGCGTCGCGCGACCCCGACACCGAAACGTTTTGATCCAGCGCCCCATGAAATGCCCAGACCGGAAGGTCTTTGATGTTGGACAGGTATTCGTTCGGCGCAAAACCGCAGACCGGCACGATCGCCGCGAAGACGTCCGGCCGCAGCACCGCCAGCTCCCACGTGGCGATACCGCCCATGGACAGGCCGGTCAGAAAGATGCGGTCGTGATCGACGCGGTAGCTCCGATCCACTTCGTCGAGGATGGCCCAGACGGCCGCCGCCTCCGGACCCCGAAACGCATTCTGCTGTGCCTGGGGCATGACGACCAGGAAGGGAAAGCGCGTGGCGCGTTTGGAGATGTAGACCGGAAGGCCCTGCGTCGTGTGTTTGATGCCGTCCATCCCACATTCGCCGCTTCCATGGAGGAAGAGGATGAGCGGCCAGCGATGCGTTTGGCTCGCGCCGTATTGCGGTGGCACAAATACGGCATACTTCCGGTCCCGCTGATCCTTGATTTTCAAGGTTTTAGAAACGAAACCGTTGGGCAGACGCCGCTGGCTCGTTTGCGGCGCCTGCAGGGGATAGGCCGCCGCCGCGTTCGTGACACCCATCAGCCCCAATAGGACGATCAAATTGCCGGGAACGCGGAAGTGCAATTTGCGATAGGATGACTCGGCAGGCCCGTTCCGAGCGGTGGGTAGGTTCATTGCCGCCATCATGCCGAGATCAATCGAAACCCGCAAGAATAACGGCCCTGCCGCCATTCACTAATACGGACCATTCCCGGTTCGTTCCCCTCTCAAACGGAGGGCTTTTCCAGCCCTCCATTACCGGCCGTATCTCCCTTTTTGAGGGACCTGTGATATACTATCATTTTGTTCACCCTGGCGACCTGTCGCCCGACCTAATATCACAAGCTGCTCCGGAGTGGGTGCTGCCGAATGAACATCCTGGGGATCTCCGCCTTTTATCACGACAGCGCCGCCTGTCTCGTGCAGGACGGCCGCATCGTCGGCGCTGCGCAGGAGGAGCGGTTCACCCGAAAGAAGCACGACTACCGGTTTCCCGTCAACGCGGTGGAGTACTGCCTGAAGGAAGGCGGGATCACGCCCGACCAGCTTGACCATGTCGCCTTTTATGACAAACCGCTGCTCAAGTTCGAGCGGCTGTTGGAGACCTATCTGGCGTATGCCCCGCGGGGATTCGCGTCGTTTCGCGAGGCCATGCCCCTGTGGATCAAGCAGAAGCTGCACCTGCCGCGCGAAATGGATAAAGCGCTCAAGGGGACCTACAAGGGCCGTTACATCTTCACCGAGCATCACGAGTCCCACGCGGCCAGCGCGTTCTTCCCCTCGCCCTTCGAGGAGGCCGCGATCATTACGCTCGACGGCGTCGGGGAATGGGCCACGGCCAGTTTCGGGTCCGGCCGCGGCAACAAGATCGAACTGACCCACGAACTGCACTTTCCCCACTCGCTGGGAATGCTCTACTCGGCCTTCACTTATTTCACCGGCTTCAAGGTCAACTCCGGCGAATACAAGCTCATGGGCCTCGCGCCCTACGGAGAGCCGAAGTACGTCGACCTCATCCGCAAGCACCTCGTTCACATCAAGGATGACGGTTCGTTCCGGATGAACATGGACTACTTCAACTACTGCGAAGGGCTGACCATGACGAACGACAAGTTCGCGCAGCTCTTCGGCGGACCCCCCCGGGAATCGGAAAAAGGCAAGATCACCCAGCGCGAGATGGACCTGGCCCGCAGCGTGCAGGTCGTGACCGAGGAGATCATGCTCAAGATCTCCCGGCACGTGCAAAAAGTCACGGGCATGAAAAATCTCTGCCTCGCCGGAGGCGTCGCCCTCAACTGCGTGGGCAACGGCGAGATCCTCCGCGACGGGCATTTCGACCAGATTTTCATTCAACCGGCGGCCGGTGACGCGGGCGGAGCGCTCGGTGCGGCCCTCTTCGTCTGGTACCAGCTCCTCGGAAACAAGCGCGAGAGCGACAACCGCCGCGACAAACAGTCGGCCAGCCTGCTCGGCCCCCGATTCACTGACGGCGAGATCAAGAAGTACCTCGATTCCATCGGCGCCAAGTATCACCACTACACCGACGAGAAGGCGTTGATCGACAAAGTGGCCGAACTGATGGCGCAGGAAAAAGTCATTGGCCTTTTCCAGGGGCGCATGGAATTCGGCCCGCGCGCGCTGGGCTGCCGCAGCATCGTCGGCGACGCCCGCTCGACGAAGATGCAGTCGATCATGAACCTCAAGATCAAGTTCCGCGAGAGCTTCCGCCCCTTCGCCCCCTGCGTGCTCCGTGAGGATGTCCACGAGTACTTTGAGATGCGACCGAATGAGGACAGTCCCTACATGCTCCTCGTCGCCCCCGTCCGCGAGGACAAGCGCACCCCGCACAAGGACAACGGTCTCTTCGGCATCGACAAGCTCCACCAGATTCGTTCGGTGGTCCCGGCCATCACCCACGTGGACTATTCCGCCCGCGTGCAGACGGTGGACGAAGAGCGGCACGGGCGGCTTTACCACATCATGAAGCGGTTCAAGGACAAGACCGGCTGCCCCGTAATTATCAACACCAGCTTCAATGTCCGCAGCGAGCCGATCGTGTGCTATCCGGAGAATGCCTACCGCTGCTTCAAGTTCACCAACATGGACGTGCTGGTGATGGAGAACATCGTGCTGCTCAAGGAAGAACAGCCGGGAGCCCGGGAAGTGGACTTTGACGATTACCTGAAGGAATTCGAGCTGGATTAGACGGCCATGGCAATCATCGAAACCAATTGGGACATCCAAAGGAAAGACCTGCGGGTCTTCGCCGCCATCGGCGCGATCGTGTTCGGTATCCTGGCGGTCGGAAAAATCGCCGAGGTCGGCGCGATCGTTCGGTTTGCGGATCGCCTGCTCTCCTGGCAGCTCCTGGCCGCCGGCGCCGTCCTGAGCGTCATCGGCACGACGCTAAAGAGCGTCCCCCAGCGACAAAAGAAGTACGGGATAATCGGGGCCCTCCTCTTCGCGGCCCTGGCCGCCCTCTTTTACGCGCAGGTCGCCGGTCCTCATCGGTGGGTCTTCGTCGCCCTCGCCGCTTTTTTCGTCATCGGAGTGGCCGGTGGGTTCGAACTGATCCGACCGGTCTATTCGATAGCGCTCGTCGCGACGTTTCCCATCGGACTCGTCGTCGGCCCGATCATCATGGCCGTGATGTTTTTTGTGATCTTCTTGCCGGTCGCGATAATCTTCAAACTGATCGGGCGCGACACGATGACCCGCCGGTTCGACGACGCCGCGCCGAGCTATTGGATACCGCGGCGTCCGGTCGCCGACGTGAAGCGCTACTTCCGCCAGTTTTAGGTAGGGCGGGTTCTACCCGCCGTTGAACTGAAATGAGACTGGAGTGCGGGCCGGGCCCGCCGTCGATAAAATGAGGAACCCATGAGCGCCAACGATACCCGCGATCCCAACGACTTCACCCGCGAAGCCGGCGCCGAGCGCGTCGGTCTGGTCGCCGAGTTCTGGGATTTTCTCAAGCACAACAAGAAATGGTGGCTCCTGCCCATTCTGGTAGTTGTCGCACTCATCGGGGCACTGGTCTATGTCGGCGGAAGCGCCGCCATGCCGTTCGTATATCCACTATTCTGACTTGTCGTTATTCGCCGCCATTGGTTATACTCGGTTGAGCCGTAGC